>NZ_CP149511.1:903516-1204688 GCF_040126305.1 Pararhizobium sp. A13 | reverse complement strand
TTGTTGCGCCGGTCGAACATCACACACAAGATCTCAAAGGGAGGGCTGGCGCCGACGGTGCTTAAGCGCATCGTGGATAAGATCAACCTCTCGACCGATCAGGCGATCACTCTTACGGAGCTTTCCGAGGATGCTGGTCTCAGTCTTTTCCATTTTTGCCGTGCGTTCAAGCAATCTACCGGCCACTCCCCCCACGCCTACCTCAACCGCAGCAGGCTTCAGCGCGTAAGCGATTTACTCCGGACGACCGACATTTCAATAACGGAAATCGCGCTGGCTTGCGGCTATTCAAGTGCTAGCCATATGTCCACAAGTTTCAATCGCCAACTTGGCGTTCCCCCGATCGCATATCGAAAGGCATGGAGGGAATAGGTCGCCTTTGTCTCAAACAACAGCAAGATTGTGAAAGCCGAGTCCATTAGGCGAGCGCTAATCTAACGCAGGCGGCGTTTGGTACCGCTCGATATCACTTGAGGCAACTAATGGACCTGATTTCATGACGTATGCCGCTATTGCTCGACGAAGCTCCGAACGCCAGCTTTTTTTTCTCTGCGTTACCTCAGGCGCCGCTGGCCGCAATGCTTACTTCGTAGTCGCCGCTTGGATAGCCGCGGACTCCAGTCATGGCCCAAGCGCCGTCGCCATACTTCTAGGGCTTGGAAGTATGGCAGAACTTCTCACAACGAATCTTGGCGGCGCGTTGGTTGACCGGTTCGACCGGAAGATCATTTGTATAGCCTGCGATTTTTTGCGCCTCGTGCTGATGGCAGCCAGCAGCTTGGGGCTCCATTACGCCGATCCGCTGGGTATCCTCTTTATATCGTGGGTTCTCTACGCGGTTCTGGATAGAACATATCTCACCTCCCTACAGGCCCTCGTTCCCTCGCTTACGGAGCGTAGCCATCTGATCGCGTTCAACTCGCTCTTATATATCGGTATGCAGTTCGGCAATCTGCTTGCAGCACTCGCCGCGGGGTTGCTCCTCAGCATGACGACCCGAGAACACTGCTTCCTTTTTGCGTTGGCTTGCTTTGCACTTTCCCTCTCGGGAATGTTGGCGCTGTACACTTTTCAAGTGCCTCGGGCGTTCGCCACCCCCGCGGTGCATGGCGACTGTCTTCAGCAAGGACGCGCCCTGCCTGCCATTCTGCCGCTTGGACCGCTGAGAATGAGCGCCCTCTGTTACGCGTTAATATACGCGATGGGCATGCTCGTCAGCGTTCTGGGGTCGGCCTTTGTCCTCCAAGAACTGAACGGCACTGCGCTACAATTTGGTTACCTCGAGGCGGCATGGGCCGCAGGGTCGATTGCGGGCTGCGTCCTTCTCGCGATTTACAGCGCATGCGGGAAGGGGCTCGGTATCGCAGTCCATTTATGCCTGTCAGGGATTGTCCTCGCCGGCTTTTTGTTCCTCCCGAATATCATCCTCGCGCTGGTGCAGATGACGATCTTGGGCGTAAGCTACAACGTCGCGCGGGTTTTGATCGATGCCGAGGTGCAACATGTGGTCCCCAATCGTGAATTGGGCCGCGCTCGTAGCCAAATACACACCGTGTGTGTGGCCGTCGGGCTTTTCGTATATGGTCTCATTACGCTTCTGGGGAATGCGGTCCGGCCTTCGGCCGTTTTCGGGTTCTTCGGCCTCCTCATGCTTGCCGTCGCTCTCGCAATCATTCTCTTGACGTTGAAAAGAGGAGCGCCGGTGGTGGATCGGCCCATTTCAACATGAACCAGCAGCCACTATCCGAGGGGGACGCGGTTTCCAAAGGAGATATCCTCGCGCTTATGTTCGAGTTATTCCCTTGGGCACGCTCGTATCAGCAGACTCCGGTCCGCGATTATGCAAAGGCAGCGTTTGATGTGGCTCCATTGAGTCCGGACTGCACCATACGTCATCACGCGATGTCCTTACTCCGTTCTTGGATTGGACGGGCTGCGCGCCTTAGGGGTTTTGCCGAGCCGCAGGTTTCACGGTTTGAAACTGAAATCATGGCCTTTCCGGTCATGCAGACCGGTCCTCACCTTCATCTGCTGATCGAACCTGACGCATTTTATACCCACCTTTTCAGCTTGATGGGCCTGAACGCTCACAGAAGGCAATCTTACATTTCTTATGCTTGTTCGACTGTTAAGTTTGTCGAGCGCGGCCGTAAGGGGCCTGCGTGGCTGAATCTTGATGGGCAGGCGATCAACGTCTTTGGCCTTTCGCGCCGTAAGATGATCCCATACAGCATTCTTGCCAAGAACGATCGCTATGGGTTTCGTCTGCAAAATGCCGATCTGCCTGGCCACGCGCCCGAGGCCATTGTACGTCTCATGCGCATTCTGCCCAGTTCGGACTTTCCGTCGGCTGCTGAAGCGATCAAGAATGCGAACCGCTGCCTTTGGGATCACTATTTCAAAGGGTGCGCGGATTTTCTTCAGCTTGACGATGACGACGTCGCCGATCTCGTCATTGCTCATCTTTGCGATGAGCAATCCTGGTTGCGCCTACGCCTGATCGAGGACAGAACGCTCGCGTCGGAGGTGCTCGCCTCAATCGACCAGTTGGCCGGGACCGCTTGGCGCGGATGGCTGAAAAATTCAACGCACTTCTTTTGGGGCTGTGACGACGGCAAGCTGTTTCCTCTTTGGTTGGACGGCGCGTTTCTTCGGGCTTCGACGCAAGCAAAATTGGTAATCCCGTTTTCGGCAACGAGTCTTGTTGACGCCTTGCGAAGCCGCACGATCGTGCCGAATCTCCTACTGATGTTCATCGTAACGTCCATGTTGCCCGGCGTACGCGTTCTCGGGGGAAGTCGCCATGTGGTTTATTATCCGTTGATGCGATATGCCGTCTGCAATGCGCTGCGGAAGAATGGGGCGGATCGCTCGCTTTTGGTGACGCTTTCCCGGGACGTCAGGCCAGGTGCATGGGGGCATCGGGTCATCTCTGCGGCGGCCGAACCGTTCTCATTGATCGAGGAGGCTGGGATTTCCGCACTGCTCGATGACTATGGTGGGTTAAATCTGGAAGAGGCTTGTGGCCCATTATCGGGCTTTACGCAGGATCCACTGTGGGCTGGGTTAGCAGAAGCCTTTGCGTCAGGCAAAGCAAGTCCAGCGTCTGCCTATTGGGCCTTATCTTGATTTCACGCTGAGCTTCGTTCTCCAGTATGGCGGGCCGAGCCTGTCGTCGATTAACCCTCGACGCTGCAGTCTACCCTCACAGTGAAGTCATTGAATCTTGTGACAAATCTCGTGCGGAAATTTCTTCGGCTGCCGAACCATTTGCGCTCCTCGAAGAACCGGGCACGTTGCTTTTGCTCGTATACGCCCCTCAGAAAAGATCCTCACTTACCCGCTACGGTTAGCGCTTGAGTAGTTCCGCTGCTTCCCTGTCAAGAGCCCGGGCAAGGCGGTCCACTACGTCAATGCTTGCGTTGTAAACGCATCGCTCCAATGAACTGACATACGTGCGGTCAATCCCAGCTCGATGAGCGAGTTCCTCCTGCGAGAAGCCTCTAGCCTCCCGCATAGCTTTCAAATTTCGCGCAAACACCTCTCGAATTTCCATAGTCGAGAGAACAGCGGCTTGATGAGTATTTAGCTACGGAGTATACTCTACAATAGGGCATAGCATAGAGCTTTGTAGCTAAGAAGCCGCAGGTGCTGTGATGCTCAAGAAGTGAGAACTGGAGGAAGGCAGGAGATGGATCGTCGAGGACCAAAAGCTCAGTTCAGGCCGCAAAAGTCCGCCATGTCGCGTCAAACACGCGAAATAGATAATCTAAAACACCCTGTAGATAGGCATGTCGGTCAGCAGATCCGCATCCGCAGGATCCAAACCAATGTGTCGCAAAGTGATCTCGCAGCCGGGATCGGCGTCAGCTTTCAACAGGTCCAGAAATACGAAAACGGCAAGAACCGGGTCAGCGCCTCCATGCTCTATGAAGTCGCGAGTTGCCTGAAAATGCCCGTGGCCAAGCTGTTTGAGGGCCTTCCAGAACCGGAGGGCGAAAATGCGGGGCCCGTGGTCAGCAACATTGATGAGCGCATCGCCTACATCTCAACCGCGGAAGGCCGTCGGTTGATTGAGAATGTTCTTCAGTTGCCGCAGCGCGTTCGCAGCCGGGTCATAGCCCTTGTGAACTCGATCGCCGAGGAAGAGCTGGAAGAGCAACTGCGTGTTCCAGGTGAAGTGGGCAGCTAGTCTCGATTCCCGTGGCGAGAAGCTCTTGGCGGACCAGGTGCTGTCGTAGCTGCAATGAGGCAATCTGCTTTGGGCAATGCGTTGAGCACGATCCGGGCGCCCTTGTGGTCGCTGATCTGGCCTTCAGAGAGCAGCATGATGATCGGCCGGCCGTGATCATCGCAGACGGCATGGAGCTTCGAGTTCAGTCCGCCCTTGGTTCGCCCGATACGACGGGGAACATCCCCTTTTTTAGAAGGCCTGCCGCGGTGCGGTGGGCCTTCAGATGTGTTGCGTCGATCATGATGCGCTCAGGCTGGGGGCCTTCCCCGGCCAAAGCGGCGAAAATCCTGTCGAACACGCCGAGCCGGCTCCAGCGAATGAAGCGGTTTTAGAGCGTCTTATGTGGCCCATAGTGCGAAGGTGCATCCTTCCAGTGCAGACCATTGCGGATCACATAGACGATGCCACTGACGACGCGCCGGTCGTCCATCCGCGCAACCCCATGAGAAAGCGGAAAATGCGGAGATATTCGAGCCATTTGGCGCTCGCTTAGCAGGAACAAATCACCCATCAGGACCTCCTTCAATGGAGACTCTGAATCACATTTCAAACGAAATTAATAGGTCCTGACCCTAGGTTAGCAAGGTGACTCGGAGGACCCAGACCATCCTCTTTCTTCCATGTCCGCAACATTGATTTGGCCAAGGTTTCCATCACGAGTGAGATGCGTTTGGAACATCCGGCAACGATCAGCAAGCCCAACCAAAATGTCTTGAGCTGTTGCGCCGTGAACCAGAATGGGAAAGGGGAGGCGCGTTTTTTGCCGATCGTTAAGCGCCTCCGTTCCTCCAATGACGATCGGGTGAAGGTCAATACTTCGTAGCGCGCCGTCCCTATCAAACACACACGAGGCGATGACGCTTTCCCAAACTTCTCGCGGACTCCACTCCTCTTCATCATTTTCTGCATGGAAGAGGAAATTGCCCAGACCATAAAAGATCGGGGCTTTTCTGTAAATCTCGATCGCTTGAAGAACAGGTGCTCCGTGGCTGACGAACATCCGAGCACCAGCATCGATACACAAACGGGCAAATTCCTGGACCCAGGTTGGGACAATGCGCCAGTCCGGCTCCCAATGGTGATGGTGAAGATAAGCGATCACAAAGGTGCCTCGCGCGGCCGACCTCCTGATTTCTGCGAGCTGGGTCAGTGCACTGCGCGGATCGACTAGGATGCGCCGTAAATTTCGGTCGGACCGCCGGAAAATCGTTCCATAGAAGTCGATTTCCTTGGCCCCGGCAACATTTGGCGGATCTTCTGGCTGAGCGTAGTTTGCACGCTCAAGATAGCTGCTTTGAAAGTTCTCCTGCAAATCTCTCAGGAAGTTGAAGACCGGCGGCTCGACTTCAAACAGTCGTGAAACTTTGAGTTGATTGACGCCCGGTCGTGCAGGGCGTCCCTTTCCTGAATCGTCTGCATACATGATAGAAAGCCCGGGTCCGGCATCCATAGCGATCAATCCGATGTTGTTGCCGGGGAATGTTTTGTCGATCACCCTGCCGGCGTGCTGTCTGTCTATTCCTATCCCGGCATGAAGAAATTCATTCGCGCTTGCCTCTTCCAGGGTCGACAGGACCCCGGATGGACCGAGGTCGAAGGCATGATTATTTGCAAGGGCCACGGTATTGAAACCGATGAACTTCAGCGCTGCCATGACCTCGGGCGGGGCACAGCCAAAATAAGAACCCTTCATCGGCCAGCCGCCGTGTCGGCCATAGACTGTCATCTCAAAGTTTGTGATGGAGACTTCGGCCGCCTTGATGATGTCGATAACGGCCAAGAACCGGGGATCGACGACAGCGCGAAGGTCGTGGCGGATGAGCGATTGGCCAGTCACGGCTACCGTAAACGAAGAACCCATTTTAGATCCCGTAAGCTTGAAAGTGAAATGCCGGATGGTATTTCACGGCATACTGTTAGCGAAGGTCAGCGGTCACCGGAATGATGACGGGGAGACGTCGATACCAAACCATTGAACGCTCAGCCGCTTGAGCGTTCCGTCGGCTCTGGCTGCCGCAATAGCGGCATCGAATGCGGCAACAAGATCGGGATCCCCTAGGCGTGTGCCCACGCCTACGCCCGGTCCCCACGCTCCCCCGGAGAGTTGCGGACCATAGAACGCGGCAATATCGCCGTCCTCGCTGTCCAGGAATGTTTTCCAGGTGAAATAGTCCGCAAGACCACCGTCGATCCGTTCTGCGCTAAGGTCGAGATGCAAATTGTCTTGGGAATCATAGCCTCTGACCGTCGCAACTGAGCCGAACAACGCGTTGAGAACAACCTCGGAGTTGGAGGACCGCAGAACGCCAAAAGTCTTTCCACTGAGAGCTGCTTTCAACTGGTCCAGGGTCTGCTTCTTTCCGGCGTCAATCTCAGTAAGGTCCAGTTTCTGCGATGTGTCAGTTGGCGGAAGGTTGAGATCTTTGCGCACCACGAGTTGATTGAAACCGCCGGCATAGGGCTGCGAGAAAGCGATCGATTTCTTCCGCCTCTCTGTTATCGCCATTCCCGACATGATTGCATCGAATTTTCCAACCGTCAGGGCAGGGATGATACCATCCCAGTCTTGCGGCACGAATTCGCAGTCCAGTGACATCCGTCGGCAAAGCTCTTTTCCGACATCTATGTCGAAACCGGTAAGCTCACCCGAGGATCCGATCGCGTTCCACGGCGGCGATGCTCCTTCCGATGCAATGGTGAGTGATTTTCTTTCTGCGGCAGTAAGACTTGTGATGCCGAGCGAAAGATAGAGGATTGCAGAAATCGCGACTGATTTTCTCATGTCAGTTCCCTTTATTGATTGATGGATTGAGAGTTCGTCATGCGCAATCGTCCGTCCTGTAGGCGCTTGGGAACCGTGATATCGGCGTCACGGCCGCGCACCTGAGTGCCAGATGCGTAATTCGCGACGTTCCAGTGTCGTTCAAGCGCGCCCGAGAGCGTCGCGACAACGAATGTGAGACCGACGTAAAGCGCGCCAGCTACGAGGAATACTTCGTATGGGGCGAAGGTTGCCGAAACCAGTTTTCGCGCCAAACCGGTGATCTCGAGCAAGGTGATCGTGCTTGCGAGCGAGCTTGCCTTCAGCATGCCAATGACTTCATTCGTATAAGCGGGCAGTGTGATCCGCATCATCAGTGGAAATGTGATCAGTCGGAAAGTCTGAAGCCGGGTCAGACCAAGAGCCTTTGCAGCCTCGATCTGCCCGCGTGGTACGGCCTGAATTCCACCCCGAAAGACCTCCGTCGCATGGGCGGTGCTGTTTAACGTGAAGGCGAGCAGCGCGCACCAGAATGGTTCACGCATCAGAGGCCAAAGAACGCCGTGCCGAACAAACGATATTTGTCCGGCGCCGTAGTAGACAAGGAAAAGCTGGACCAGCAGCGGCGTGCCGCGAAAGGCATACGTATAGGCAAGCACCGGAAAGGACAGCCACTTTCTTCTTGACACACGCAGGATTGCCAGCGGTACCGATAGCGAAAACCCGGCAATGAGCGATGCGGCTGTCAGGGTGAAGGTGAGAGCCAGGCCAGAGGGAAGCGTCGCCAGCGCCTCGTAGATGACAGCGAGGTTCATGACTCCGCGCCCCCCGTTGCATACTGGCTAGAAAACCGCCGCTCCATGAGGGCAAAAGAGAGAAGGCAAAGGCTCGTGAGGGCGAGATAGATGGCCGACGCTGCGAGGTAAAATGGAAGGGGAGCGCGTAGTGATCCGGCACCGACGTAGGCGACACGCATGACGTCGGTGAGCCCGACGACAGAGATCAGCGACGTGTCCTTGATCAAGGATATGCAAAGGTTAGCGTAACCCGGAAGGGCGGTAGGGATCATCTGTGGGATGATGACGAGAGTCCAGACCTGCCAGGGCGATAAACCCAAGGACCCCGCGGCCTCTGTCTGGCCTGCCGGGATTGCGTTGATTGCCCCGCGAAAGACTTCAGCCGAATAGCCCCCAAACACGATTGTTAGGGCGATGACGCCTGCGGCAAGCGCATCGATTTCAACATAACTTCCGACAACGGCGCTTATGGCGGCGGTGCCGCCGAAATAGAATACCAGGATAATCAGCAACTCTGGGATACCTCGAACCAGGCTGGTGTAGCCACGGCCGACACGCGATCCGATGCCTTTTTCGGATGCGTTTACAATTGCCGTCAACAATCCCAGGACCGTTCCCAGGATGCCGCTCAAGAAAAAAACAGAAACCGTGTTCAGGAGGCCGTAGAGAAATTGATCAAAAAGCGCGCTCAAGTTTACCCCTCATGTATTTGTGTTTCTATTTCGAGTAAAATCTAACCAAATAGGTCGTCATTGCAAATATATAACCATAGGATGCAAATCAAATCGTCGATAATCGGTAGTTATTCATCTGTTATTTAGAAAATATACGTTGCAATGGCGCCGTCAATTTATAAGATGGAAAAAGATTCTGATAAGCGCAGCTTATCGTGCAGCGTCCGACGGCGTTTGTTGAAGAGCAGCCAGCAAGGAGGTTTTCACGTGGACAGTGATGGCTCGGGCCTCAAGCTGCGTCAGCTGCAGATGTTACGTGAGGTTGTGCGCTCTGGGTCCATGCGGCTTGCTGCGCGTGCGTTGCGCGTGAGCCAACCCGCGATCAGTCAGAATATCAAGCAACTCGAGGCGGCAATCGAATTCACGCTGTTCCGGCGGGACAACAGCCGCCTGATCCCAACCGAAAAGGCCTGGGAGTTGTTGCGGATCGTCGATGCGGTGTTTGTAGGACTGGATCGGGTAGAAAAATCCATCGCCGCCCTCAAGGGGAACGACTCGCACGTCATCGGCATTGCCGCGCCAGGCATATTCTCGCTGGGCGTTGTTCCTCGTGCCGTCAAGACAATTCGCGAGATCTATCCAGCGTGTTCGATACAGCTGAAATCCGGTAGTTATTCCGAGGTTGCAGATCACGTCCTCACCGGCCGGGCCGACCTTGGTATCTCTCGATTGCCATTGGACGACCGGATCTTCGAATGGACGCCGGTTGGCATGGCCAGAAATGTTTGTCTGTTTCCGCCGGATCACAGGTTCCTGTCGAAGCAGATTATAACACCGGAGGACCTTCTTGGAGAAGCCCTCATCGATATCGAGCCGCAGTTCTCCGCCCACCAGATGAACGTCAATGCTCTCCGATACATGGGGGTCAAACCTGACATTGCTGTCGAGTATGATGCGAACGGGCACGATGCCGGGTTCGTCGCGGCCGGCGTCGGAATATCCATCACGAACGAAATCGTTGCGCGGGAATATAACCATTTTGGTTTGGAGTTTCGCCTGTTCGAGCCCGGGGCGGTATACCATTATGTCGTCTTCTGGCAAAAGGCCCGATCGCTGAGCGAAGGGGTCCGCAGGGCTGCGGAGCAAATGGTCGTGGCGTTCAACGCACCTGAAAGCACCACCAACGGGCTGGCCACAACAGCCTAGTAGGTTCTGTTGACAAATAGGCTTTCCGTGGAGGTATTTGCGGAAGCCGAGAAACGCATTCGGAGAAGCAGGTTGGAAATACGGGACGACGTTTGGGTGCAGCTTTTGGATGAAAGCACAGGTTTCTCGGTCATTATCGAAGATGACGGCCACAAGGCCTATGCATATCTGATGGATGCCGCAAAGGTGATCGTAAGCGACGTATGGTTATATAATCGCGGTCCCGCTCCTAAGACAACAGATTGGGGCGATCCTTCGAAGTTGCCGTTCTCAAACCCGGCAGAATATGTAAGCGATATCATCTTCGAGCCAATAAGTAGCGCCTGTGAAGTTTCCATCCACTGGAAGCAACGTGCCAATCCGCCGATTGAGGCGCACCTTTCGGTGCGAGGACAACTTTTCGCAATACTACGACAAGGGATAGCACCGGGTTGGTCACGCCTCGCCGTCAAGGATGGCCCGCTGGCGAAGGTGCTTCAGCCTAGTGCAGTATCGGAAACTCCCTGAGCCAAAGGCGAATAGCGGCGAGCTGGACAAATGCGAGGTAGCTGTCTCTGGTCTTGTCATAACGCGTAGCGAGCCGACGAAAGTTCTTCAACTTGTTGAAGCACCGTTCAATACGATTGCGCATCGCATAAATGTAGCCATCAACGTTAATGGTGACCTTCCGGCTTTTCCGCATAGGAATGACAGTCGCAATTCGTTTGGCGTCCATATTTCACCTAATCTTATCCGAGTCATAGCCTCTATCGGCGATGATGACTTTGGCGGCAGGTCCACCAGCCGCCATTACCATGTCGAACCCAATGTAGTCAGACGTTTCGCCACCAGTCAGCTCGGCGCAAATCGGTAATCCGCAGGCATTTGTGCGTAGGTGAATCTTGGTCGAGTAACCGCCTCTCGACCGTCCCAAACCCTGATTTTGACTCCTCCTTTTGCGCCAGCGGCGCAGTGGTGCGCCCGGACAATCGTGGAATCGACCATCTGGACCGTCTCGCCCACACCTGTGGCATCATTTAGTGTTTCTAGCAGCAAGTCCCACCGGCAAATCGCGCCATTGCGCTCCTGTGCGAGCGATCCAGAAGATACCGTCTAAGACTAGACGATGATCGCGGGGCCGTCGTCCAGCGCCTTGTCGAGAAACAAATGGCTGAAAAAAGGCCCATTCCTCATCTGACATCAATGACCGGATCATGACTGCTCCTAAAAGCAACCTTGAATCATTTTTCAGCTGAGTTGTGAATCTTTCACAGCTGCAATACTGCTCGAAGCGGACCAAACCGGGGAGTGCACTTTGGAAAAGGCGTTGTCTTTGGAAGCCAGTATCAGAAACCATTTTGCGCCAGTTCTCCGGAGGGATGGCTTCAAAGGCTCGGGAAGAATTTTTCGGGCGACTGTTGGCGATATGATCTGCGTGGTCAATGTTCAAGGCAGCGTTTTTGGTGGGAGGTTTGCAGTCAATCTGGGAGTGCAGCCTATTGCGGTTCCGAGCGTTACGGGTGCCATCACAGACCCCAAGAAAATTGTGGAGAGTTCCTGCGAGTTCGGCCGGAGACTATCAGATGAGGGAGTTGATCACTGGTGGGACTATTCTGATCAGACAACGCTGGATCGCGCAGTAGACGAGGCGGCTCGAATGTACCAGAAGGTGGGAAGGAGCTTCTTTGAGCGGTTTACCTCATCCGACAACGAGCTGCGCGAAATCGCACCGGACAGTTCCATACCTCATGGCTACGCAGCAGACCTTAGGACTTCGGAGGCGCGTCTGTTCCGCGCCCTGGCACACATGAGACTGGTCGCCAATAAGGCCGATGAAGCTGTTCGCTTTGCAAAGATGGCTTTGGCCAACGGCGGCCCATCCTGGCAAGCGTACTCCGAGCTACAAAGCCTCATTCAACGAGCACAGAATTGATAAAGTGAACGTCAATTTGTCAACAGGACCTAGAACTACTTTGGCAGATTAATCCTCGGTTAACGATGATCGGCCATCTTTGGCACTTCAACAGGGGTGCGAAGGATGGCAGAGCAGGATGTTGCACTGACGGAATGGCTGAAGCCGTTCGTTGAGAAGCTTGGTCACAAGAAGCGGCGGCAGATGTGTCCGGTCTACATTTCGGGGCTCATCGGTCCGGGTGATCGCAAGAGCATCGAGCCGATGGCCGAACGCTTTGCGCCCGATCGCTACGACCGCCTGCATCATTTCATCTCGGATGGCATTTGGGATGCCGGTCCCCTTGAGACGGAATTGGCCGTGCAGGCCGACAGGACCGTCGGGGCTTCGGATGCCTTTCTGGTGATCGACGACACAGGCCTGCCGAAGAAGGGCGACCATTCCGTTGGGGTCGCGCCGCAATACGCGTCGATGCTTGGCAAGCGCGCCAATTGCCAGACACTGGTGTCCTTGACGTTGGCACGCGACGAGGTTCCCGTCCCGGTGGGCTTGCGGCTGTTCCTGCCCGAGAGTTGGACCAGTGACAAGGATCGAATGGCAAGAGCTGGCGTTCCCGAGCCGATGCGCAAACCGCGCACCAAGCCTGAGATTGCGCTCGAAGAGATTGATCGGCTGATCGCAACAGGCATGCGGTTTGGCACTGTGCTGGCTGACGCAGGCTACGGTCTATCGGCGGCGTTTCGCCAGGGATTGAGCGCACGCGGCCTGACCTGGGCTGTCGGGGTTCCCAAACATCAAAAGGTCTATCCCCATGATGTCGCATTGATCTTTCCTGTTGCTGGTCATGGACGACCGCGCAAGCATTCAATCCCCGATACGCTGTCGACGGCAGCCGAAACGATGCTGGCGGCATCGACATGGAAGACGCTCAGCTGGCGTCGTGGCACCAAAGGTCGCTTGACCGCGCGCTTTGCTGCCCTGCGTGTTCGAATTGCCGATGGCAATCCGCAACGTATCCTCGACAAAGGACAGCAGCATATGCCGGGCGAGGAAGCCTGGCTGGTTGGCGAGTGGCGCTCAAACGATGAACGCAAATACTATCTGTCCAACCTCCCAGCCGAGGCGACATTCAAGCAGCTGGCGGCTGCCATCAAAGCCCGATGGGTCTGCGAGCAGGCGCATCAACAAATGAAAGAAGAACTTGGCCTCGATCACTTTGAAGGCCGATCATGGCAAGGTCTGCATCGACACGCACTGATGACAATGATCGCTTATGCCTTCCTGCAGCATCAGCGCCTAAACAAGGCCAAGCGGGAAAAAAACCAAGAGGCACGGCCCGCCTAAACCGACACTGCCAGCCATCCGACGCGCGGTCATAAACACCCTCTTATCAGCGTCAGCCCCACAACGATGTCCGCACTGCCGAATCCGGTTCAGAACGCCAAAATACATTCTGCCAAAGTAGTGCTAGTCTAGTCTAGGCGAACGCCTTGGCAAGCAAGGTGAATGGCTATGCTTTAAGGAAACGCGGCGCCGAATCCCGCGATTGCGTCATTCGCTGTAGCCGCAAGAGCTGTTTTCAACGAGGCCGAACAGGCGTGACAGCACACGTGCCCGCCGCGCAGAGGCCACTACCCCGGAGTAATCAAAGGAGCCCAGGACAAGACGCGAGGATTTTCCACGAATTCTTCGAAATCTCGACCATTTGGTTTGATCTGAGAGCGCTCTCGATATAATCGATGCTTACTTTTTGGTCGTGGAGCGTTAATGATGGGTCTCAGGCAAGTTGACGTGAATACCCCGAAGGAACGCGCTGTCGCCGAATCGATCGGACGTTCCATTGCCACAGCCGTCGATGGTATCAATGCGCTTGCCGCCCACTTCACTGCCGACCAGGCCCTGTCGCGCAGTCTCGTCGATGCCGTTGAATTGATCGCCCGCCGCAACGGCCGCGTCGTTGTTTCCGGGGTCGGGAAAAGCGGGCATATCGGCCGCAAGATCGCCGCGACCATGGCTTCTACCGGAACCTCGGCTTATTTCGTGCATCCGACGGAGGCGAGCCACGGTGATCTCGGCATGATCACGTCGGAAGACCTGCTCATTCTCCTTTCCTGGTCGGGCGAGACCGTCGAGCTTGGCAACATGCTGACCTATGCCAAGCGGTTCAACGTTCCAATTATTTCGGTGACATCCAATTGCGAGAGCCTGCTGGCGCGCAATTCCAGCGTCGCCATCACCCTGCCGAAGGTGCAGGAAGCCTGCCCGCACGGGTTGGCGCCGACGACATCGGCTATGCTGCAACTTGCCGTCGGCGATGCGCTGGCAATCGCGCTTCTCGAGCGTCGCGGCTTTTCGGCCCAGGACTTCAAGACGTTTCATCCGGGCGGCAAACTGGGCTCGCAGCTGCTTCTGGTGCAGGAGCTTGCGCACGCGGGTGAGGCGATCCCCCTCCTGCCGCTCGGCAGTCCCATGGGCGACGCGGTCATCCAGATGTCGTCCAAGGGCTTCGGTGTCGTTGGTATCACCGACGAAGCTGGAAAATTGGTCGGCGTCATCACAGACGGAGATTTGCGCCGCCACATGTCGCGTGATCTGCTGCTCGAAACGGTCGACGCGGTCATGTCTCACAATCCGCGGGTCATCCAGGGCAGCGTTCTGGCAAGTGCAGCGATGGAATTCATGCAGGCGCAGAAGGTCACTGTCCTGTTTTTGATCGATGACCTTGGGGTCCCGAGCGGCATATTGAACGTCCACGACCTGCTCCGCGCCGGCGTTGCATAAGCAGCGCACATCACTTCGGTAACAAAGCGCTCACTTCCCTAGGCGTCATGACCGACGGCGGGTCACCCACTATCGGGCGATCAGCGTGATCATTCGCTTAATTCTCATTGGCGCCGCAGAAGCTGTGGCTCATATACTTGAGCGGGTGCATTCCTGACTGGTCGTCTCCGGTAGGGAACGCTGTCGTACAAAGCATCCTCCTCTTCATCCACGTATCTGTGTGTCACGGATCGTTTCGTATTGTTTCTCCATTGACTATGCCGCTTCGGTGAATAATGTGCTGGCGCAACCGGAGATATGGTCTTGTCGTTATTCGAATATGTTCAGGATGGTGAGGTTAAGAAGGCATCTGGTACCTTCTTCAGGGGGGAGAGCACGAATTTTCATCCCACCAACGACTCATTTTCGCAGCCAAACTTCCTTTCTGACTACCTGATGAAGGGCTGGGAGCCATCGTCGAAGTTCGTCACCAAAGACACGCCAATTGTGGCCTTCGGGTCTTGTTTTGCCGCCAACATCAGCAACTACCTGCACAGTCGAGGCTACAACGTTCTCACCAAGAAGGATAACCGCGCTTACATCACTCGAATGGGTGATGGGATCGTGAACACCTCGGCGATCCTCCAGCAGTTCGAATGGGCGTGGCTGAATAAAGCCCCCGAGGGAGACCTCTGGCACGGGTATAAAGCTCAGGAGTTCGGCTACGAGGAGAGCGTCAGGCTGGACACCAAGGCGCTGCTGGACAGCGCGGGCCTCTTCGTCATCACTCTGGGACTCTCTGAGATATGGTACGATGAGGTGTCTGGGGAAGTCTTCTGGAGGGCTGTTCCAAAGGACAAGTATGACCCGAGCCGCCACAAGTTTAGAGTGGCAACCCATGCAGAGACCCTCGCCAATCTGGAAGCTATCCGCAGCATAATCCGCAAGTTCCGCCCGGATGCCCACATCCTCTTCTCAGTCTCACCTATCCCCCTTACCGCGACCTTTCGGCCTGTTTCGTGTCTCACCGCCGATGCGGTATCCAAGGCTATAATCCGAGGAGCCTTGGACGAGTTCCTGAGAAACAATGATAAAGACGAGTGCCTCCACTACATGCCGAGTTACGAGGCGGTTACCCGGCTGTTCAACAACCAGTGGACAGTAGACCGTCGTCACATTCATCCCCATGTCCTACGCTTCAACATGCAGATGTTTGAGACATTTTTCTGTAATCCCGGGCTGACCTCGGAGCAACTAGCGGAGACCTTCAGATCCGCCACGGAGGAGGATCTGAAGATTGGAATGAACGGTCACGAAAGCGAGGGACTGACGTACTCAGAGATACGCCGCCTTAGGTCGGAGGAGAAGCGTGAAAAGCGCCGTCAGGTCCGAATACAGGAGAGGATCAATTCTAGGGCGGCTGAGCGACAACTGAAGATAGCGGAGCGGAAGGACCAGGTTCGATCTAAAGGCGGCATAGTGGCGACGGTAACAGCGAGGATCGCTGTGGGCCTTCTGGCACTGCAGGGGGCCTTGGCTCTCGTCTTTGATTGGACGATTTTGGCCGTTGCCGTGCCGTAACTAGGTCAAGTTCAGACCGGTGCCAGCACAAGGGCCTCCTTGTGGAGTCGCCGCGCCCCTCAGACGGCGTCAAAACCGCTCATCAGGTTCTTGATGGCATTCGACTGTCTTGCAGAAAAGCGAAAGGGCTCGTACGAAGCGGGTATGAGGCAGCATCTCAGGAGAAGCTCAGTGAAGTCGATCTTTAAGGCGTTAAGAGCACATGCAGCAGGCGGAAAATCAAACGCGCTGGCCGAATATGTGCGCCGTCATGGTAAGGTTCCCCTGTCCTGGGCCGGCTCCACATCCAACATGGACTATCTCAACATCGGCGATGCTCTCAGCGCTGTTATGGTGGCACTTCTGTCGGGCCGCGATATCGAGCGCGTCCCCTCAAAATCGAATTCACTGCGCATGGCATGCGTCGGGACGATCGGCCATGGATTTGCCGGTGGAGAAGTATGGTTCTGGGGGACGGGCGCGTCGATGTGGAAAAATCCATCCGCACCGCGCAACGACTGGCAAAGCTTCAGCGGCGCCGGAGAAAAAGGTTTTACGGTGACCGCAACACGCGGCCCGGTGTCGGAGCATCTGCTGACGGGCAGGCCGGAGGGATCTGTCGGTGTCTATGGCGATCCGGTGTGGTTGCTGCCGCGTTTCTATGCGCCGGCGCCGGTCAAGAAATGGAAGTTGGGCGTTATCGTCCATCTGTCCGAATTGACGGATCGCAATCCCGAGACGCACGTCAAGTCCGAACTCCAGCGCTATTCGATCCCAGAGAGCCTGAAGGATCACATCCACCTGATCAATACGGTGACGCCGATCAGCATGACGTCGATCAAAGACAAGATCGATGAGATTTTGTCCTGCGATCGGATCGTGTCTACGAGCCTTCATGGCATGGTCTTTGCCGAAAGTTACGGTATTCCGTGCCTGCATTTTCCGCTGCACGGTCCGAAGCAGGGGCTTCATGTCCGGAACCTCGACGCCAACTGCGATCTCGATCTGCGTGTCATCGACCTTTACCGAGGACTGGGAATGACGGAATTGCCGGTTTACGCTCAGGACCGCAACAATGTGACCGATTGGGGTGACCTGATGGCTGGGATCGATAGCGCCTGGGTGCCGAAGACCTTCAATGCGCAGGCACTTCTCGATGCCTTTCCGCTCGATCTTGCTCCGTTAACGTCGCCGGCCGGCCGAACGATCTGGGATCACCCGATCCTGCAAAATCTGGTTCTGCAGCATGACGTCAACGAGTTGAAGCGCATGGACAAACTGCGCGCGTAGAGAATTCGAAAGCCCGCTCTCGAAAACGCTTTTCAGCATGTTGCAACGGTGGCTTCAGCGCGATTTGCTGCTTTCAATCAACGTCAGCACAAGCGCGGAAAGCAGTGTCAAAGGCGTCGTCGCGGCCGTCTGGGGTTTGGAGCTTTGCGTTGGCGTAAGGCCGACTTTCCCGACTGGTTTGTCATTTGCATTAACGCCGCTATTGCCCAACGTCCACCAGCCCTCACGCAGGATCTTTTCGATGACGAATGTGGCGACGTCGAGCGAGCGCGACGGAGAGCCCGGCGGCAGAATATCGGCGGATGTCGGATTACGATCGCTCATCACCGAGTAATAGACGCGCCTGATATCGTTATCGATGTCGTCATTACCCTCAGGCGCGGTGTTTATTTTCTGTCGAAGTTTGCGCAGGTCGTTGACCGTGACGGCATTAGTGCTGGCTATCCCAGACAATTCGTCCGCGAAGACATCTGGATTGGTCCCTTCGCCCGTGAACAGCTCGGAGAGCGCTGAACCGGGTGCGGCTTGCCGGTTCCGGATCACCTTGGCGGCTCCCCGAATACCGTCCCGAAATGCCTCTTTCCGGATTTCGTCCTGTTTTGCAATTAAGGCGGACGCTGCGGAACAAACTTCGAGAAGAAGTGCTGCTGCCTTTTGATCGGCCATCGTCTGCGCTGCATCATTCGCTCTTGCGAGCAGATCATTCAGTGAAGGTTTCTGGTCGGTCATCGGTGGTTTGATTTCTTCATTACGAGAGTGCGCCGTGCGATCCCCAAAACGTATCACTTGAACTTGGCGTAGAGATCCTGAAGCCGCTCGGCGTACTTCTCTGGAGAAAACAGCTTAGCGCGCTCTTGACCCACCGTCTGATAGTGCTCCATCAATCCGTCGTCATGCTCTATGTCTTTGATCGCTTGCGTGATCGAGTTAACATTGTACGGATCAACGATCAATGCGCTGTCGCCGGCAACTTCCGGATTTGCGCCTTCACTGCCGGTGATCACCGCTGTGCCCAGCTGCATCGCCTCGAGGATCGGCAAGCCGAACCCTTCGTACAGGGAAGGAAACACAACTGCCCTGGCACATCGGATCAATGACGTCAGCAGATTGAGGGGCAAATATTCCAGTCGAATGACCGAAGAGGTCTTCGAGACATGGCTGATCGTCGGATCCATGAACGGTTGCTGGCGCGTCGATTTCCCCAAGTCCTGCGGAACGCCGAGAAGACGGAGCTCATTGGCGTTTTTCCAGACCAGCTGACCGACGATCACCAGCGGAAGCCGGCTCTGGCTGGCGAGATAGGCTTCGATAATTCGGCCAACATTCTTCTTCGGCTCGATCGCGCCGAAGAAGAGAAAATACTGCTTATGTTCGAGACCGAAGATCGACGACACCTCTTCGCGGACCTCGTCCGCGTTCCGGTTCAGAATACGGCTCGGTAGATTGACGGCTTGATAGGTATTCGTTACGCGGCTTTCATCAACGCCCAGAAGTTCGACGATATCCCGCTTGGACGCCTCCGAAACCGTAACGATGTGATCGGCTTTTTCGCTGATGCGCCGAACCTTCTTCAAAAACTCCCTCTTGTTGTCGAGCGTTGCGTAAGGCAGCCGCAGCGGAACGAGATCATGGATGGTATAAAGATTGGCTGCATTCTTGAGTGTGACCGCCAGTGGATAGGTCCAGTGGGCGATATCGGCGCTGCCGGGATATTCGACGTTCAGAAATTGACCATAGGTCCGAAAATGCCAGCGGGAGACCGTGTACAGATTACGTGAATTGAAAATTCGGTCATGCGCAGGAAGGCCGCCGGGTGTGTTCCGCGCGATGACCTTGCCAGTGATCGGGACACGATTGGCGGTGACCCCAAATGGTGATGTTATCAGGCGCTTGACAATTTCTTTCGTCTTCATCGGTTTGACAGACGGGTCAAAGAAGCTCACCTCCGCAAGGAGTTCGTTTTTGCCGGCTGATGACCGTATTCCATACATCAAGTCCACCTGATGCCCCAGCGCCGACAGCTGTGCACTCAGGTTTCGGGCGTAGGTGGCAATCCCCGTGCCCTTCTCCAAAGCGAGATTGTAGCCATCGACCATGACACGAGCTTTAGGCATGAAACGTAGATCCACTTGCTGTTTGCTTTGTCGGCCTGAATGTGCGGAGACCGGCCGAGCGAGGTTGTTCGTTTTTAGTTCTCAGATGACGGAACCGTCAGTGCCGGCAGAAGACGATACGACCCGCTATCTATGCGATTGCCATTTTGGAAGCAACCTTAATGCTGTCGCCGGGAATGCTGCAGAACCGCGTCAGAGAGCATGACGGCTGGCTGGACAGCGCATGTCGTGCGCAGGTATGCGCCAAACAGGCACATCCCCATCTTGTCAGCCAACAGTGCAATCCGGTGCGTGCGTTGCTCGAGGGACGGAGGTGGATGACACGTCCGCGTAGTCCATCTATATGGTTTGTCAGCGTAGAGTAGACATTCTATGCCGGATGATAGGAAAACAGACCATGGAAGCTAGGCCAGTCTGGCAATCCTACAGGCAGGAGCAGGAGAGAAAGGAACAAGCTGGGAACGAGAAATCGTGGATAGCGCCTTGCAAGTGCCATCAAATTCCTGTGGTTTCGAATAGCGATAGCGATAGCGATAGCGATAGCGACAGGAGTTCCTATGAAACGTCGGACTTTTCTCAGGGCGGGGTTGGTTGCCGCCGTACTTGAAGGTAGCCGGGTCGGAGGTATCCGTGTGGCCTTTGCTGCATCAGCCTCAGCGCGTCAATTTGAAAGTCCACAGGCGTACGGCGCAATCGGTGACGGCGCGAGTCACCCGCTTTCGGAGTTCTTCCCGACGCTACCCGCGGCTCAAGTCGTTTATCCGCACGCACAAGCGTTGACCGATGAAATCGATTGGGCCGCTTTCCAGAAGGCTGCCAACCAAGGCAATACCCGTCTGTGGCTGGATGGCTGGCGCCGCTATAGGTTCAATCGTCAACTGCTTATCGAAGATGGCGGATTTGTCCTCGATGGAGACAAGTCGAACGTCTTCCTCCCGGATATGGCGTATTTCACCAACAACACGCGTGCCAGCGAACTTGGCGCGACGGGCTGTATTATCCTATGCCAGGGCGAGCAGAGCGGGTCGTTCGCACCGCTGGATGGCATTCGTATCAGCGGCTTTCAGGTTGACGGAGGTGGACCAGAGGATCGCCGCACCGTCATCGTCGGCGCTCGCAACGTGATCAACTTTCAGGTGACGGACCTGGAGATCTACGATTTCGCTGTCGGCACCGGCATCTACGGCGATAAAATCACGGGAAACTCCAAAATCCTACGGAACACCATTCGCGACTGGTATTCTGACGCCGCATATGGCGGCGACAAGCAGACGTCTCAGTCTACCGGGATTTCCATCGATGACGGCGATGTCAACAACCAACGCTCCTCTGGCATCGAGATTGGCTGGAACCACATCCTGAATCTCAAAAAAGGCGCGACGCTTCTCGCCGCGCTCGGTTGGCAGACAGATGGCGTCAGCATCCTGAATATGGTGAGTGTCGGGCATCATATACATGACACCTACGGAGAAAACATCGGTGAGCTGGTAGACTGCTTTGGTTGCGACAACGAGATATCAAACAACCACGGCATCGATGTTGACGCTGTGGTGAAGATCATTCACGGCGCCTCTCGAAATCATGTTCATCACAATCGCGGGGAAGATGTTAAACGCTATCACCTCACCTTGAGGGGCACCTCTAATGGAGGCGACGTGCATGGCAACGTCATTGAGCATAACTACTGCTTCGGCATTCGAGCTGGGCGGGATGCTCGGGCTTGCATCGACATAGGAGACGACGCGACGGGCTATGCGTGCCGGGATAATGTCTTCAAGCGCAATTTTCTTGATCCTGGCACAGGTGGCCTTGCGTGCGTAAGATCGGAACTTCAGCAGGGTGTGAATTATTCGATCCAGGATAAGTTCGTCGCGGCTGGCACGAGAGGCTATGTCCTCGGCAACATTTCGGCGCTGAAAAGGTTTGTGGTCAAAGCGGCTGTTCGCCATTGAACCGGTCGAGGCGAAGGCCAATGCCCGCAGCGCCATCACCGCGTGGGCCGAACTCGTCGTGGCACGTTACTCGGAATTCGCCATTAATGGACGAAAGCTCAATTAATCCGCGGAGATTCGCCGGAACGGCTTTAGTGGGCCCTGTGATTTCTCAGAGCTCGTTCGAACGCCAGACCCAGCATTAGCACTGCGAACGTCCAGCCAAGCATGTAATTCATCGACATCAAATGGGTAGGATAAGTGGGAAAGAACGCTGTTCGGAACAGCGCGACGAAATGCATGATCGGGTTGTAAGCCAGAATGTCCTTGACCGCCGGCGGCATGTATTCAGGAATGAAAAACACCCCGCTGAAAAATATCTGAGTACGTGCAAAAATCGACCAGCAAAATTTCCAGAGTGGAATCAGGTAGGTCAGGAATGAATTGATGAGACCAACACCAAAGGCCAACAACGTAAGCATTACTAGAAACTGCACTATCGCAACCGGATTATAGGGTATCGCATAACGTGAAAGGCCTAAAACGGCAATCATTGCGAAGAAAGTAAGAAAGGCGAGCGTAAACGATAAAAATTCCACGAAACTGCGCGCGATTGAATAGTCGAGCGCCTCAATGAACGGGATACTTGTAACTGCTTTGGATGCCTCAAGCGCAGATGCTGCTTTAATACTAATAGTCCGAAAGAAGAGAATGGGAAAAATGCCTGTGGCTATAAACAACAGCAGGCTATCGCCGATAAGTAGGCTTCGATGAAGATATGTGAAAATGATCCAGTGTCCGACGATAAAAAAAAGCGCCTCTAGCAGATCAAACAACTGCATGAATGCGTGCTTGCTGTTGCGCAGTCTGATTTCGCGTATCGTAAGCGCGCTTACGATTCTCATTTGCCGGGACAAGCCGAGCGCCAATACATTCATCGAAAGATAGGCTCCAGCTGACTAAACTTATCAAGCATGGTCACGGATGCTGTAATAGATCAGCGTCAACACCACCCACGCGCCGAACGCGGACAGGAATACCAGGAGCGTGTCGATGAAGGTGCGGGGGTAGGACGCAATCTGGGGCAATCCTGGCTGAACATAGGTGGCGAGGTAGGTCTGGTTGTTGCTGGCCCGCATACGGGCATTTTCATAGTTCGTCAGAGAGGACTCATAGAGTTTTGTCGTGATCTCGACATCCGTCTGCAACTGATCGTATTTCGTGACACGTTGCGCGTCGTCCAATGTGCCGGGCTTCGATGCATCGGCGTCGGTGACCTGCGATTGCAAAATTTCAATCTGTTCTTTTGCAGCGGCAATCTGATTCTTGAGGACGGTAAGCCGCGGAGACGTCGGATCCATATCGCTCGAAAGCGCGGAATATTGCGCTTCCAGTGCCGATAAATCGCCCCGCAGCTTGTTGTTCAGAAGCATCTTGCCTTCGGCGTCCTTGCGCACGTCAATACTCTTCTGGCCGGAGCGCAGTTCCATTTCGTGCTGACGAACCTCCTTGAGACGCGCCTCGGCGCGGTCCAGCTCATTTTTGGCGAAAGCCATCTGACTCTGGCGCGCCTTTTCGGAAATGTCGTTGACGAGCTTTTCGCATAGAGCCTGCAGGGCGGTAGTTACTTTGAGTGCATCCTGCGGTGAAAACGCCGTGACCTCGATCGTGTTGATACCCGTCATGATATCGTAGCTCGTCGAAATCCGCTTGCGCCAGTAATCCACCAGACGCTCGAGCGAGACGTCTTCAGGAAGACGCGACCACCCATCGATGCCATCCATCGAATAGATCCGGCGCAAACCGACACTCTTCTCCAGCGCCTCGACCGCATCCCGGCTAAGCGCGTAATCGGCGACAATATAGCTGTTGGACATGGCAACGGCCGTATCTGCCGCGACGGAGGAGGAGGAGGAAGATAGATAGGCGCCATCCGTTGGCCGAACGGAGAAGCGGAATTCGGACATATACTGCGGAGACGCGACGAAGGCGAAGTAAAGGGCACCGATGATCGTTGGCACGACGACCATCAGGAAAAAAGATATCGATGCACCAGAAAGGCCGCCTCTCGCTTTGGCAACCATATCCGTAACCCGCGCGGACCGATATATAACTGTCGTTTTGCGAGGAAACGGCTTGGGAACAATCGCGGGTGCAGTCGCCGGCTGCTGACGGACAGGCCTGACTTCGTCGAGCCGCAACACCAATGCGCCTGTCTCATCCGAGCGAGCCTGTGATTTTTCGCGCGTCGCCGACCGGTTCGTGTCCTTCAACGTCGTCTCCTAAACTAGGCGCAATCCCCGCCGCAAGGGAGCCTCATAACACAGTTCCACCATTGGGAAAAGCGCGGCGGATCAAAGGCGCCAGCGACGTTTACCGATGGCGCATTAAGCTTAGCAAGTTGGCAGCTTTGAGACAGATCCGTCTCTCAAGCGCTAATTGTTCAAATCAGTCAGCGTATTCGAAACAGACGCAGCCTGAGCAATCGGCGCCGCAGTCGAGCTGACAAGTGTTGCAAACTTGCGAACCTCGGCAAGGGACGAGTTTGCTATGTAGATGAGGTCACGATTGCGCAGATTGAAACTCTTCAACAGGAAGAAGCCACTCGGATCGGTCAGATCGACCTGGTAAATGACATTTGCGGTTGGCCCATAGGTGGAGAAATTCTTCTCGGGCATGAGCTGACGCAGCAAGTCCGTCGATTCCGTCCGATAAATGAAGATGCCCTTCGCATTTGCACGCTCGTCGTTCAGGCCGCCGACTTTCGCCAGCGCCTGGTTCAGATAAAGCTGGGATTCGTCGAACTGGATCGATGCATTGGCGATCGACGCGCCAAAAACGGTGAAGCTCCTCGGCTGACGGATGAGCGCGATGACATCATCCGGCTGAACGTAAATGTTTTCATTCGGATCGGAAATCAAGCGCTCCATCGGAATGGTCTCGGTGCGGCGGCCACGCGTGATCTGGGCAGAAAGCTGATGGGATTCGATACGGGGCCCACCGGCCATCGCAATAACGTCGAGCAGTTTTTCACCACGCGGGGAAAGCGGAATTCGCCCGCTACTTGCCACTTCGCCCGTCACCGTGACCGTGTTGGACACGTTCTTGACGACACTGACAAGAACTTGAGGCTGAACCGCCATCCGCACGAGCGCCTGCTCGATCGATTCCTTAACCTGTTCCGGCGTCCGGTTTGCAGCCTTTATGACGCCGGCATAAGGAACGGAGATCGTGCCAGCTTCCGAAACCGGCTGCTCGGGTATCTGGGTTCCGCCGCCGCGGCCAGAACTTGAAAACAAGCCGTCTGGCGATGCTTCCCAGATGGAAATAATGACCGTGTCGCCGACGCCGATCAGTGCGGAGCTGCGTTTCTTGGTATTTCCAAACGATGCCGCGAGCTGCCGGTCAAAGCCCTGGGCCAGAGTAGAGACGACACTGGGGGTCACGTTGATGAGCGTGTAGGGCGCGTATTGGTCTTTGGCTTCAGCCTGGATCTTGTTTGCGCTGGGGCCTGAGCTCGGCATCGTGCACGACGACATGGCAACACAAACCGCAGCCAATGAAAGTTTGGCGAATTTATCCAAAAACTGCATATGAACCCTGTATCGCCTGACTTGCTGGCAAGCCCATTTTCATCATCAAATTCCGGTGCCGCATTGGATATATCAACACCAGCGCGTAAACAATGACATCAAGGCCGCAGCTCAAGAAAACAACAGTTTTGAGTCAAAAGCGACGCGACACCGTATGTCATTGTGATCAATAGCGGTTTCCTTGCAACACCTCTGGTGAGCACCGCCATACCTTGTTCTTGAACTGAACCGCGCGAGGCAGAGGGAACGCATTGAACAGCGCTTCTCCCGTGTAGCTCAGCGGCTGCCAATGATTGTCGATGAACGCCATTGCCTTTTCCCAATCCGTTTCCTGATGAAGCGGGTGAAGATAACTCAAGACCGAATCCCGATCGGCGCCACCGTAGAAATCGATCATGCGATGATCGATCGACCGCGATCCGTCGATGGGCAAAAACCCGGACGCGCCATGATTGGTTGAAAACCACGCGCAGGGGATGTTGTACGTCTCAGCAATGACCAAACCGTGAAGACTGGTGGAAAGAATACGCCGGCAGGAGACGATTTCCTGAATCTTGTCGCGCATTCCAGCGATATCAGCGCCGGTGTATGTGTTGATTATCTTGATGTTTTGGGAAAGTTCCGGTGGAATCCTGTAGCGTTGGAGGCTCTTGCGCACGGATGCACGCGCCGTAGCCTCGTCCAGTTCGGAAATGTGGACGATCACGCCCAGTTCGAATTCCTTCTTGAGACCGGCAAACGGAAACACACGTGGCAGAAACCAGACCGGATCGCCAAAAATGTCGGGAACTTCCACGCCGAGCTTCCGCAATCCGGCCGCCGTCTGCTTCCCCCGGACCGCATGGACTACGAGTTGCGTGTTGTCGGGGACCCTATACTCGCCGATGGCGCCCGTCGGTCCTCGCTTCAAATCGAAGCCGGTGCCCCAGACGTGGACCTTGGCCCCATACTGGGCATGGCCGATGGTTCCGACCGCCGTCATTCTCTCGTTGTCGTGATTGAAAGCGGCAGGCTCTATCTTCAATCCCGAAATGGCCGATACCATCACCGCACTGAGCGCATCGCCGAGGTTTGCATCGGGATGCTGACCGGTGGTCCAGACCCAGGAGAGACGGATCCGCTCGCTCTTTGTTTCGTTGTCCTTCGAAAGAACGCCCGCCGCGGGCCACGTGATCTTGCGGCGAAACAGCCGTCTTGCAGCACCCAGACCCACCGAAACCACCATCCTCTATCGTGCCCGCCGAAAAATGCGTGAAAGCAGGCCGTTCCTGGCACGCACGACCAGCTCCGCTTCTCTTTTCGTCGGAACGGAACGAATTAACGGATGATCGAATGCGCTGCCGGTCGCACCTTTTTCCAGCATGGACAAAGGAAGCGGAAACGATTCGATGAGCGGATCTTCGGAGAGATATTTAGGCTCCCAGACCTCGTCGATGGTCCGGATCAGAGCATCCCAATTCGTTTCTTCGGTGCGCGGCTGGTACCAGACATGGAGATGATTCTGGCCTAAACCGCGATAGAGATCGACAAATCGCAGATCCAGCCCTTCTTCGCTCATCAGATCGATGCGCCCGAGCCCTGATGTTTGCGCTCTCGGCGAGAAATAGAGGCAGGGGATACCGTAGGATTCCGCGAATACCATTCCATGCAGGCTTGTGGAGACAATGCGTTTACAAGCTAGAATTTCGTCTAGACGCTCTCTTAGACCAGCGATCGAAACTGGAGTCACGGTATTGATCAACTTGATCGCGTGGCGATCCTCGGTGGCAATATCGTGACGCCTCGAATCGGCTCTTGGGTGCGCATCATGTTCACGGTCCGCTAGTTCCGACAAATGAAGAATGACGCCCAGTTCATAGGTTTTCTTCTTCGGCGCCTCGTGGAAGCGAGGCAGAAGCCAAAGGGGATCACCGTAGACGGCCGGACCAGTCGCATCCGGCGCCAGGATCCGCCGGCTGAACGGCCCACGGGTGGCGTAGGTCTGGATCCTGGTATCTGCCGGCCGGACGTATGGGACTTTTGGCTCATTGGTTTGATTCGGGTTGGCACTGGGTGATGTACCCGTGCCCCAAAACGATACGTTTCCGCCCGAAAACATGTGACCGATCGTGCCGACGGCCGCCAGCCTCACCATATCTGATTTGGCCGCGGTATGATTGACGGGCAATCCGGACATCATTGATACGATGACAGGTGACAAGGCGTCGCCCAGATTGAGATAATTCTGATCACTGCTGGTCGTAACCCATGAAAGGGGAATCGACTTTCTGGAGCGAACGATTTCAAGGAGTTCTTGCGACAATTTTCACCATTTTCGGCTTTTCCGGATAGAACTGGGACGTTGATATTCCCACAGAATGCACCGCCGTTTCAGTTGCGGCGGCGTATACCATATCGATTTAATGTGCGAAAGTGGCGCTTGTGGGTGCAAAAAAACGAACGGTTGGGTTAAGTACGCAGTCCTCTTCCAGTTGTTGCAAATGGCTGTTTCTAGACTTGTAGGCATAGATGTACCGTCTTTCAATGAGGTCCCTTTCGATCGAAACACCTCGGGTGCTTTTTGACATTTCACGCCTTGTGCGCAGTTACGAGCAGTCTTTCGGCACCGGCGTGGACCGAATCGATCTGGCGATCGGCCTGGACTTGTTGAAGCGATTTGGCTCTGAATGTCATTTCGTACATGCAGGCCGATATGGTGTCTGCATCCTGCCACAGGACCTTGGAAAGGCGGTACTCATACACCTTCAGCATTTGTGGAACGACGATCCTTCTTCAGTGGGGCAGGCAAGTGTGTTGATCAAGCTCCGGCTCAAGTACGAGCCACGTATCCGCAGCCATTTCCCGCCGCCGAGCGACAGAATCGTGTCTCCGCAAACAACCTATGTTGTGGCCTCCCATTCGGGTGTGGGCAAGATCGCGGGAGGGATGAGCGGCCTCGATCCGCACCGGAAAATGCAGCGTCTGATATACATCCACGATCTGATCCCCTTCGAGTATCCGGAGTATCAACGGCCGGAGGCGAAACAGCAGTTTTCGAGCTTTTTGAAAGAACTGACGGATACGCCTGTGATCGCCGTCAGCAATTCGAACGATACCGATCGGCGCGTCAAGAAATTCGCGGCGGAGAATGCCTGGCAACTCGCAGCCACCGATGTCATCGTGCCAACGCTGGATTTCAAACGGATGCCTGCCACGCCTCTGACGCCACCTGTCAGCGCATTTCTAGAAAACGGCAGTCCCTATTTCGTCATTCTTGGGACGATCGAACCTCGAAAAAACCATCTTCTGTTGCTCCAGATTTGGCGAGAACTGTCTCAACGTGAAAACCCGCCGCGCCTATGCATTATCGGAAAGCGGGGCTGGGAAAATGAAAATGTGATAGACATGCTGGAACGTTGCCCGGCCATAACGGATACGGTATCCGAATTCGCTGATCTTTCCGATTTTGAAGTTCAGACAATGCTGCAACATGCAACGGCGCTTCTGTTCCCCTCCTTTGCGGAGGGGCTCGGGATTCCCATATTGGAGGCCGCAGCCCTCGGCGTTCCATGCGTCGCCTCCGACATTCCGGTGTTTCGTGAAATTGCGCCGGCCGGCACGACCTTTTTGAGTCCTCTGGATGGAGCGGGCTGGTTGGCCGAGATCGTCTCGCGGGCGGGCGATGTGCACAATAACCAGATGAAAGACCAATCTTGAGCATCAGCTTCACCAATGTTCACAAGACACTGCGCCAGAAGACGTCGCGGACCAAGGTCCTTGAGGGCGCAGACGCGGAATTCATCGGCGACCGGCTGACCGGCGTTCTGGCACCGCCCGGGAGCGGGAAGACGACGCTTGCCAATCTGACGACGGGCAAATTGCGCGCCGATATAGGCCGGGTGCGACGCTCATCGCTGGTTTCCTTCCCCGTGGCCTCCGGTGGGGTTTTTAACGGCGCCCTGACGGGCCGCGAAAATCTAGCCTTCCTATGCCGTGTGTTCGGCTTCGACCCCGTTCCCATCATCCGCTTCGTCGTGGATTTCACGGAAATTGGAAAGGCAATCGACAAGCCGTTCAAGAACTTGAACCGCGACGAGCGCACGAAGCTTCTGTTCACGTCCTGCTACGCCATTCCGTTCGAGACCTACATCGTCGATGAAAGTCTGATCGGTGGACGCGGTCCCTTCCGGGCACGGTGCGAGGAACTCGTCACGGAAAGAATGCAGTCCGCCGGCTTCCTGATCCTGAGCTCTTCTCCCAACCTGATCAGAAAATACTGCAATGACGTCTTCATCGTCGACAAGTTCAAAATATTGGAAGTGGACTCTGTAGACGAAGCCGAAACACTTCTGGGCGCCGACCGTCTGCGAGCGGGAAATGGCGAGCTTGAACTTGTCGGGGATGTCGACGAAAGCCAGAACTTGGAATAGAGGTCACTTCCTCCATCAGCAAGCGAAAGAACGCACCTTGTCTTGCGGGTGCCCAGGAGGCTTTACATTTTTTCTTAAAACGTGTCGCTGCGCCCCACTCAACATTCCGAAGAATTCTTTTTTGATGCAATTGTCCGCGGAAGGGAAGCCCGGCGGGCAAGGCGCCTCTGGTCGAGTTGAATGCGCTTGCTGCTCCTTGTGCATGAAGGCTACAGCGATCGTGGACAGCCCGGCATTTCGGTTGTCGTCAGACCGAACAGCTCCCTGGCGCGGATCAAATTTGATAACGGAATCAAATTGAATTAACTCAATGCGGAACAGGTCGTCGGCCCTCATGTGCTCATGGTAACTGTCGAGACAGGCATTTTCTGAAATGGATTTGGACCAAGCGACATTGTCAAAAATTATTGATCGGGCAGATCGCCTCCGGGACCAGGGACAATGGTTGGAGGCGGCAGCGTTGTATGGAAGTCTTCTCGAACAGAGGCTCTCTTCCGGACAGACATGGACACAATATGCCCATGTCTTGAAAGAAGGCGAACTGTTCGAAGAGGCCGTTAGCGCCTATCTGTCGGCCGTGCATTGCGATGGCGCCGACCCCGATCCGCGGCTTCATCTTGCGCATCTTCTCAAGCGTCTTGGCCGGAGTGCGGAAGCGCTTCAGGCTTTTCGGGCTCTAAGTGCGCTACCAGATGCGCCACATGTCGAACAGGAAATAGCGGGCCTTGGCATTCAGCTAATGCAGACGGACCAGAAGACGCCAGCTCTTTTTGCCTCAAATGAAACCCGGCCAGGCCTTGATGTCTGCCTTTCTGGCTTTGAACATTTGCGGAGGCTTGAAGAGGAACGTGCGGCGGATATCGCTCAGAAAAACAGCCAGTACGAGGCGCAAGTTACAACGCGCAATTTACCGTTTGCTGCGGCATTCATCGAACTTCGCCGCCTGATGAAGCCATGCTTCGTACAAGCGCGCCTCGATCCGAAAGCGAATCTTGTGATTCGTGATGATCTCTATGTGGCGACAACTGGAAATCCGCAATTTGCGGTACTCGTTGATGGCTACTCCTTGCAGCCTGGATGGTTCGAAGTGGAGATTGATCTTCTCGGACACTCTTCCATGTCTTTCGATCCCATCCTGTATACAGAGCACAGGTTTGAATGGGCCGCGTTTTCGACGTTCCGGCTGAGACCGATGGGCGAAGGCAAGTTTCACGCGACCGGCCTTATCGAAAGCCCCGTTCTTCGTCTTCGACTGGACCCCGCTAGCCGCGAGGGCTCTTTCACCGTCCGGGCGTTTAAACTCCGGCAGATCAGCTTGGCAAAGGGCCTTTGCCAAGCGTATCGCCAAAACCGGCACGCTACTCAAAAGGCGCTCCGTGCTATGATAACGCACAAGGGCGGAGAACGCTTTGCCCGGAATATCGCTGATATCCTGAAATATACCGGTCCCGATCGCTACCACGCCTGGATCGCCTTGCACGATACGCCAACCAGCGAACAAGCTGCGCTACAAAGACGAGCTATTGTTGGTTGGCCGACGCAGCCTCTGATTTCGCTGATCGTCGATACAGATGAACTTCTCCTGCCGGAGCTGGAGGCAACTCTTCGATCGCTGAAAGATCAAAGCTACGAAAATTGGCAGTTGCATATCCCGGCATCTTCCACTCTTCCGAAAGAAAAGTGCCGGTACCTGATGAGCTGCGCTGAAACCGATGCGCGGATGGTTGTGCATTGGAATGATGACCGGCCGACGATGAAAAGCGTGCCGAGCAAATGCGACGGCCGCTTCATCGTTTTTGTGACAGCGGGGGATGTTCTGGCACCCTCGGCGCTTTATGAAATCGCTGAACGTTCCATCGCGAAACCCGAGGCTCGGCTGATCTACAGCGACGAGGATTCCATTGAAGCGGGTTCGCGGCACTCGCCGCTGTTCAAGCCGGATTGGGATCCGGACTACTTCTTTGCGTCCAATTATCTCGGTCGGTTCGTGGCTTTTGAGGCCGCTCTCATCGAAACATGCTGCCTTCCATTGCTAGCGCTGCCGGATCTCGATATCCACGATCTCATCTTGCGCGCGACCGAAATACTTTTGCCCAACGAGATCATACACATACCGCATGTCCTTTACCATCGAAGTTCGCCGGCGCGCCTAAGCGACCAAAATATTCTGCCCTATCCGATGACGTCTCGCCGCCTTCAAGCGCTGAGTGCCAGTCTGAACCGACAAGGTAAAGGGGCGACCGTAGTGGAAGAGAAAGGCGGTTTCGGCAGAGTGATCTGGCCGCTGCCAACCCCAGCGCCGCTGGTGTCGCTGATTATCCCGACGCGTGACTACCTTCCTCTTCTCCGAGGATGTATAGAGTCTCTTCTAAGCAAGACGGCTTATCCCACCTTCGAAATCATCGTTGTCGACAATGGCAGCGTTGAGCCAGAAACACTCGGTTATTTCGACGCACTGCGTGCGATGGACAATGTTCGTGTTCTCAGCGCGCCAGGCCCCTTCAACTTTTCCTGGTTGAATAATCTTGCGGTCGAGCAGGCCCAGGGAAGCGTCATTGGCTTGGTGAACAACGATATCCTGGCGATCAACAGCGAATGGCTTCAGGAAATGGTATCGCACGCCATACGGCCGGACATCGGGGCGGTGGGAGCCAAACTATTGTACCCGACAGGACAGGTACAGCATGCAGGCGTTGTCTGCGGGATCGGTCTGGTGGCGGCACATCCCCATAAGTATCGCTCGGGCGATGACCCTGGCTATATGGGGCGCCTGGCGATGACCCAATCGTTCTCGGCGGTCACTGCCGCATGCCTTGTCGTCGAGAAATCAAAATACAAAGAGGTCGGCGGCCTAGATGCCGAAAATCTGACGGTTGCTTTCAACGATGTCGATTTCTGTCTGAAACTGGATAAGGCCGGATATCGCAACATCTACACACCGTACGCCTCGCTTGTTCATCTCGAAAGTGTAACGCGTGGCCTTGATACCTCGCCGGAAAAAACCCGGCGCTACAGGTCAGAGGCTGATTTCATGCTGAGAAAATGGGGCGATCGAATTCATAAGGACCCATTTTACAGTGTCAATCTGACGGCCGACCGCGAAGATTTCACAATCCGGGATTAAGTCCTGCTCAGAGCCGTAGATTGTTCCCGTTACAGAAGGAGGCTTAAAGCGATGTTGACACAGGTAGAGCCACGGATCGAATAAACTTGCGCCTTACACTCAATTTTTCCTTGACAGGCGTCACACATTCTCGGCACGGATGCGCCGCGATGCACGCAGTGTTTGCAATGCAATACGTTGCTTGCAATGCAATAACAGAGACGTTTAAATCCGCTTCGATCCTGGAAGAATCACTTGACCGTCCGCGACCGATAGCACTTGCGGTTTGACGAAAGATCAGGTCACAGACAGAACAAAGGGACACATTTCCATGAGTGATCATCTCAAAATTTTTGTGGGATATGATAGCCGCGAAGACATCGCATGGCAGGTCTGCCGCCATTCCGTCCTGCGCCACAGCGGTCCGGATATTGAAATCTACCCGCTTAAGTTGCCGACATTGCGTGAGTTGGGGCTTTATACGCGTGGCGCCGATAATGCGACGACGGAATTCTCCATCACGAGATTCCTGACGCCCTATCTGGGAGCGCATGATGGCTGGACGATCTTCGTCGATTGCGATTTCTTGTTCACCCAAGACGTGCGCGATGTCCTGAAGCACGCTAGCCGTGACAAGGCCGTCTACGTGGTTCAACACGATTACACGCCGGCCAATGCCGTCAAGATGGATGGCAAACAACAGAGCGTCTATCCGCGCAAGAATTGGTCGTCGTTCATTCTGTTCAACAACGCCCATCCCGAGGTGAAGGCCCTGACGCCGGAGATCGTAAACACTGCTGCGCCGGCCTTCCTGCACCGCTTCCAGTGGCTTTCAGATGACAATCTGATTGGTGCACTTCCGCTTGAATGGAACTTCCTCGAAGGCGAGTATCCTCGTCGCGACGAGGTGCCTGCTGCAATCCATTATACCAATGGCGGTCCCTGGTTCGAGAATTGGAAGAACGTCGACTATGCAGATCTTTGGACGGCGGAGCGCGATATGTATTCGGCTTCGGCGAACCAGTAAGAGCAGGGGGTCGTTGTAAATGCAAACCGTTCTCGTTACCGGCGGCGCTGGATTCATCGGATCGCACCTCGCTCCGTTGCTTGCCGCAAGAGGCATCCGCGTCCGTGTGCTGGACATGCTGGCATCGCAGATCCACGGAATGTTACCCGGTCATACTCTCGATTGGCTCGCGAACACACCGGGAGTGGAGTTCGTTCGGGGCTCGGTTGCGAGCGAGGCCGACCTTACGGCAAGTCTCGACGGAATCACCGCCGTCGTACATCTTGCCGCGGAAACGGGGACGGGGCAGTCGATGTATGAAATCGACCGCTATTGCCGGGAAAACGTGCAAGGTACGGCACTTCTGATGCATCTTCTCGCTAACGGCGCCGCACCCAGCGTGCGGCGTGTCGTGCTTGCCTCTTCGCGCTCCGTCTATGGCGAGGGGGCCTATACCTACGACGGAGCGGTCGATTCTACACGCATTACGCCCTCTTCCAGGACGGCGGAGGCGTTACGGGCTGGCCAGTGGGAGCCGGTATGCCCGAAAACGGGTGCCGCATTGAAAGTGGTGCCAACGCGTGAGGACGATCGTACCGCGCCTGCCTCGATTTATGCGGCCACCAAGCTAATGCAGGAGGACCTCGTCAGAATTACTTGCGAAAGTGCCGGAATAGGGCACACCATTTTCCGGCTGCAAAATGTCTATGGAGAGGGACAATCGCTGAACAATCCCTACACCGGGATCCTTTCAATTTTCTCAACCCGTATTCGCCGCGGAGTGGAACTGCCGATTTTCGAAGATGGCTTGGAAAGCCGTGACTTTGTTCACGTATCGGATGTGGCGGCCGCCTTCGTCGCCGCTGTAGAGGCTGAAACGCCTGCGAACTGTGTCATCAATGTTGGTTCTGGTGTGGCCACGCCGGTTATCGAAATTGCCCGAGCTCTTTGCAAGGCGTTCGACGCTCCCGAAAACGTTCGGGTCACAGGCCAGTTCCGGCTTGGAGACATACGGCACAATGTGGCTGACATAAGCCGTCTAAGCGAACGGCTCGGTCACGTCCCAGGGGTCAGCCTTTCCGAAGGTTTGAGGCGTTTTGCAATTTGGGTGAGTAATCAGCCATTGCCGGAAGACCAGCTCGGACGGGCGAATGAGGAGTTGGCGAGACGAAAGATGATGGGTTAAGTCCACAGCCTGGTGTTTCGCGCGTGGACTAGCTTCAGCGGCACGCAAGGACACAAATCGAAATTGATTGCATTTTTTGATGGGCCCCCCGGTTGGCGGTTTGTGATTATGTCATTGTTTTTGAAACTATTTCGGAAACATAAGCCGACCTGCCAGAACCGGAAAAAAGACGTAATCAGCCCTGCTTCGTGGATTCCCAAAAATGATCATGTATCTTGCTCACCCTCGTGAAGGCGCGCCCGGAGACTGCATGGTTGAACGCGTTCGTCTGGAAGGTTCGAAAACGTGACTAAAAACGGCTTAAAGCGGCATGTTGCCAAGCAAATACGTTACTGGTTTTTCGATAAAAAGAAATCCGGCGGACTCGGTACATTCCACGTTTCCCAAGGGGACGCGCACAATGCGCGCAAACAGTGGCCCCAGGCAATCGAGCACTACAAGAAGGCACTTGCCATCTTGCCAAACCTGGCGCCCGTCTGGATTCAACTTGGACATGGCTTTCGCGAGACCAATCAGTTCGAGCAAGCAGAGCAATCCTATTTGCGCGCTCTCGACATCGAACCGGGCAATGCGGACGCCAAATTTTTTCTTGATGTCACGCACGCGGAACTGAGGAAGAGGGAGACAAGCACGGAGCAAGGGGGCCCTCTGTTGAGCGTGCCGGGTGAAGCTGCCTGGGAGGCAGCCGAACCGCCCGAGTTCCGTTTCCATCCGCGAGATGTTCTGTCCTCCTGGACTCGCCCCGATGATTGCGCCGAGCAAGACGGCATGTCGGTATTGCGTCTGTCTGGCCAGGCTGTCGGTTTGCTTCCTCGCGAGGCAACGCCGCAGGCCGAAGGCATTGTCCGGACCATGCGGGCATTCCATGCAATCAGCCGTCCCGGAGTTGCCGACGATGTCGTCTCAATGGACGCGGAGGGGTACAGCTCTTCCACAACAACTAGTTCCGGCTCGCTTTGGCAACCGAAACCGGGTGAACCGTTGACTTTTTACACCTGTGAAGGGATCGGTCTGGGTGATCTCTGGTTCGTCAACAGCCGGACTCTCCGGCTGCGTTTCAAACCGGACAACGGGTTTCATGACCCGTCTGTCATATTGCGCTGCTTTCAGTATGATCCTGACGATCTGCAGCGGTTGCAGCTCCTTTCGGAGCAACCAATTTCCACTGACATTCCGACATTCGCCGATGTGACAACGGCAAATCCTTATTTTCCTCTGGGGTTTGCCGTCTGCACGGCAGATGCGCAGATTATTTCGTTCGCGCTCCTGCCGTTTCCGTCGCTTTGCCGGGGCGGGTTGCATTTCGGCGAACTGTTGAATTCAGGTGGCAGCAAGCCCTACCTTGAGGCACTTGAGGATGTCGGCGGCAGCCTGCTGCAAGCTGCCTTGAAGCGCGAGGGCCGTGCAAGGACGGGGCGTATCGAGGTCGACCTCGATGCTGCAACGGGGACGGAACGCATTTTCGAGAAGTCGCTGCGGCTTTGGCTCAGTGAGGTGCTCGGCTTGTCGATCGGCATCGGCCATGTGCCACAGGACATGGACGGCGAGGTGCTGGCCTATCTCGCTGCAGCAGTAACTTGTGGCCCTGCCGCCTCGGCAGTCCAAGTGGATCACAACGTGCTGTTGCGATTGCCGGCTGATTCTGTGCCGTCCTTGCACAGCCTTGTGGTGGATTGGATTGGCGGCTCAGGGCGGCACGCCGCCCCCTTCGTCCTGGCGTCCGTTGTGGACGGGGTGCCGAAATACATATTGTCTCCGTCGTCAACCACTGCGGGCGTCGACAGGCAGCCCCAGGGTATCCGGACGTTCCCGGTTTTTGAAGTGCAAGCCGCGCTGAATGGCCCTCCCGACGGATCCGGCGAGGCGGAGCCTCCGATCGCTGCCATTCGCTTGTGCCGCCTTGTCAACCCGGATGAGGCGCAGCTACTCGCTCCGTTTCCCCTTGGCATCAAGACGACTCGAGAGAATAGCGTTTCGGAGCGCATTGCGACACCAACCATCTCCGTGATCCACCATTTTTCCGGAGATGAAAAAGTCCTGGCGGCGATCCTGGAGGCTCTCGGCCTGCAGCAGTCTGGAGATACCCTTCAGGTCCTGGTAGCCGGCAGCGAATGTTATGCCGATCGCGTCCGGTTGCTTCTTCAACGCTTCTTTCCTTCGCGCGGTCATTTTATCGGCTGCCCTGACGAGGAAGACGAGGGAGCACGCCTCAACCGGGCTGCAGCACAAGCTGAAGCAGAGCTTATTCTCGTGCTCGGCGACGCGGTGCTGCTGCATGATCCATCTACCGTTCCCGCTCTGGTGTCCCTTATGAAGGCTCCGGGAGTTGCTTCGGCGACTTGCATTCTGATTGGCCCGCAAATTGTCAACAAAACAACGAAGCTGGCCCTGGTGTCTTCGGGCTACTTTCCGTTTGCCGCGCCTGCTGGGGGGGCGGCCGGGGTGACGTACGAAAACGGCGAAATCCTGTTGAACCTGCCGCGTGCGGTCTGGCCGGCAGCCGTCAATACCAGCAGGCTTTTCATGGTCGGCAAGGAAGAATGGCGGCGTATAGGCGGGTTTTTGGACCAACGCCTGGCGCTGGAGGAGCTCGGCACGCCCTTCTGGGCGAGGTCGATCGCCGAAGGAAGGTCCCATGTGGTCACAACGGCGGTTTCTGCGAGCCTGCTTCCTGTGACTGAAAGCGTCGTGTCCCGCTATCGCGCGGCTTCGCAATTCCTTCCCCCCGTCGCCGACGCCAGCCGACTTTCGCTCACGATAAAGAGGCTTGTGTCATGAAAATCTGCGTTGTCGTTCCGAGCGAGAGCTATCTCGGTCAGGCGGGGGCAAGAATTCGCTATATGCGGATGACGGCCGCTCTTGTGGAGGCTGGCCACAGCTTGACGCTACTGCCGATCGAGAAATTCAAAAAGATCGACCATGACGTCTATCTGCTAAGCAAGTGCTTTGATGCAACCGCGCTGGTTGTCGCGCAAATGGTCGCGGCAAGCGGCAAGGTCCTCGGCGTCGATCTGTTCGACGACTACTTTAGTGACCCGAAGGACAGTCGATTTCAGCGGCTACGCGGCTGGCTGGTCGGTAGCTTGGCACGCGCTGATTTTGTCCTCTGCTCGACTCCTGTTATGCGGCGCATTGCCGAACAGTATGCCCCAGATCTTCCGGTCCATGTGATGAACGACCCATTTGGGCGCCATGACATCGGAACCCTGCGCCAAAATTTGGCAAAGAAAAACGCGACGCTATGGGCAAAGGGTGTTCTGAACGTCGCTTGGTACGGCATGGGCGACAATCCGTATTTTCCGGTCGGTCTCGCCGATCTTGTCGCATTCTCCGGCGAATTGGCAGCCATGCAGGGGAGGGGATTTGATGTCCGTCTCAACATCCTCACCAACAGCCGTGCTATGACTGGGGATGCTCTGGCGGCATTGAGCGCCATACCGGTGGCCTATGAGATACATGAATGGAACGAAGCCGAGGAGCAGAATCTGCTCGCACGGACACATGTCGTCTTCCTGCCGGTCTCTGCACAAAATTTCAGTGTCGCGAAATCGTTGAACCGGGCTGTGACGGCGCTTTGCTCCGGCAACCAGGTTCTTTCGGTCGGCTTTCCCCTCTATGAACCATTCTCCGACTTCATCTATCGCGATGCTTCGCAGGTCGTGAGCGATCTGAAGGCCGGGCGGCCTCGGGTGCGGGCGGAGACGCTCAAGTCTCTGGATCGCGTCTTACGGGCTCACGCTGATCCCGCGGTGGAGGCTCGGGGGCTAGCATCCTTTCTGGAGGCAATCATTTTCGGAAAGACCGCGCCAAGTGTGCTTTCAGAGAATGCCCGACCGCCGACTGCCCTGATTCACGGTGTCGAAAGCTCTGCTTCGGCACATAAATTTGCAAAACGCATGCTGGCTCTTTCCATCGCCAGCCCTTTGACGAACCTGGAATTGAACTTCGACCTTCGCTTTGACTGGAACGAGCAACGCACTGGCCTCGATCTTCTGGTTTCGGAGGCTGCGTGCCAACTGCTGACGCCGCAAGCTGCCGCCAAGTCTGTGCCATACGGCAAGATCATCGATTTCGAGTTTCGAAAAATCGGGCAGGACGATGTGCCCTCACTTGCCTGCGAGGGCAGAGAGCTTGCCGATTGCGGATCGCCAGCAGGAAAGCTGGCGGCTTATTCATCGGTCATGTCGGCGATCCTCCAAGTCATGGAAGAGTTGTTTCCGAGAATTCCTTGTATAGTTTCAGAAAGCTGGCGCCTACCTTGGCCGATTTCGTCTGAGAACGTTCGAACACCTCTGGGAGCCATTTGATGTCAAACCCTTGCGTCATCCTGCTCGTCAACCTGCTTCAAGATGTCAATATTTTGCGCCCTCTCGCCTATATTGCCGCGCGGGATCTCGGGCTTGATACACGTTTTCTGCTCACGCGTGATTTCGACAAGCGGGACAAGGGTGGTCGCTGGCAAGCGGAAATTGCCGAAATCGCTGAGACGATCGGCGCCTCGATCGATTTTGTGGAGAACGAGGGCCATGCCTTGCAGATATTGCAGGGCCTTGCTGGCGTGATCGTGGCCGCCAGCGAATCCAATCTTTCCGGCCACCGCATCGTCCATAACATCTTCCGCCTGAAACCTCCTTCGTTCATCGCAATCACCCTGCAGCATGGTTTCGAATGTGTTGGCTTCCTGCAGAGCCGCGATCACGATCTCGCTCATGGCCGCGAGATCACATTTGCGGCGGATATCGTTTGCGGTTGGTGCGAACCGGAGCGCCTGACGGCGCTTGCCCCCTCCCAGCGCAACAAGCTTTGCGTGACAGGTCCGACAGCTGTGCTGCAGCAGCCTCCGCGGCAAGAGCGCAAGCCCGTAGGGATAGTCTGCGAGAACCTGCATTCCGCCAGGCTCAACATCGCAGGCGATTTCAAGGCCGATTTCGTCAGCTTGTTCGGACAGTTCTGCGAGGCTCTTGAACAAGACGACAAGCGTGTGGTTCTGCGTCCGCATCCCGGCGGTCAGTATGTGATAAAGAACGATGTTTCCTTGCCGCAGAACGTGATTCTAAACAATAATCCCATCTACAAGGTGAATTTGTCCCGCTACGCCTATGGCATATCGGCGCCGTCCTCAGTCCTGATCGATATGGTGCTGGCCGGTATACCGACTGCCGTCTGGCGGGAGGGAACCGGTATCATGGATGCGGACAACTATCAGGGACTGACAACCGTCAGCGACCTCGCGAGCTGGCTTGAATTTGAAAGGGAAGCCTTGGCTCATCCCGAGCGCTTCGTCGAACGGCAGGCTGGTTTTCTGGAGCAGCTAACGATTCTTACTGATCGCGCAGAAGTCTATAGACGTTTTGCCGAGCTTCTCTGGTCGGCAGCCCGTCGGGTCGCGCCTGCTCTTCGCCTGCCGCCAGCGCCGGCCGACGCTGAGCGACGTATCCTCTTTGTTGCCAATGGCTACATTCCGACGCTACAACTCAGTTTTGTGAAGCCGCTGGCGCCCTTGGTCGAGGCCGGGAAGATCGAGACCGAGTTTCTTACCGAAGCGCAAATAAAAGATAATTTCGGACCGAGCCGGCGCGACGAGGACGTTCAGCCTTGGCTAGACGAGAAACTGAAGTCTTTCAAACCGACATTGATCGTGTTTTGTCGCTACAGCGGTCCATATGCAGCCTATCTTACAGACCGTGCGCGCGAAAATGGCATTCCCGTCATCTTCCATATCGACGATGATCTTTTGAATATCCCCGCCGAGCTTGGTGAGGCCAAGCACGCTTATCATAATCATCCGAAACGTCTGGCGACGGTTCGCCATTTGCTCGAGGTGCCGGATCTGGTTTACTGCTCGACCGCGCCGTTGAAAGCCCGCCTGGAAACTCTCGGCGCAACGGCACCTGTGAAGGCAGGTGAGGTCTATGCGTCGGGTAATGTCTTCATAGAGCCGACCGCAAGGCCGGTGACCAAGATCGGGTACATGGGTTTCGATCATGCCCATGATCTGGAAACGGTTCTGCCGGCCCTCGTTCGTTTCCTGCGCAAGCATCGGCACATAAGGTTTGAATTGTTCGGCTCCATTCCCAAACCAGCCGCGCTGGAGGAGTTCGGCAACCGAATCAGCATCGTTCAGCCCGTACGAAACTATGAAGAATTCCTCATCCATTTTTCGAAGCTGAACTGGGACATCGGAATCTGCCCCCTAGCAAGGACTCCCTTCAACCTCGTCAAGGCAAACACGAAGTGGGTGGAATATACATCCATAGGTATCGCGACGATAGCGACGTCCGATACGGTGTATGACGCTTGTTGCGCCGATGGCTGCGGTATTCTCGCCGATACGGAAGAGGAGTGGTTGGAAGCCATGGAGCGTTTGGCGAACGATCCCGCTTTACGTTATGCGCAGGTGAGGAAGGCTCAGGATAAATTAACGAATGAGTATTCCACGGATAATCTGCGTGACCAGGTCCTCGCGTTCTTCACCGAAGCGGAAGCACTAAAACGAACCCGCGTCAACAAAGCGTCATAGGTGCTGAGCATGCCTTCTACCGCTTTTGGCGTTTCAGCTGGGCTCGCTGTAAGCCGCCATAGATTTATAGCGTTCACTCATGTCCAGTTCAGATCAAAGTGCCGGTTGTTATTTCCGGATTCACCAACTTAATCGTAAGCGTCCGCTCGAGCGGCCTTTGAGATTTGGCCCAATGCGCCGTCATGCTGCGCGGCGGTGTTTTCAGGTAACCGCTGTGAGATTGCGGCAGTAGCTTTCAATTCTCTGGCCAAGCTGATTGCTTTGGTTCACGCCGTTTCATAAATTGGGATTTTTCCACCGGAAACGTATTGAACCTCAATGAGCTAACTAGGACGGAGACTTCCTTTCACGGTTGAATTTGGGAAACACGCAGAGCCGCCCCCGCTCAATGTCTCTCATCTATCAGAGGGTTGCATCGTTCTCACGGGGGGTAGACGAATATCGGGCGCGCATGAACTCCGGCAAGAAATTGCCTTTGTTGACGAAGGCAAGCTTTGGGACAACGCGGACCTGTATTCCAAGCTGATCGATCTCAATTCGTGTGGGGTTCCGTTTCAATATCAACCAAAAGAAATGGAGTCGCCTGATATCCTGATGGCCTGGTGGCAAGACATCGGAAAGCTCAAAGTAAGCTTCAAGGAGATTTCTTGGCGTAATCCAGATGAATGGCTCATCAAAGCAATTGAGCCTCCGGTCATCGGAACCCGTGGTTGGGCGGGTCCCAAACCTTTTGGATGCTGATTTGATCAAGCGTCTCGCCAGTACGCAGTTAGTGCGGGTGATGCATCCGTTTCATCCTCTGTTCCCACAGCGGTTGCCGTGCGTAGGCAAGCGCTACAAACGGCATGGTGAACGTCTTTTGCTGCAGACCAAGGACGCCACCATTTGGTCGGTTCCCCGCTCCGGCTGTATGCATCCGAGGAAGGACGCGGGATAAAGTCTCACGCGTGAAGTGGGCCTGAGGTAGCCTGGCACGCGGGTTCAAGGGACCGTTTTTTGTGATGCGTCGTCAGCGTCCCTGCGAGCCTCGATAATATATTTGAGGTTGTCGATGCCATCTTCGGAGAAGAGGACAATGTGCTCGCTCAGTTCGGAGGCCGGAAAGTTGTCGTAGGCACTGAGGCAGCCGTCTTCCGAGAACATTTCGATGGAGCACTCGTGCAGGAAGTCCTCGTCTTCACCGAGCATCTCGGCCACGTATTTCAGCGTGTACAGTGTTGAGCTGCGATATCCCATTCGTCGATCCCTTTCTTTGTTGTCAGGCAGCCTGCTGAGAGGCCGGGTTCTCGGCCTGCCGCAGTCTTTTCCATTCCCAGGGAAGTAGTTTGTGCAGGCGGGAGGCGGGAAGATCAGCGATGCGGGCGAACACATCGGCAAGCCATGCCTTTGGGTCGACGTCGTTGAGGCGACAGGTCGTGATGAAGGTGAGCATGATGGCGGCACGATCTGCCCCACGCTGGGAACCGGCGAAGGTCCAGTTGCGGCGACCGAGGGCAATACCTCTCAGCGCCCGCTCGGCGGCATTGTTCGTGAGGCAAATCCGGCCATCGTCAAGGAAACGGGCAAAACCATCCCAGCGCTTCAGCATATAGTCGATCGGCTCGATCACCTCGGACGATCTGCTGAGCGTAGCACGCTCCCGTTTCAGCCACTCGTGCATGTCATCGAACAGCGGCTTGCTCTTTTCCTGCCGCGCGGCCAGTCGTTCTTCGGCGCTCAATCCATTGATCTGGCGCTCGATCTCGAACAGCGCATCGTACCGTTGGACGGCCTCCAATGCGATCGGCGAGATCGGCTTGCCTCTCCGTTTGCGGTCACGCGCACTTTTCTGGATATCGGCCAGTTCAAAGAATTTACGCCGCGCATGCGCATGGCAAAAGGCAAAGGTGATCGGCACCGCTTTCTTCTCGGCGACACTGAGCGGCTCGAAGCCATTGTAGCAATCGCTCTGCAGAATGCCGCCATACCCGGCTAGGTGTTTCTGCGGGTGCTCACCGCGGCGGTCGCTTGAAGCATAGTAGATCGCCGCCGGCGCTGTCACACCTGCATAGGGGCGGTCATCGCATACGTAAGTCCATATGCGCCCGGTCGTGCATTTGTCTTTGGCCTGAATGGGAATGGTGGTGTCATCGCCGTGAAGGCGCTCGGCCGCAAAGACATGCTTCTCGATCAGATCGAAGACCGGCATGAGCGCGGCTGTACCAAACCCGACCTGATCGGCCAGCGTCGAGGTCGAAAGCTCGATGCCTTCGCATTTGAACCGGGTGCTCTGGCGGTTGAGCGGGCTATGCATTCCGAACTTGTCGAACAGGATCGTCGCCAGCAGATGAGGGCCGATGAAGCCGCGCGGCGTGGCATGGAACGGCGCCGGCGGCTGGGTAATCGCCTCGCAGTCACGGCAGGTAAATTTCTCCCGCACCGTCTCGATCACTTTGAACCGGCGCGAAATCTCCTCCAGCGTCTCGGTAACGTCTTCCCCCAGTTTCGACAGGCGCGACCCGCCGCAACATGCACAGGTGGCTGGAGAATCGATGACCACACGCTCGCGCTCGATATCCTCCGGCCAGGGCTTCCGGACCGGCCGTTTGCGCGTGAACGAACGCACGCTCGAGGCCTTGGCGGCAGCCGCCTGCGCCGCAACCTCATCCTCCGTCGCCGCCATCACCAGCTCTTCGAGCTGCAATTCCATCTGGTCGATCAGGCGCGCCGTGCGCTCGGATCTCTGGCCGCGGAGTTCGCGCTTCAGCTTTTCGATCGCCAGTTCCAGACTGGCGATCAGGGCCTCGCTGTCGGACAACATGGCCTGCGCATTGGCAGCTTGCGCCACAGCCATGTCCCTCTCGGCGACGATGAGATCGCGTTCGGCAACAACGACATCGCGTTCAGCCTGCAACATCTCACGCTCGGAAAGCAGCGCCAGATAGGCGCTCGCAAGGTCCCCGGGAAGATCGACAGGCTTCGAAGTCATGAAGCCATTCGATCAGATTCACCCAATATTTTCAATGCAATAATGCTATCCAACCTTCGTCGGACGCCATGTTTCCTGCGGATTGCGCCAGTCGACGACAGTTGCGCAGGCGAGATCGCCACCGCGCCACCTTCGGCGGAAGGCCAGAGGAACCGGCCTCGGTCCAATTTCTTTGTAAACAGGCAACTGCCCTGGCCATCGCTCCAGATCACTTTTATGAGCGATCCGCTACGCCCTCGAAAAACGAAAAGATTTCCATCCAGCGGGCTCAGTTTCAAGACCTCCTGCACCCGCAGCGCAAGGGATGGAAACCCACAGCGCATGTCGGTATAGCCGGTCGCAATCCACACCCGCACATTTTGACCGGAGGGAAGCGAGATCATCGCAGCGTTTCCAGTCCGCGCATGATCCGAAGCAGCGCATCGACATCAACGGCGCTATCCACGATCACCCGCCTGCCGTTTAACGCAACAACCTCGATGCGACCTTCGTTTGATGATGAGCTTGCCTGGCTCGCTAACGGCTCCGTCGTGATAACGGCCGGGATAAACCCCTCAACTGCGTCAATCGCTTCAATGTCGCCCAGCTTGCCCGCACGCGCCAGCTTGCGCCATTCATAGAGCTGCGATCGAGAAATCCCATGTCGCCGCGCCGTCGTTGCGCACAATCCCGGCTCCAAAAGGCTCTCCGCTACGATCCGTAGCTTTATCTCTTTGCTGAAACGGCGACGCCGACCAGTGTCGACGATCTCAAGGCGGTTATCACGATGACTGTCAGTATAGATGTCCATACCCACAGTCAGCTACGTTTCCGGACATCTCTCAAGGCGGCCTTCCGCGTATGCGTACCTCCGGCTCGAATGTCGCCGCGATCAGACGCACCTTCTCCTCGCGAGACCAGCGCCGACGCCGCTCGACCGATGTGATCACCTCAATCTGGTGCTTTGTCATAGGACTACTCCTAGTGTTTGACTTGCAGCCTTCAGCCCGCCTCAGCAAGGCGGGGCCGTCACCGGATGGGTACCGGATTTGCGACCGAAGCCGCCTGATTGAAAGCGGCGACCAGCTTCTCCAGCCGCTCGATCCGCTCATACTTGCGGTCTTCACGCGCTTGCGCCGCGATCCGCATCGCCTTCAGGGCAGCAATATCGTCGGGAAAATTGGCGGCGTCCAACATGGTTGAAGTTTATCAAACTCCGCGTCGGTTCACCGTCGGAATTTGCCGCCCGAGTCATCGTGACCCACCTATTCGATTGCTGCTGGCGCTCACGTCTCCACAGCACGGACCCGACGCCAATCGAGGCCCGCAAACAGCGCCTCGAATTGAGCATGACCCAAGGTCATCAAGCCGTCACTGACACTCGGCCAAATGAACGTGTGTTCCGAGCCGGATCGTCTTAGGGCAGCCGACATTCATCGGTGGTAATTCAAACTTGACAGGTGAAGTAACCAACGGCGCTGGCCGCGGGTGCAAATGCGCTTTCAGCCTTTTGAAGGAGGTCCAATGGCAGAACGTCTCTGTAGCTCCCGTTTTTTCCCTTGTTGAAGAAGCGCACACCTTGCTCCGACATCTGGAGGCGGGCGCCGCTGGAAAAGCGGCCAACGGACTTCCCTTCTTCTTTGGCTTTCCTCAATTCTGCGTTCTCGAATTCCTTTAGGCGTTCGAAATTGGTTTCGGTGACGCATCTCGCGATCAATTCAGAATCGATTTTAAGTCCCAGAAACTCAACTATTTTTTCTACGCAATCATTCGGATCTACGAGTGCATCCTCGTACTTCAGCATCAAGATCGGGAATCTGTCTTGCTTTAACCAGCCCGTCACGTTTTCCGCCCAACTCGCCGAGAAATATGGCTCTGCCCTCCAAGCCGGATGTCCCAAATGGTCCACATAGCGTTCAATCCAGTCGCGCTTCCACGTATCCAGTTCGATCGAGTCAGGCTTTTCTCCGGTCAATAGCGCATAATTTAGGGAAGACTGAAGTACATCCAATGGATGGCGCACGATATTAATGACGCCGCTGATGGGTATGCCGAGGGAAGCGGTATGAGTGAAGCAAGCGTGCGTCTTCTTAAATTTTACCTGTTTCCTTTCGCCGATCTTCGAATTGATGAAGTCATCAAGCTCAATGGAGTTCACGGGCATACGTTGATGATAGAGATGAAACAGGATGAATCTAAACCATGTATTTCCGGATTTTGGGTAGGAGGCCAATAATACAGGGGCGGCCGTGGTAATTTCCAAACGTTACTCCTTTCGATAAATCCGATTTTCCTGCAGGTATCTCGGGATTTTTTGCCTGCCGTCGCTCGGTGGCATGGCTCAATATCATCGCCTCGCTGGGAGCTGCCCCCGTTCAACAGCGCCTGCGCTTGTGAGTCAAGTTTAAGTTCGTCCCGCTCCCACTCGTCGTCAAAGTCGACCGGAGGGAGCGCGAGAGTTTGGCAGCGGATTCCCTGCACGATTATGGATCGGTATTACCATCGGTTGGTCGTGCGAGGCGTGAAGCACGGATGGCTGAAAGACGCATCATCCTTTGTAGAGCGAGCCCTTCATAGCACATTTTCGCGCGCATCATATGCGCCACGCCAATTCCCGTTGAAGGCGCCAATCTCCCGGAAGATACTTCAGTCGTCCAGTCCCGCGCCGCCGCCTTGACAAATCCATCCAAGAGAGGCAAGCAACCGCTCGCTGGTGTGGTCAACCGTTTCGGAAGAGCTATCTGCGATAAACGCGGGGTGCTCCGGGATTTCGTATGCACTCGTTATGCCCGTCATCTGTTGAATGCGCCCCGCGCGCGCCAATTTGTATAACCCCTTGGGATCCCGGTCCTCGCATACGGCAAGCGGCGCGCTGAGGTACACTTCGAAGAAGTTCTCCGGCCCGATCAAAGTTCGCGCCATCTCACGCTCATTGCGGAATGGCGATATGAAGGCGGTTATCACGATCAGCCCGGCATCCATCATCAGCTTGGCCACCTCGGTCACGCGTCGGATGTTTTCGTCTCGGCCAGCTTCCGTAAAGTCCAAATCCTTACTTAGGCCATGCCTGACATTATCACCATCGAGCACATATGTACGCTTACCGAGCCTGTGAAGTTTGCGTTCCAAACTGTCGGCGAGTGTGGACTTCCCCGCACCTGAGAGGCCCGTGAGCCAGATTACTCCGCTAGGATGACCGTTCAGACGTTCCCGATCGGCCCTAGTTACGGAAAAACTTCGACTGTAAATTTTATCGTGGGCCAACCCGGAGCGCTCACTGCTGATATCACTGCCTCGCGTCCTACAATGCTTGCTTGGGGTGCTGCAACGTTAATTGTATCCGTCTTTGCCGTAGTCAACACTAGAGGCGCTTCAAAATGGACGTCGAGATAAAGGTGAAGTCGAAGATCGCCAAGGTGAAGAAGAAGCATTTTGTCAATCAGCATCGAACCTTGACCCCATATCTGGAGTGCGCCCCTGATCATTGTCCACCCTCAGGGGCGCGCACTCCACATGGCAGGCAACATTCGTACCCACACGGCCAAGTCGTTAGCCGGAGGGGTACCAACGTTCCATGATTCCATGCCGGATCACAAAGCATTCGGCTAGAGAAGAAGTCCAGCCTGTCGCAACCACCCCTCAAGGAAGAGGTGCGCTAAAGAGCTTGCAAATGAACATAAGAGAGTCCGGTCCACTTAAAGGACCGGATCACGAAGCGATCAACGTTAGGGAAGAACAGATTATCGGCTCAAGCCGTCTTAACGAGATGGACCATCGAGCCCGTTGGTACCAGCCAGTGTTGGGCTCCGATGTAGGGAGAGTTGACGAAACGCACTGGATGGTTTGCAGCAAAATCCAGCACTGAGTCCAGCACGGGACATCCGTGGTAGCAATCATGGAGAACGATGTGGCCGCCCGGAACGACCTTCTCGAACCAGTTCTCCAGATCTTTTGTGCAACCCTCGTAACTATGGTCGCCATCGATGAAAAGGAGATCAATAGGACCAATCTCGCCATACTTTGTATTCTGCGAGTCTCCGACAATGATGTTTGCGTTGCTCCCGATAGCGTTTTCGGCGAGCAAGGATTTTAACAGTTTATCATTTTGAGGGGCAATATCGACGGAATGAAGCGGCACCTTGTCGTTGGCGCTCGCCATCAGAAACAGGCTCCCCCCATTAAAGCGGCCGACCTCGACAATGCCAATCTTGGCGCGAGCCGCCAGCATGAACAGATATTCGCCTTCCCAAGGTTCCATCCGCATGAATTCGGCCGGAATTGTCGTCTTGGAATGCAAGAAGTAGGAGCGCTTGTTGGCCGTCGTCCTCTTGAAAACCGTATCGAAGGGTGAATTCAGGTGCTTAGTTCGATATGAACCGCTGAACTTGGAGTAAAAAGTCGGGTAGTCCATAAACGCACTGCTCCCTGCATGTCGACCGAAAAAAGCGTTCTTATCTTGCGGGAATGAGGAGGTCAAATATCTTCCGTGGATGTTTTTCCCCATTCGGCGGCTAGCAACATTAAGCAGATTGGATCGCCTGCCCGCGTTTCAGGTGAAGTAGCTGCTCAACGACCATCGCGCCATACTTGACGTTGGCGTGTGTGGCGTCGCTCCCGTACAGATCCGTGCGCAAGAACCCCTCATCTGTGAAGGCCGCGTCCGGGACTGGAAGAAATTCCGCGTTGATGTCGATGCAATATGACTCAACGCACCGCATTTCGAGGCGCCAAAGCTTTGCTCGTATTGAAGCCGGCGTTACTCCGACTTCATCAATGCTTTGCCCTCTGTAGTTTTTGAGCTTGAGCTTTGCCCGAATGAAATCATCGTCTCCCTTGACGGGAGGTGTTGCCAGCAAAACGACTTTCGCCTTTGTGTTGCCACCAATCTTGCGCGTAACCACGTCTCTCCCTGTTGTCATGGCGAACTGGCGGTGCAGAGTTCCGTATGGGATTAGCTCCCTGGTGAGATCCGGCTCTTCGCTGCTGTCTGGTTCAAAAAAATCAAACGGCTGCTCGTGCTGGGCCAGGCCGAAGATATTATGATACGTACCGACCCATGTAATGGCGAGAATATCGGACGGGGTTAGCGCGGCAACAGCTTCACTTGCCTGCTGGATTGTTATGTCGCCCGGCCCGTCGTCGCGTTTTGGATTTTTAACCCATAGTGCATTGACATTGTCCACACCAGCCGCCGCTTTGGCTATTACAGCAGTGTGGCTTGAGCCGACCACAAGTATCTTTCGTTCCATTACGTGTTCCCCATAGAACCTAATCGCAGCTATCAGGCGGCCTTTGATAATGCCCGTCGGGGCACGTCACTTATGCCTGCAAAACCCGCGGTCATTGACGTAATACCCAATCGAATTCTCGCAGATCACGGCGTGGAGCAACCTGACCAGTCACCTCTTCCGAATGAACAGTTACGCCTGTTGCTATCCCCGGTCCAGCGCCGCTTCTTCGCATTCGACTTCGACAAACCGGGCGGCCGCCAGTTCGAACGCCGAAGGATTGGGTTCCAGAGCATCCGCCTGACGCGGCGCTTCGGCCTCCACAGTGGCCGCATGTTTCAGGAACAGGCGCATCACATGCGATACACCTTCCTCCGTCACGTTGCGCAGGTCCTCGGCGTAGTAGCGCCCGCGATTGTAGGCGCCCGTAATTATCTCAAAAGACGGGAAATAGTGAACGCTCTGATGGGAATCCTTCAGTGCCTGCGCCGCAACGCGAAGCACGGATTTCGAGTACGTGGTTGCCGTCAACACATGTTCGTCGGCAGCGGCCGTTGCCATCAGCGGCACCGGCGAGACGGTCAACACGATTTGTGCATTCGGATTGACTCGGGCGACATAGGCGACCACGCTTTCCATGTCCGCAATCACTTCACTAACCGATTGATTGTAGAATTCATAACGGTCCGGATCGAAAGTGCCGCCCTCGACGCCTGGGCAGAGGGGAAACACGGCTCCGTCTTCGCGGGAGCGCCAGCATTCCGTCAGCCCGAGGGTGAATACGAAAACGTCCAGCGTCTCAAACATCCGCTTGACTGCTTTGAGATGCATCCGTCGGTCTGCTTCCATTTCGGCAACCGAGGTGAAGTTGCCCGGCTGGACTGCAGGCCGAAAGGGGTCACGCACGGTGCCGTCCGCTTCGATCCACGGCGCCTCGACCGGGCTGAATTGTCCTTCGACGCGCTCGATCAACTGCCTCAATTGTCTGGCGGTATAGATATTTCCGTATCGCCCTGAGAATGTGCCGTAATTGTGCGCAGTCCTGATTTCCTCAGAGATCAATGGGTGCCCCGCTTCCCCCACGTAGTAGTTGAAACCTGAAGCCTTGAGGTGACGGGCGATGTGCTGGGCAAAACAGCTGCCCGCTGTGGCGACGCGCGTTTGCGGGCCGATTTTCAGCGTAAACCTGCCCACCGGATCGACATCCGCCATATCCGGCGAAGAAACGGCGCGCCGCCAAAAGGCCTTGGCGGGGAGCTGGCGGTAGGGGTGTTCGAATTTGGTCATCACTATCTTTCTCAGCACTTGCGGTCAATTCATCAGCGTTACTGCGATTTGGTCCAGAACGAGGCGGCCATAGGCGGCATTGGCGTGGGTGGCATCGCCGGCATAGTAAGCGCGCTCGAGATAGCCGCCGGCCTCGCGCGTTCCGGGCGGATTGGGCAGGAAGGTTACCTGCGCCTCGGCGCAGAACTTTGCCAGAGCCCTGTCTTGCAGCTCCCAAAGCTTCAGGCGCAACGGCGCCGGCGAGACGCCGATCTCCGAGATTCCGGCGTTTCGGAAATACGTGTCCGCACCCCGCAGGATATGCGCTTCATCCTCCTTGGGCGCTGGCGCCGAAAGACAGAACACCGGAGCAGCAGATGCTTTGGCAATCCTCAAAAGCTGTTTGCCATGGCCTCGCTTAAGGCTGGCAAACATGAATGAATAGGCCGTTGCGTAAGGGATCAGCTCTTCGTAAGTGTCCGCTGGCAAATCGACAAGGCCCGGGATCATGATATCGAATGGCCGCGGATGCCGCATGAGCCCCATAATGTTGTATTCGTTGCCCCGCAGCGTTGTAACCAAGGCATCGTCCCTCCGCAGGTCCGCGGCTGCAACTAGCAGGTCGGGCAAATCGATATCGCCGATTTTCTCGCCGTTCTTTTCGGTACTCAATCGCAAGGCGACAAATTCAAATTCGGATTTATGATCGGCAATTTTATCCACGGCGGCCTTGATCGCGTAGACATGACTGTCCCCAACGATCAACACCTTACGCTTCGTCATTTCCCACTCCCAACAGCACGCTCGGCTGAGTCTTAGGCCGCCCCGACAAAGCTCGGCAAGCGAAACTTTGCGACAGCGGTAAGACTTCAAAGATCTAATTACCGCACTTTGTCGTCATGGTCCAAGCCCCCAGGCGCACGCGATGGTGGCTAAGTTTTTATTGCCTTGCAGAATGACTGGCTGTAACAGACCATGCGCGGACCAGACTTGGAAAGGTGAAACTCTTGATATTTGAACGTTTCGATATCCCAGATGTGCTTCTCATCAAGCCTAAGAAATTTGGCGATGCGCGCGGATATTTCATGGAAACGTTCCGCCAATCGCTGTTCGAAGAACAAGCGGGTCCGATTCGTTTCGTCCAGGACAACCAATCGCTTTCGGCCGATGTCGGCACCGTTCGTGGTCTTCATTTCCAGCTGTTACCCTGTGCGCAGGGTAAGTTGGTAAGCTGTGTTGCGGGCGCCATTTTCGACGTTGCTGTCGATATCCGCGTCGGCTCACCGACATATGGCAAGCATGTTTCCGCTGAACTGACAGACGAGAACGGCTATCAGCTGTGGGTTCCCCCAGGCTTTGCCCACGGATTTTGCACATTGGAGCCGATGACGAAAGTCAACTACAAGGTTACGGATTATTATAGCGCTGAGCATGATCGTGGATTGCGCTGGGATGACCCTGAACTGGCTATTGCCTGGCCTGTAGCCGCCGAAAGCGCGGCCCTCTCCGCCAAGGATAAAATTCAGCCTGATTTTCTCAGTCTGGATGCGTATTTTACCTACCAGAAGCGAATTTAGCCCTCTTCGGGTGCAGAAGCTGGCAGACATCTTTTAATTTCCAGATAGGCAATCAAATGCGTGTGCTTGTTACCGGAGGGGCTGGTTTTATTGGTTCAGCCGTCGTTCGCCATCTCGTCTTGAACAAAGGCTACGATGTCCTGACGGTCGACAAGCTGACCTACGCCGGCACGTTGACTTCGCTTTCGAGCCTCGACAATCAATCCGGCCATCGTTTCCTGAAGGCCGACATCTGCGATCGCCAGGCGATCGCAGATGCGTTTGACAGCTTCCGCCCTGACCGTGTGATGCATCTGGCGGCGGAAAGCCATGTCGATCGGTCGATCACCGGCGCCGCCGATTTCGTGCAAACCAATGTGATGGGGACGTTCACGATGTTGGACTGCGCCCGCCTCTACTGGCAATCTCTGGAAGGGCAGCAAAGAGACGCATTTCGTTTCCTTCACGTGTCAACCGACGAGGTCTACGGCTCGCTCGGCGACGACGGGCTGTTCACCGAGACCACACCTTATGATCCAAGCTCGCCCTATTCGGCATCGAAGGCCGCGTCGGACCATCTTGCCAAAGCCTGGGCGCGCACCTATGGCCTGCCGGTCGTAGTGTCCAACTGCTCGAACAATTACGGGCCGCATCACTTCCCGGAAAAACTCATCCCGCTCGTCATCCTCAACGCGCTCGAAGGCAAGCCGCTTCCGATCTACGGCAACGGCGCCAATATTCGCGATTGGCTCTATGTCGAGGACCATGCAAGGGCGCTGGATCTGATCGCCGAACGCGGCGTCATCGGCGAGACCTACAATGTCGGCGGCCGCAATGAGCGGCGAAATATCGATGTCGTTGCACGCATCTGCGAGCTGATGGATATTCATCATCCGCAAGGCGCGCCGCATGCCCGCCTGATCACTTACGTTACCGACCGCCCCGGGCACGATGCGCGCTACGCGATCGACGCGACGCGGCTGGAAAGCGAACTTGGCTGGAAGGCTGAGGAGGATTTTGACAGCGGCATCGAAAAAACGGTGAAATGGTATCTCGAAAACCGTTGGTGGTGGGAGCCCTTGCGCCATGGTTACGATGGATCGCGCCTTGGACTGCTGCAGCCCGCGCAAAAGGGGTCGTGATGACGGTACAAAAACGGCTTTTGGTGACCGGTCGTGAAGGTCAGGTTGTACGTTCGCTTCTGGAGCGCGCCGCCCTTCAACCGGATATCGAGGTTCTTGCCCTAGGTCGACCCGAATTTGACTTAAGCGCTCCCGAAGCGCTCCCGGCTGTCATTAAAGACATCCGCCCCGATGTCGTCGTCTCGGCTGCCGCCTATACGGCTGTCGATCAAGCCGAGACCGAGGAGGAATTGGCGAGGGTCATCAACGCGCAGGCCGCTGGTGTGATTGCCGAGGCTGCCCAGGCGCTGCAGATCCCCGTCATCCATATTTCCACCGATTACGTGTTCGACGGTAACAAGCTGTCGGCCTATGTCGAGACAGATCCCGTCGCTCCGGTCAGCGCCTATGGACGCACGAAGCTGGCAGGCGAGGAGGCTGTCGCATGTGCGACAGGCGATCATGTGATTTTGCGCACTGCCTGGGTGCACAGTCCGTTCGGAAAGAATTTTCTGAAGACCATGCTTCGATTGGCTGAAAGCCGCGACACGGTGAATGTCGTTGCCGATCAGTTCGGCACGCCGACATCGGCGCTCGATATCGCCGATGCGGTGATTGCGGTTGCCCGCAATCTCGTGGCAAGCCGTGACCCGGCACTCAGGGGCGTCTTCCACTTGACAAATTCGGGTAGAGCCAGTTGGGCCGATTTCGCGGAGGAGATCTTTAAGGTCTCTGCCGGTCTTGGCGGACCCGTTGCGGCGGTTGGACGCATTCCTGCAAAGGAGTATCCGACCCCGGCCCGGCGCCCGGCCAACTCGCAGCTCGATTGTAGCAAGCTCGCTGCCGTTCACGGCGTAAGACTGCCGCACTGGGCTCAGTCGACCAAAATGGTGGTGAGCCGTGTGCTAGAGCCGCTCCCTGCTTCAATCCTGACCGGAGACACACAGTCATGAAGGGTATCATCCTCGCAGGCGGCAGTGGCACCAGACTTCATCCGATGACACTGGTCACATCCAAGCAACTTATGCCCGTCTATGACAAGCCAATGATCTATTATCCGCTGTCGACGCTTATGCTGGCGGGGATCAGGCAGATCCTGATTATCTCGACGCCGCACGACTTGCCGCACTTCCAGCGGCTTTTGGGTGACGGCACGCAATGGGGCATCGAACTGTCTTATGCCGAACAGCCCTCGCCGGACGGCTTGGCGCAGGCCTATATCATCGGTGCCGATTTCGTTGGCTCGGATCCCTCATGCCTGATTCTGGGCGACAATATCTTTTACGGACATGGCATAACCGAGCTGTTTAAGAGCGCCGTCGGCCGGACGCAGGGCGCGACGGTCTTCGCCTATCACGTCAACGACCCGGAGCGATATGGCGTGGTCGACTTCGATGAGGATATGAAGGCGGTTTCCATTGAGGAAAAGCCTGCTGTGCCGAAATCGAACTGGGCAGTAACTGGCCTTTATTTCTACGATTCCGACGTCGTCGAGATCGCTGCCAACCTGAAGCCGTCGCCGCGCGGCGAACTTGAGATTACCGATGTGAACCGCGCTTATCTGGAGCGCGGTAAACTGAGCGTCGAGCTCATGGGTCGTGGTTACGCCTGGCTCGATACAGGCACCCCTGATAGTCTGATGGAGGCCGGAAACTTTGTTGCAACTCTTGAGCGTCGCCAAGGGTTCAAAATTTCCTGCCCAGAGGAGGTTGCATTCAATAAAGCCTTCATATCCCGAGACGAGCTTATTGAAATTGCTAAGAAATATGGCAAAAGTGACTATGGAAAGTACCTAATGCAAAAGGTACATACGCAACCTCTTAAGATTGGATGACGTTCAGACTGCCCGAATGCCCAGTATCGCTGACGCAGCTATTTCACCTGAACCCTGATCTGCGCGGGAACTCGCATAGGACCGCGAGATAAGGGATCGGAACCGAGAGCCATGAGCCCAGGATACTATTCGGCACTGTCTGGCCATCCCAGGCTCAAGCCACATCTCTAAACTACCGGCTATAAACAGCAGGCCCGTTTCAACTCGCAGCGCTAATTCGCTTCGGTCAGCGTTTCTGTGCCGCTTCCGTCCTTGCCTGTAATTGTCCATGTCCCGTCCAACGAGCCATCACCGTTGACTTTGTAGACGATCAGGCCGAGTGCATCTCCCAGGACATAAGCTGCCGCAAAGGCATTGCCATTGAGCATGCAGACGCCCGTCGATTTCACGCCTGCCGTATCCCACTCGATAACGCAGGTGGTTTCGCTTGCGAGCGTAATTTCAGCTGTTCCGGCGTAACTGGATCCATCCAAATTCGTGCCTTCGACCGTATATTTCCCGGCGTTGACGGTCTGGGCACCTGCGGATGTCGCCGCGGCTACAACCACCACGGCTGAGAGCAAATATCTTTTCATGAATCCCCCAAAAAATCGCCGCGCGCTTCTCGGGCGGTCGCGACAATTTAAGCACAAGCGAATCGTTGGGAACAGCCGGAAAGTCCCTCCGGGCCCACCATCGCCTCTTTTTCGCGTTGACCTTGTGCTGGACAGCTCTGCTCAGCTTCCTTGCCTGAGTTTCCGATGCGGAATAGAGGCATAGCACCGACAATTGGGCCCAACGCCTTGCCGATTGCTTGGGGACAGATGCCCCGCGGGATAGAGCCCATGACACCTATTGGAGCATTCAGATGATGGACGTATTCGACGAACTCTTGCGTCGCTTCGACTACTTCAACGACGCGGTCATCGAAATGATATCTATCGATTACTCGATTACTCGATGGAACCCGGTTCTCAGATAACAATAATCGTCAATTGCGAGGACGATAACGATCCCCGAAAGGGGCGGTAGCGCTGTCTCATGGATTTTAAGGGTGTCGCCGAATTCAAATTTGCGCAGGTATTGAACACGACGCTTACAGTTGCTTCTTTCGGCGTCGCAATCGTTCAGGGTTCGGGACTTACCTACCTTGATTTTGCCTGTGGGGGATTTCGTGAAAGAACGATCGAAGAGGTTCGATCAGGAGATTTTTACATAGGCGCCCGCAAGGCAAGCGTTTCAGTAGTGTAAGAGTCGGACTCGAAAAGGCTTCAACGATATCCATATCTTGCGAGGCGTCTGGTGAGCATGCGGATGTGGGCGATGGTTATCCACGCTTCTGCTGAAGCGACGGATTTTTCGAAGTCCTTGGCCAGCCTGCGGCATCGGCCGAGCCATGCGAATGTCCGCTCGACGACCCAGCGGCGCGGCAGGATTTCAAACCCCTTGGCCTTGTGGGAACGCTTGATGATTTCGAGTGTCCATTTCCCGATTTTCTGCAGCCGCTTTTTCAGCTTGTCGCCCGCATAGCCGCCATCTGCAAAGACATGAAGCAGCCACGGCCATCGGATTTTGATGGATTTCAGGAGATCGGGAGCACCGTCGCGGTCCTGGATATCGGCGCTGTGCACCATGAGGCCGACCATCGGCCCGAGCGTGTCGACAATAATGTGGCGCTTGCGGCCTTTGATCTTCTTGCCTGCGTCAAAACCCCGGATACCGCCGCTTTCCGTGGTTTTGACGCTTTGGCCGTCGATCACACCGGCCGTTGGCGAGGCTTCTTTATCTTCCAGTTCCCGCGCTTCCATGACGAGATGATGGTTGACCTGGTGCCAAAGGCCCATGGTTCGCCATTCATAAAAATACCGCTGGACCGTCGAGCAGGGTGGAAAATCCTTGGGCAGCATTCGCCACTGGCACCCTGTCGAAGCGATACAGAGAGATTATCGTCCTTGGAAAATTCTAACGAGCTTCGGTGTCCAGTTCTTGCGGCGAATGTCCACCGCATCGTTGTAGTCGACCCGACCAGCCCGGATCGCCTCGACGAACCTGCTGCATACGAGCCTGGGTGCGTCTTTCTCGGATGAATCGATAACTATCGAAGCTTCTTTTCGCTGCTGTGGCGTCCAGTTTGCCGTGCACTCTTTCATGGCCAGTTGCCTTGCCTTTGCGCTGCCCTGAACTGTCTCGACTATGACGGCGAATTCTTGCTTCGACGGTGCGCAGCCAGCAAGCAGCGCCAGAGTAAGCATAAAAGCAGTAGTGTATTTGCGGCTCATTAACGATCTCCGATTGAATTCGCCACGGGTATCTAAACGACACGCGTTTTGCAACCGGCGCCGGCGGGAATACATTTAGCTGCCGCTCAGACGGCACAGATGAGGGCGATTTGCTACCCTTCAACCCCTGCTCATTCAATGGCAACGATCGACCCGAAGCGGAAGCTCGATTGCTCCGGCTTAATTCACGGCCCTTACCCATTTGGGATCTCCTTGACCGATCATCGTTCGCGGTTACGTCACATATCGTTCCGCTCAAACGAATGAAGACGCCAATGCGCAATAAAGCGAAGCGAAAAACCAGAAGCTTCCTGCTTCAGCTGCAGGGGGAAGCGGGCTTGACGGATTGGCTTGTCTCGGATGTGGATGCCGATAGCAGGGCCGAATTTTCGGCGGGAAGGACGCGCAGTTCCGACAGTTTATCCAATCGAAATTGGGCCATATTCCGCGCCACGCATGGCCCTGGTGGGCGGGCATCAAGGACAATGGTTCGTGACAACGGGCGATTTCAACGGTGACGGACAAACGGACCTTTTGGCGGCGCCGAGCACCTCGGTGCAGGAAAGGACCTATGATGATGATGCGGCGGCATACCGGGACGCCTTCTTCAAATCCTTCCATATCCGCTATGGCGGCGGCATCGCCAATCTTCTGAACACGGTGACGACGCCGCAGGTTGGCCAGGTGAAGGCGGTCTACAAGCCATCGACGGCCCACGCCAACACCTATCTGCCCTACAGCATGTCGATGGTGAGTTCGCTATCGATACTGGACGGGCGTGGAGAGATTGCGACAACCAGCTACGCCTATGCCGGCGGGTTTTATGACATCGACAAGCGGCGTTTTCTCGGCTTCGGGACGGAGACGAAGACCTTGCCGAAGATTGCGGGCGAGGGCAATGTTCCGATGGTCAGGACAACCTACAAGCAGACCGTCGCGACGATCGGGCTGCCGACGAAGACGGAGTACCTGGAGGGCGACGGCTACGTGCGCCGCGCGGTGACCGAGATTTGCGCGATCAACACGACCACGATCTCCTACACCGCCAAGAATACAGAGACGGCAATCATGGTGGACAGCAATACCAGAATGACCAAAACCACGCGTGTTTTTGATCTCTACAGCAATATCACCGAAGAACTGGACTATGGCCGCACCGATGTGAGCGGCGATGAGGTCTTTTCGCAGACCGCTTTTGTTCACAACAGGAGCGCCTATCTCGTTTCGTTTCCGATATGGAAACGGCTGTACAAAGGAACGTCATCGAGCGGTCAACTTTTGACGGCGCCGAACTTTGGCTACGATGGTCAAGGGGTTCAAGCAACGCCGACGAAGGGGCAGCTGACAAATCGGCTGGACTACACGAAGCCAGGCATCCTCCAGAGAAATACCTTCACCTATGACGCCTATGGAAACCTGGCGACCTCGACGAATGGCCAGAACGAAACAACGTCCTATGCCTACAGCACATACCATCTCTACGTCACCACAACGACCCATCCAAGCGGTCTGAAATGGACTCTGAAACTTGAACCCTTCGTTCTAATATAACGCCGACTTTTTCCGCGGAATTGGCCCCCAGAGGGAACGCGCACGAAAGATGGGGAGGGGAATCCCCACGCTTCGCTTCCACCGTTATCGACATGTAAAATCAAACTGCAAGCAATTTACTATCCTCCTACGCAGTGCTACCTAGGCGCGATGTTGGCAGGGATAAACAGAATGAATTACGGGAAGAAAATCGTAGGTACGGATGGGAACGACGTTCTCTGGGGGGAAGGTGAACTTAACGAAGTTTACGGTCTGGACGGCGACGATGAAATCCACAATGGCAATTTTATAGATGCCGGACCGGGAAATGACTTTATCAGTGTTGGCGCCGATAATATGTTTGCAGAAGTTAGGTTCTCTACCGTGATAGCGGGATCCGGTAATGACACTATCTTCGATTACTATGGAAGTGACAATATATATGCCGGAAGTGGGGACGATTACTATATTTCTGACAACACCGTTAATGGCCCTGGCGAAAATAACGTTCTTCTTGAGAGCGGCAATGACTTGGCAACCTTTAGCTTTGACACAAACACTACCATCCAGAATTTGGATGGTGGCACCGGGACAGATACGCTGATTATCTTATCCAACAATGCCGGAAAGGGTCCAAGTTCAGTGGATTTTCGCATTTTGGATGAAGGGTCTCTCACACTCGAACAATCGGTCTTGAAGGATTTCGAGCGCGTTGTTTTTTATGACACGCTCAATATTAATAATGTATATTTTGGCGATCTCGACGATCAGTTTTATGGATACGGTGGATTTAATACCGTGTATGGATTCGGTGGCAACGATATACTTGAGAGCGGCGGCGAAGGGGCGAACAAATTATACGGCGGCGTTGGCAACGACGTGATTGTTGCGGGTGGAGGAACCGGGAAAGACTATAATCGCGCATATGGAGAAGATGGCAATGACAAAATCTTCGCATCGTATGAATACTTAGATTATGGCTCTCATAGCCGTCTTTACGGGGGCGCAGGAAGCGATGGATTTATTGAAACACTAGCGAACCCTAAACGGGCGATTAACACGGACGGCGAATTTGACTACGTGATGGATTTTGATCCGTCCGAAGATTGGATAGGTTTCGGAACTCCCACGTACTACTATATGGATTTGGGTACGACGCAGCGCTTGAATGCTAAGAAATATGACGTCGTCAATAATAGTTCGAAGCTATCTTTTGATATGAAATACTCCATTGAAGGAGAAACGTTTAAGGTTGGGGTGATATATAATAAAATTAATGGAGACCTAACTATACGTTCAAATGAAGGTATTTATGCAAGCTTTTCCGTGGAAATGAAGCTTAAAGGCTCACCAGATCTCACTGTTGATCATTTTTATATAATGACGCAGCAAATTGGAACGTCATATAAGGACACTCTTCACGGCAATGGGAAAGACAACGAATTGTTTGGTTATGGTGCCGCTGATGTGATCTACGGCCTTGGTGGAAACGACACTTTGGTAGGTGCTGGCCAGGATCCTCTGGGCGCACGCGATGGCGGCGATTCGCTTTTTGGCGGTGCGGGTAATGATACACTGATAGGTGGAAGCGGTGCGGACACGTTGAATGGCGGCGCCGGCTTCGACACGGCATCCTATGAACTCAGTACATCGGTTGGTGTAACCGCAAATCTTGCGAGGATCGATGCCAACACAGGCGAGGCAAGGGGAGACATCTTCGTCTCCATCGAAAATTTTGTCGGATCCAAATTTTCCGACAACCTTTACGGTGATAGTCGAGCCAATTGGCTGATCGGTGGCTTGGGCGGGGACAAGCTGTATGGAGGAGCGGGCAACGACAAGATTGTTGGTGGGGGCGGAAGCGACTACCTTTACGGTGGTGCGGGCGCTGACTTGTTTATTTATAAGAGCTCAGTTGAATCAGGCAGTTTGTCGGAAAGCTCTGACACTATCTATGATTTTTCCGTCAAGGATGTGGATTGGATCGACCTGTCGGCAATAGACGCAAATTCGACATTTGCTGGCAACCAAGCATTCACCTTCATTGGAACCTCTGACTACACGGGCGTGGCTGGCGAACTTCGCTACGTCAAACACTCTTCCTATACCTGGATATACGGCGACATAAATGGAGATAAGGAGAGTGACTTTGCGATCAAACTGGATGATGCGCTGGCAATGAAGGTTGGAGATTTTGTCCTCTAAGGCATTCGGCTTTGAAATCTGAAACGGATGCGGTATCGCAATGTCAGAATGCAACGGCATTTTGACAGGGGCGGAATCAGTCAACTCACCGAGCAACCGCGTTGCGCATCCTTTTCTCACCCCATCGCCCCTCCGCCCCGCTATTGATTGTTTTGATCTCGGTGTGTCTCGGACAGTCTCGTTGATTATAATTGAGAGATTAAAACTTCGGATGACTGCCGCAAGCGCAGAACGCGACCGTATGTTGGGCACCAGCTTGTTCACCAACGAGGCAGAGCCTGACGACCCATCCTCCTGATGCCCGCTCGACAACCGCGCCTCGATCATCTCGTTTGACGTGTCGCGCATGGGTGTTCGTTGAAACGCCCTGCGGTGGCAAGATCATCCGTGCCGACGGTCGTGTAGAGCAGCATCACTTCCGCGCGCCTCCCGCTTCCATCTTTCGAACAGCTACCCGTCACGATTGTTCGGTGTCGATGAAATAGGCTTCCTGGAACACCTGCATGATATGTTCGACTACCGGCATCAGCACATTGCGGCGGTCCGCTCGAAATGCGCGTTCGGCATCGAGCGAGGTGACGAGCTCGAAAGCCGGGAAGTAGATGACATCCTCGAATTCGCGCGTGACCTGGCCGATGGCGGCGCGCAGGAGACACTTGCTCTCCGTGTTGGTCACGACGATGTCCTCCTCGCCGAAGGTCGCGGCAAGGGCGACCGGCCACACGGTCATGACGATCTTGGCACCAGGCTTCGCCGTGCGCACGAGACGGACGATTGCGCGGAGATTGTCGAGGTTCTCTTCGAAGGAGCTGAAGACCCTTTCGACCTGACCCGCGCCGCCATCGCTGCCGGCATAACCCGGTTTCTGGTTGACGATCTTGCCGCTTTCCGCATTGCGGAAGACCTCCGTCATGCCAAATGTGAAGAGAAAGGCCGAAGCCTCGCGTAATGGTTTTGGGCCGTCCAAGACCGTGATTCAACTGTCCCGGCCTCCGCCTGACGCCCCTTAAAGCTCTTGGCCAAAACATTTAACCCCTCAACGTGCTGTGGACGCAACGTGACAAGATACACGCGGGAGTCAAGCGGGCGTCGCGCGGCGCCGATACGATCTCACTTTCAGATGATGAAAGTGGTGATGTCCCACTGAGCCGGGAGAAAGCCAAAAATTGCGGCGCTCAGACTCTCCCCGGAAGCAAACGAAAATCCAGCTCGAAATCGTTTGCATTGGCGGGCCGGCCAACGAGGCAGAGCCTGATGACTCTGCCTCCGGATACCCGCTTGACAGTCGCTCCTCGATCATCTCGGATGCCGACGCGTCGCGGACGGGTGTTCTGAAGACGACGGTCGTCTGTGCGACAAACTGTCGGTGGACAGAGCTTGTGACAAATCGGTTCCACGAACCAGCCCCGTCTCCGCTGGAGAAAAGGCTGACGATCGCGACGGGTGCCGGTTTAGCGGCTCGGCTTCTTTTTGGGAGCCGGCAGAAGGCCTTCTCGCTGCATCTGCTTTCGAACGTTCTTGCGTTGACGGCTAATGGCCTCGGACTTCTGGCGCGCCTTCTTCACGGACGGCTTCTCATAGGCTTCCCGCAGCCGCATTTCGCGGAAGACGCCCTCACGCTGGAGCTTTTTCTTCAACACGCGAAGCGCCTGATCAATGTTGTTGTCGCGAACCAATACCTGCATGGGAAACCTTTCGAAGCTTGCAGTCCTGAAAGAGGAAGCGCGCAATCTATCGCCTTCGCTGAAATTTGCTAGTCAGGCGGCGTCATCATTTTTCGCTATATTTCCAGCGACGCAAAATTAGACTAAAGTCTTATCGCTGAAGATCGCAGGAGACGATCGAAGCGACCTGATGTTGTCGTCCTTGGGAGGGATAACGATGCAACATTTTACGACGACCATACCACCAAAAGACATCGCGCTGCTGCAGACCGTTCTTGATGCCTGGTGCAGCCAAAACAAGATGCTTCGAAGCAAAGCCGATTACGAGGCGAAGATTCTGATCTCCGAATACAAACGCGGAGTAAGGTCTCAAATCGGTCTGGTCGATGCATTGGTCGCGGCAGAAAAGCACCACCAATAATCGGCTCTCGAGACGCGAGCGGCAAGCCAATCCTGGCCTGGTCCTGAGCCGTTCATTTTACCAATTGACCCTAACATGTGTTCCGGTTGGACGGTCGTCGTAATCTCGGCGACATCTGAACAGTCAGTCGGAGTGCAGAGGGCATCTTCCGCACCTCATCTTTGAGCTCCTCCCTGCGAAGGGAGGGGCTGTTCGCTTAAATAGTAGCGGCCAGATATCCATACCTTAGGACAATCAATCCTTTGAAGATTGCTCGCCCTCAACCATCAGTCGATTGATCTCGGTTTCGAGGTCAAACGGCTGGTTGGCTTCAGGTACGCTCGGATCCTGGATATTTTCTACAGCAGGAGCAGCGGCTCGGACTTGCCGCAGGGCGGACCGTTCGCCGAGAAGGGCGTGGTAACGCCTGGCAACCTCCGTCATCTCGATTTGCCCGGCGATCCATTCCTCGATCCAGGCAAGGAAACGGTCGTCCTGTTCAACGGCGTGCCCAGCCTCACGCGCTCGTTGAAACGCATTCTCCGCCGCTCGGCGCCTGATCTCAACCGACATCTATCCCTCGCATTGTACCTTCGCCTGACTGAACATAGGCGTGGCCGTTGCGATTTCCATGACCAACAATTGCAGCTCTAACAAGGCGCGTGGGAAACAAGGCGATGATCCCTTCGAGGCCGTGCGCACCACCTCTTCCGCGATACGGATGGTGCCGTTATGGACGCGTCGAATGGCGTCGTTCGCAATGCGTGTGGCTGCCCTATGAGGTCGGCCGCTCTAATTCGCGGGCCTTTTTGATGATCACCTCGATCTTCGAATCCATTACAATGCGCCGATCTCGGATCATACCGGCCGCTTCGAGCAGAGCGGCGCGGACGTCTGCATCAGGCATGCTACCCGCCGACCCGGCCAAGGCGGCCATCGCTATCAATAAATCGGCCGCGGAACCGGATGTGGGAAATCCAACGATATCCCGCATGTTACGAATTGTCGCAATAGCCCGCTTCAACAGCCTACCCCGCTCCATGGGCTGCAGCTTTGCCACCTCATTGGCGGCACGTACCAGTTCTGCGATGAAATCGGTGGTCGCGGTCATCGGTTACTCAGTCCGCAACCAAGCCGTCAAATACCTCAATCATCGCATCGCTGATTGCTTTCCCAAGCTCCGCGGCGGTCGCGGCAAGGGCCTCTTCGTTCATTTCACGTGCCGCTATCGCAAAGGACGCGCCTTTGGTCGTCACGATTTCCTGCGCGCGCTGAATAGCCCAGAGTGCAAAATCACTGCGACTGCCAATTTCCGTCGTTTCCACGCGTTTTCTCCTGATTTGTTTTATCCTGAACGAATTTTGCTTCGTCATCCAGCCCGCCAACCTGAATCTGCCGGTTCAGCCGAACGGCATGGCTTCGATCCCCCTGGCGGCAGAGTGCAGTTTTGCCGGCGACGAATTTTTGAGTTAACGTTCGGGCAGCTTGACCACAAGACCAGAAGGGCAGCGTTCTGCAGGAGCGTTGGCTCGTTCGTTTAGAACGATCAGAAGGAAAGATCGAGAACGCGGTCTTCGAACAGCCGGTTGCGGGACCCTTCGAGATGAAGGCGCATCGCCCTTTCCGCGTCCTCCGCGCGGCCGTCGGCAATCGCCTGATAGATGGCGTTATGTTCCTCGAAGACTTTTTCCAGGCCGAGCCTCGGTCCCATCAGGGACAGGCCATGCAGGTGCATGCCGACGGCGATGTGCGGTTTGAGGGCCTCGATCGAGGCCGTATAATAGTGATTGTTGGCAGCTTCGGTGACGCATCTGTGGAAGACGAAATCCGCGTCCGTGCGATGAAGCTGATGGCTCGTCGCCTCGCGCAGATCGGCAAGGGCTGCAGCAATCTTCTGGAGGGCAGCTTCGTCGCGTCTCTGGGCGGCGAAAAAGGCCGCCGCGGGCTCGATCGTCAGGCGAAACTCATAGCAACGCTGGATGTCGGCGATCGTCTTGACCGGCGAATAGGCAAGATGCGTGGCCGGCGACGCCTGGGCACTGACGAAAGTGCCGGCGCCTTGCCGCGAATAGACCATGCCTTCTTCGCGCAAGCGCCCAAGCGCGTCGCGCACGATCGGGCGGGAGACCCCCATGATCGAGGCCAGTTCGTGTTCCCCCGGCAGGCGCGAGTCCGGCGGGTAGTTGCCGGAGCGGATGCGCTCGCGCAATTGGTCGAAGACGCGATCGACCAGCCTGACTGATTTCCCACGCTCTGGTTTGGCGGCCTGGCCGGGCTCTCCGATTGAGGGGGCATCTTGCGCCATTTTCTTCACCACGCCTGTTTTTCGATCCTTGTCCTGTTGGACGTTTGACTTAGCAGATTCTCAGGAACGAGTTTTAGCAAAGAATTGATATTGCCGAAGCCCCCCGATTTTACGGCACAACGGATTGTGCGGCCATGCGCATCCTTGATCTTGAACCAGGGGATGCCGGCCTCGATTTCGCCGTTCGGGATCAGCACCGTGGCGCCGAGTTCCTTCAGGATGGCAAGCGCCGTGTCGCCGCCGCCCATCATGATCATCTCCGGCTGTGTCCGTTCAACCGTTTTGAAGATACTTTCGGCGAAGCGGGCAGCGACATTTTCGGCAGGGGTCGTCTGGTCTCCGGAACACCGTGCCACGGCAGGAAGCGCAGTGATGGCGTCAGGCGCCAGATTGCCGGCAGGCGCGTCGGCGATCGAGGCGATCTGACGCGTGTTGGCAAGATGCTCGATCTGTGCGTTCGTGATGGGATCGCGAGATCCGAAGGCGAACAGGGTCTTTGCGGACGGCGAAAATGTTGACGGCGCTGATACCGATTTTGCCAGCGAACGGGCAAGGGCGCTGCCAAGGCCGCGCGCGCCGACGGCGACAGTTTCGGTCCAATCGATGCGACGGACCAGGTCATCCAGCTCGCCATCGCTGGAAGCGTCGCAAACGTCTACCGAAAAGGAACTTGAAGGAAATATCGGTTGAATTGATAACGGTGTCTCCACGCCGCGCCCTGTGACCGCGCCGTTCACCGTGAAGCGCTGTTGATCGGGAATGGCAGGCGCGACGATGATCGTGTTGCGGCCTGTTGCGCTGGCGAGCGCCGTGCTTTCGGCGGCGACGTTGCCTTTCAGTCGGGAATCGATCTTCTTGAAAAGAATGCGGGGCGTTTGTGGGCCGATAGCTGCAGCAACAGCATCGATCCTCGCTGCGGCTGCATCCGCTGAAAGAGCGCGTGACACTGTATTGACCACGACGACATCGGGGTTGCGAGCCAATGCCTCGCCGACTGCCTCTACGTCGATCGCCACCGCCACGCTCAGACCGGCCTCGACGAAGGGCGTACCGGTATCGAGCGCACCCGTCAGGTCATCGGCGATGATGGCAACCTGCAACGTCATCCAGGCAATCCCTCGGTGACGGCATGACAGGCAACCATGTGCCCGGGACGGGCTTCACGCCATTCCGGCACGACCTTGCCGCAGACCTCCATGGCAATCGGGCAGCGGGTATGGAAGCGGCAACCCGAAGGCGGCGAAAGCGGGCTCGGCACGTCGCCCTGCAAAATCTGCCGCTTGCGGCTGCGTTCATGGGCGGGATCGGCTTCCGGCACGGCGGAAAGAAGCGCCTTGGTATAGGGATGCAGCGGATGTTCGAACAGTTCCTCGCGTGTCGCCAGTTCTGCCAGGCGACCGAGATACATGACGCCGACGCGGTCACTGATATGGCGGACCACCGCAAGGTCATGGGCGATGAAGAGGTAGGTCAGTCCATATTTCTGCTGCAGATCCAGAAGCAGGTTGATGATCTGCGCCTGGACCGAAACGTCGAGCGCCGAGATTGCCTCGTCGCAGACGATGAATTTCGGCTGGCAGGCAAGGGCGCGGGCGATCGCCACACGCTGACGCTGCCCGCCGGACAGTTCGTGCGGGTAGCGCGAGGCAAACCGTGGCGGTAGGCCGACATCGGCGAGCAGTTCGGAAATCTTCTGTGGCAGTTCCGCCTTCGTTGCGAGCTTGTGGAAGAGGATCGGCTCACCGACAGCCTCGCCGATGGTCATGCGCGGGTTGAGTGTCGAATACGGGTCCTGGAAGACGATCTGGAGCTGACGCCGATAGGGGCGCATCGCCTTTTCATCGAGTTCGACGATGTTCCTTCCCTGATAGATGACCTTGCCTCCGGTCGCCCTGTGCAGGTTGAGAAGCGTGAAGCCGGTGGTCGACTTGCCGCAGCCGGATTCGCCGACAAGGCTCAAGGTTTCGCCTTCAAGTATTTCGAAGTTGACGTCGTCCAACGCATGCACGGTCGCGGCGCGCTCGCCGAAGGCGCCAAGCCGGACGTGGAAGTGTTTGACCAGATTCTCGATGCGCATCAGCGGTTGGGCGCCCATCACGCGACCTCCAGTTTTCGTTGCGCGACAAAGCAGGCGACGCGATGCTCCCCGGCCTCGCCAATGCCTTCCAGCAGGGGGACCCGCTCGTGGCAGACCTGCTCCACCAGCGGACAGCGGGGTGCGAAGGGACAGCCCTTCGGGCGGCGGCCCGGCTCCGGTGGCGTGCCGCCAATCGAACTGAGGCGCGTCGAACGCTCGTCGGAAAGTTTCGGGATCGAGGCGAGAAGGCCCTGTGTGTAGGGATGCCTCGGATTGGCAAACAGCGCATCGACGGGCGCATCCTCGACCACGGTGCCAGCGTAGAGCACGTTGATGCGATCGACGAGACCGGCGATCAGCGCCAGGTCGTGGGTAATCCAGACAACGGACATGCCGAGTTTGTCGCGCAATTCCTTCACCAGATCGACGATCTGTGCCTGGATCGTTACGTCGAGTGCGGTGGTCGGTTCGTCGGCGATCAGCAGTTGCGGATTGCATGCAAGCCCGATGGCAATCATCACGCGCTGGCGCATGCCGCCAGACAGCTCGTGCGGATAGGCGTCGAGACGCTCCTCGGCACCGGGAATGCCGACGAGCTTCAGGAGTTCTCCGGCCCGTTTGCGCGCTTGCGTTTTCGTCATCCCGCGGTGATAAATGAGAGGCTCGGCCAGTTGCTGGCCGATACGCATCACAGGGTTGAGCGAGGTCATCGGATCCTGGAAGATGAAGCCGACCTCGCCGCCGCGTACCTTGCGCAGATCGGAATTCGACATCTTCTGCAGGTCGCGCCCGGCGAAATTGGCCTCGCCCTTCGTGACCTTGATCTTGTTCGGCAGAAGCCGCATCAGGCTGAGCATCGTCAGGCTTTTGCCGCAACCGGATTCACCGACAATGCCGAGCGTTTCGCCTTTGTCGACATGCAGATCGATGCCATCGACGATGGTCGCGGGGCCACGCCGGGTCTCGATCTCGATCGTCAGGCCCTTGACGTCGAGCAGGCGTTCGCGGGTCTTGGAGGTGGGTTCAGGGCGAATGTCGTTGGCCATCAGCATCACTTCGCTCCGCGCGGATTGAGGGCATCGTTGAGACCGTCGCCGAGGAACGAGAAGGCGACAGAGGCAAGGCCGAGAACGGCGGCGGGGGCAGCCAGAAGATGCGGATAATGCTGCCAGACGCGCAGGCCGTCGGAGATCATGTTGCCCCAGCTCGGAGTAGGCGGGTTTACTCCGACGCCGAGGAACGAGAAGGCGCTTTCGAGCACCATGGCCGTACCAAGGCCGGCGCTGACGGCAACGATCAGCGGCCCCAGTGCATTCGGCACGACATAGCGCATGAGGATGATGCGGTTGGTGAGGCCCAGCGCCTGGGCGGCGGTAATATAGGGCCGCGAGCGGATCGACAGGACCTGCGCCCTGACGAGGCGCGCATAGGGCGGCCAGGATATCAGCGCCATCGAGCCGAAGACGAGCAGGAAATCGACCCAGACCGTTTCGCGATAGAACGGGTTAAGCGTCGCCAGATACCGGCTTTCCATCCAGCTGGCGATTGGCGACTTCAGCGAGGCATTGATGACGACGACGAGAAGCAGGTTGGGGATCGACATCGTCATGTCGGTCACCCACATGACGATCTTGTCGAGCAAGCCACCGAAGAAGCCCGCCATCGCGCCGAGAGAAACGCCGATGAGAACGGCGATGAAGGTGACGACGACGGCCACGAGGAAGGCGGTTCGCGTGCCATAAATCACGCGGCTGAAGACGTCACGGCCGAGATCGTCCGTGCCGAAGAGATGCGACATCGACGGTGCCAGGTTGCGGGCGCTCAGATCCTGGCTGAGGAAGTCGTAGGGCGTAAGGTATGGCCCAAAGGCGGCCGTGAAGGCGAGGACAACGACGACGATTAGGCCGAACACGGCAAGGCGGTTTCGGCGCAGCCGGTGCCATGCGTCGCGCCAAAGGCTGACGGTCGGTTCGATATCGGTTTCGGCAGGTGTAGTCATGGGAACGACGGACATGGTCAGCGGCTCCTTCTGGTGTCGTTGGCGCGCGGGTCGAGCAGCGGATAGAGCACGTCGACCAGAAGGTTGGAGATCATGACCAGGAACGAGCCGATCAACGTGACGGCGAGGATGACCGGATAGTCGGTATTGGTCAGGGCCTTCACGGTCAGGCGGCCAAGACCCGGCAGACCGAAGACGAGCTCGACGAAGATCGCGCCGTTGACGATGGTGATCATGATGAGCCCGAGCTGGGTGACGACGGGCGTCAGCACCGGGCGCAGGATATGACGAAGTGCCACCACCGTTTCCGGTACGCCCTTGGCGCGCGCGGTGCGAACGAAATCTTCCGCGAGCACCTCGATCACGGCAGCACGAGTCTGGCGCACGATCAATGCAATCGGCTGGAAGGAGAGGACGAGCAGCGGCAGGAGGATGCGAACGTCAAAGACGCCGCCCCATCCGTAGGGTACGGCCGAACCGGGCAGAACCATGATCAGAAGGACCATCAGCATAGGCCCCGCGACATAGGCGGGGATCGCCCAGAGAAACAGGGCCGAACCGAGAATGGCATAGTCGGTGCGGGTGTTCTGGTTGAGTGCCGCGATCAGCCCGAGCGGAATGGCAACGACCGCGGTGAGGACGACGGAACAGAGTGCCAGCTTGAAGGAAACGGGGGCTGCGGCCGAGATCATCGCCCAGACGGAGCGGCCGGAACTCAGCGAATTGCCGAAATTGCCATGCAGCAGGTTCCAGATATAGCTGCCGAATTGGACGAGGAACGGCCGGTTGAGGCCCGCGCTTTCGCGGATCGCCTCAATGCGTTCCGGGTTGTAGGCAACATCGCCGGGCGCGCGCAGGAAGATCAGCTTGATTGGGTCGCCGGCGCCAAAATAGGCGAGCGCATAGACGCCGAGCATCACCAGCAGGACGGAGGGAATCCAGACGACGAAACGGGTCGCAATGTAGCGCAGCATGGCAGTCTCCCACCCTGGTTTTCAGAAGATGAAGCTTCGAGTTCCTGCTGTGGCGTAAGCTCGCGCTATCATACTCCAGCAATCGAAATCTGTGCGGAAGCGGCGCGCGCTCCCGCACAGGGGATGTTGGCATCCGCTTGGCTCAAGCGACCGAGATGTCCCAAGGTGCCACGACCTGCCAGTCAAGGTTCTTGTCGATGCCGGTGACTTTGTCGGTTGCCCAGCGCGACATGGCCTGGGCATACCAGGGGATGAAGGTCCAGTCCTCGCGGAAGGCTTTCTGGGCTTCCTGCGCAAGCGCAACGCGCTGCGGATCATCCACCGACTTGGTGGCGGCTTCGGCAAGCAGACTGTCGACCTTGTCGTTCTTGTAGCCGCCAAGCTTGTTCTGCGCATTCGAGGAGGTCGAAGCGATGGAACCGGCCAGATAGGAGACGGCATCGGGAACGCGTGTGCCGACATCGTCGCGGAAAATCTGCACCGCGTTCTGGTCGGGACCAGCATAGGCATCCTGCTGCGGCTTCATGTCGACGGCGGTGATACCGAGGTTCTGGCGCCATTGTTCGGCGATGAACTGTGCAGCCGCCTCGATCGCCGGGCCGGAAATGCCGACGAACAGAAGTTTGGGCAGACGCTCCGGTCCGCCAAAGCTTGATTCCGCCAGCAACTTCTTGGCGCCTTCCGGATCATAAGGATAGGGCTCGAAGCCGGAATTGTCGGCGCCCGGCACGGAGTTCAGAACCTGATCCGTCTTCTTGTGCGGTCCATCCGGGAAGGATGCCTTCATCAGCCCCTCGCGGTCGACGGCCATGATCAGCGCCTGGCGCACCTTCGGATCGTCCATCGGGGCGCGGGACGCGTTGAACCAGAAGTGCTGGCTGGTCGGGATCAGCGGCCCTTCTGCAAAGCTGGCGCCGAGATCCTGCACGATGGTCGAGGTGACAAGTTCGGTATGCGCGTTGTATTCGCCGGACTTCAGAAGCGATGTTGCAGTGACGTTGTCCTCGATCGAGTCGATCTCGATGCGGGCGAGCTTTGGCTTCGGGCCGAAGAAGTTCTCATTCGGCTCGAACACCAGCTTGCCGGCGTCGAGGTCGATGCTAGTGAGCTTGAACGGACCGGAAAAGACCGCGCCGTTGTCGGGCATGTACCAGTCGGCGACTTCCTCGCCGTCTTCGCCGCGAGATTGCGACGCCTTGGTGATCGGCGCGATGTGGTTGCCGAGGCGCATGAAGAAGATCGGATCGGCGTCGGTCAGCGTGACGACGACAGTGCCTTCGTCCGGCGTCGCGATACCGGAAATTTCCTTGGCTTTGCCAGCGCTGACATCGGCATAGCCGGCGACCTTGCTCAGCACCTGATCGGCGCGCTGGTTCTTGGTGTTCGGCATGGCCGAGACGTTCCACGAGCCCTTGACGTCCTCAGCAGTGATCTTGCTGCCGTCGGAGAAGACGGCCTTCGGGTCGATCTTGAAGGTCCAGGTCTTGTTGTCGGCAGCCGGTTCCCAGCTTGTAAAGACGTAAGGGTGCAATTCGCCCTTGCTGTCGAAATACATCGGCGCCGCCCACCAAGCCGAATTCCAGCGATAGGGCGGGCCGCCACCGCGTAGCGGCGACCAATCCTGGTTGAAGGCAGGATGCGCGACCTTGAGCACCTGGCCTTCCTGCGCGACGACGATGCGGGCATTCAGGCCGAACAGGCCAAGCGCCACGCTCGTGCCGAGACCGAGTTTCAGGGCGTTGCGGCGCGTCATCTGCGGCTGTGACGAGCCGGTTTCCTTGTTTCGATTAGACATCTGATCCTCCCATAGATGCAGTCATCGCGCCCTCCATCTGCCTGGTTCCTGACAGGTTGCCGCGCCATGATGAGGTCCGACACTGGATCGATATTGTAAATATGTCAACATTAATTCTTTCACGTATTCGCTTCAATAATCGATTTGCGTATAAAACGCATATTTTTCAATATGATATTTTTTGAGCGAGATTTTTGGCGTGGAATTTTCCTTGACAAGTTGTCATGATTGCGGAAAAAGCGGATGCCTTTGGCGGTTCACATCGAAAAGCGTCAGGCAGGGCAGGAGGAGTTCGCAGGATGACCATTCAAGGGATAAGCGGCGTTTACAGCGCTGCGACCACGCCGCTCAATGCCGACTATACCCCGGACCTCGGCCTTTTTACCGCCCATTGCCACCGTTTGATCGAGGAAGGGTGCCATGGTGTGGCGCTCTTGGGCACGACGGGCGAGGCCAACTCCTTCTCCTCGGCAGAGCGCCGCGACATCCTTGAGGCCGCGCTGAAGTCCGGCATTCCCGGCGGTCAACTGATGCCGGGCACCGGCGTTGCTGCCATCCCCGAAACGATCGAGCTGACGCGGCATGCGCTGTCGGTCGGCGTTACCCGCGTCGTCATGCTGCCGCCGTTCTACTACAAGGGTGTTTCGGACGACGGTCTTTTTGCGGCCTATGCGCAGATCATCGAGGCGATCGCCGACGATCGGCTCCGTATCGTGCTCTATCACATCCCCCAGGTTTCCGGCATCCCGCTGACGCTGTCGCTGATCGGCCGCCTGATCAAGGCCTTCCCGAATACGGTGGCGGGGATCAAGGATTCCGCCGGCGATTTTGCCAATATGCAGGCCCTTGTTGCTGCTTTCCCGGGATTTTCGGTGCTTGCCGGCGCAGACCCGCTGCTCTTGCCGCTGATCAAGGCCGGCGGCGCCGGTTGCATCACCGCGACGTCCAACTTGGTCGCCAGTTCCCTGCGGGTCGTTTACGACCACGCGAACGACCCGACCCGCGCGGGTGAGGTCGAGGCGGCACAGACGCGGATCAATGCCTATCGCTCTCTCTCCAATTCCTATGTCCAGATCCCGACGATCAAGGCGATGGTGGGATTGAAGAATGGCAATGCCGCCTGGGGGTTGCCCCGCCCGCCATTGATGGCGCTGAGCGCCGCCGAGCGGGCAGATCTCGCAACCAAATTCGCGCAACTGCCTTGAGGAGCGACCGATATGCTCACCACCTCCGGCCTTCGGCCTGACGAAATTCCGGCGTTGATGAACGGCGCGGTCTCGCCACATCCCTTGGAAAAGGGACGGTTCGAGGCGTTTCTGCCGTCGCCGTGTGTGCAAAATCACGCCGCAAACCTCGCTTTCCTGCCCGACGGCACGCTCGCTTGCGTCTGGTTCGGCGGCACGATGGAAGGTATGGGCGACATCTCGATCTATATGTCGCGGCTGGCGCCGGGGGCGTTCCGCTGGTCGCAGCCCGAGAAGATGTCGGACGATCCGCAGAAATCGGAGCAGAACCCGCTTCTTTTCACCGCGCCGGACGGCAAGGTCTGGCTGATTTTCACGTCGCAGACCTCGGGAAACCAGGACGGCGCTATCGTCAAGCGACGGATCTCTGCGGACGGCGGCCGCACCTTCGGCCCGGTCGACATTCTTTGCGATATTCCCGGCACATTCGTGCGCCAGCCGGTCATCGTCAACGCCCAGGGAACCTGGCTTCTTCCGGCTTTCTGCTGCATTGGCGTGCCGGGAGCCCGCTGGACCGGCGATGTCGATACCGCGGCAGTTCTCGTCTCACGAGATGCGGGTGAAAGCTGGGTGATGGTCGATGTGCCCGCCAGCGTCGGCGCGGTGCATATGAATATCGTCCCGCAGGACGGCGCGCGGATGGTCGCTTTTTACCGCAACCGTTTTGCCCAGCATATCCTGCGCAGCGTGTCGGACGACGACGGCATGAGCTGGAGAGCGCCGGAACCGACCAATCTGCCGAACAACAATTCATCGATTCAGGCGGTCGGCCTTTCAAGCGGGCGGATCGCCATCGTCTATAACCATTCCAACGCCTCGACGTCGGATGATCGACGTCATTCGCTCTACGACGAGATCGAAGCGGAAGAGGGGGCGCAAGGTGAGAAACCCGAGGCCGCTGCGGTCGCACCGGGGCGCAAGGCAGTCTGGGGCGTTCCCCGCTCGCCAATGAGCCTCGCCTTCTCCGATGATGGAGGCCGAACCTTCGGTGGCCGGCGTGATCTCGACACCGGCGACGGCTATTGCCTGACCAACAATTCGAAAGACGCGCTCAATCGGGAATATTCCTATCCCTCGCTCGTCGAAGGACCGGATGGTGCGTTGCATGTCGCCTACACCTATTATCGCCGTGCCATCAAATATGTGCGGTTGGCGTCCCATTGAGAGCTGAGGCCTGCCGAGCTGCCCAGCGGCGTTCGACAGGCGTCTAGAATTCAGGAAATCGCCTCGTCCATCCAGTGCTTTTGACAAGTTGGTTAAACGGCGCCCTTTTTGGGTGCGAAAAGCGCGAAAGATTCATAATTTTACATGGTTTTTGACAGGCCGCTAATGCCGGCTGAGTGTCGCCGTGACTATGTCTTGCGGTCGCCGCCCATGCGACTGCCATTATAAAATAATAATAAAAATAAGTAGTTGGCGCAATACATTGAACCAGCGCTACCATGGTTCTTTCGTCGAGGACGCAGAAAAGATGGATGAAACCAAGTTCTCTATTGCCAAGAAAGCCTAGCGTGTGTAACAAATTTACATGTTATTGCGAGCGTCTAATGGGCGCATACGCCCAGACGAGAGGATCCATCATGACAAGCCTGAGCGCGCCGATCACGATCGTTCGTCCCGAAATCATCGAGTTCGGCGTCGGTGTCGCGGCCAAGCTGGGGAAGTGGGCCGCCGGTCAGGGCTTTTCGCGCGTTCTCGTCGTTTCGGATGCTTTCAACGCGTCCCGTGTCGATATCCTCGAGTTGCCGGGCTTCGTCACCGTCTTCTCGCAGGTCAGGCCCGAGCCTGATACGGATAATCTGGATTTGCTTTTGTCCGTTGCAAACGAGGCGCACACAGACCTGATCGTCGGTTTTGGCGGTGGCAGCGCAATGGACCTTGCCAAACTCGCATCCGTGCTCTCCGGTTCCACGCAGACATTGCGTGAGGTCGTCGGCGCGGGCAAGGTTGCGCAACGACGCCGGGTAGGGCTTGCGCAAGTGCCGACGACATCGGGTACCGGCAGCGAGGCGGGCATCCGCGCACTGGTTACCGATCCGCAAACCCAGGCCAAGCTCGCGGTCGAGAGCATCCACATGCTTGCCGATATCGCCGTCATCGATCCTGGCCTCACCTTTACCGTTCCGGCTGCGACGACGGCGGCGACCGGCGTCGATGCCATGGCGCATTGCGTCGAAGCCTTCACCAACCGCAAGGCGCATCCGATGATCGATCTTTATGCGATCGAAGGAGTTCGTCTGGTTGGACGTTATCTCGCTCGCGCTGTTGCCGACGGGGCGGATGCGCAGGCGCGGGCAGGGCTCTCGCTCGCCTCGCTCTATGGCGGCTTCTGTCTCGGTCCGGTCAACACTGCCGGCGGGCACGCGCTTGCCTATCCGCTTGGGACCCGCTGGCATATCGCCCATGGCGCAGCCAATGCCCTGATTTTCCCGCATGTGCTGGCCTTCAACACGCCGGCCGTTGCCGAGAAGACGATGCAGGTGATCGAGGCGCTGAACCTGAAGGCGGGCTCAGACCAGGCATCGGTGTTCGACGCTTCGTTCGGTTTCTGCGCCGGGCTTGGCATCGAGATGCGACTTTCCGCCCTTGGCGTTCCAGCCGACGATCTCGACGTCATGGCCGACGACGCCTTCGCCATTCGCCGCCTTCTCGACAATAATCCGCGCGAGCTTGGCCGCAGCGACATTCTTTCGATCTACCAAACCGCCTATTGAGACGACAGGTCTGCGCCACCACGCCGGACCGCAGAGGCAGCAACGCCCGCAGAGGATAATGATCATGAGCACATCACGCGTAGCCGTCACACTCGGCGATCCGGCCGGTGTCGGACCGGAGGTCATCGTCAAGGCGCTGGCGGCACTGCCGGAAGCTGACCGGGCGAACTTCGTTATTATCGGCAATGTCGCGGCGCTGGAGCGGGCAAACAGGGTGACGGGAACGGAATTGCGGTTTTCCGCAATGCCGGTGGCCGGCGCCATTGCGGTCGATGAGGTTGCGATTGACGGCAGCCTGCCGGAGATCGGCAAGGTCAGTCCGGTCGCGGGGGACGCGTCCGTGCGCTACATCAAGCGCGCCGTCGAGCTTGCCATGTCCGGAGAGGTCGATTGTATCGTCACGGCGCCGATCAACAAGGAGGCGATGAACCTCGCCGGCCACCATTTCGACGGCCACACGGGGCTTCTTGCTCATCTCACCGGGTCGAAAAGCTCCTTCATGTTGCTCGCATCCGAGCGTCTGAACACGATCCATGTCTCGACGCATGTGTCGCTGCGCACGGCCATCGACCGTGCGACGGTCGAGCGGGTGCTGGCGACGATCGAGGCGGGGCACCGACATTTCCTTCGTCTTGGCCGCAGGGCCCGCATCGCCGTGGCGGGCATCAATCCGCATTGCGGCGAAGGTGGCTTGTTCGGCGACGAGGACATGAAATTCCTCGCGCCGGCGGTCGAACTGGCGCGGCAAAAGGGGATCGATGTCGTCGGTCCAATTTCGGCCGATACGGTCTACGCCCGTGCCTACGGCGGCGCCTTCGATCTGGTGGTGGCGCAGTATCACGACCAGGGGCATATTCCGATCAAGCTCGTTGCCTTCGAGACAGCCGTCAACGTCTCGCTCGGGCTGCCGATCGATCGTGTCTCCGTCGATCACGGGACAGCCTTCGACATTGCGGGCACAGGCAAGGCAAACCATGCGAATATGTTGTCGGCAATAGACTATGCGCGACTGGTTGCGCGGTCACCGAGAGCGTAGTGTAAACACAAACAAGACGCGCCTTCTTAGCACTGGGCTGAGAGAGAAGCAGTTTAAAGGAAAAAAATATGGCTACTGGTACCGTGAAATGGTTCAACGCAACGAAGGGTTTCGGATTCATTCAGCCGGATGATGGCAGCACGGATGTGTTCGTCCACATTTCCGCCGTAGAACGTGCTGGCATGCGCAGTCTGACAGATGGCCAGAAGATCACCTATGAACTGGTGAAGGATCGCAAATCCGGTAAGATGTCGGCGGACAATCTTCAGGCCTGAAGCGTCTGCGATAGTGACAGCGAGAGGCCGGGTCGACCCCGGCCTTTGTCAGTTGGGGGCTTTCTCTGCGGCATTTGGCTTTTCCTGGCTCCAACGCGATCGATCGACAGGCGGGAGAGGTGCAAATGGGTTGCCGAAAGGGGATCGTGTTTGCGCGATCTGTACAACCAGGCGCTGCATGACCAAGCCTGGCGCAAGCCTCGTCTTCCAAAATCGAACCCGTAAGTGTTCTTACAAACGGTGACATGATGTCATTCTAACCCGTGTAGGGGGCAATGACGGCACGGGTAAAAATAAACTTGCAATGGTTTCTGGCCGTTTTGGGATATTTTTTTCGGATCCTGGCTACGGCTCGCCCTTGAAATTGCTGCAGTGCAGCATTATCCTTAAAGCATCAAAGCGGTTCACCTCCTCCCGAGCCGCTTTGTCAGACGGACAGCACTCCTCCTCCCAGCTGTCGGTCACCAATCGAAGCCCGGTGCACCTCCTCCCGCACCGGGCTTTTTCTTTGCCCGGTCACGGGGTGACGCAAATCTCGACAATGGCGTCCAACTGGTTGGGAGGCACTCTCTGGAGTAGCCGCCTGGCGCCCAGGACATGATGTCCCGAGAGCTTCGTTTTTCGCTTCGCTTGCCAGTGCCGTGTTCTCCCTTCCGAGAAAATGGCGTCGCGTCGAGAGGCTTTTTTTTGGGGGGGCTCGATGATCCGGGTCTGTCCAGCAACAAGCGGAAGAACAAAAGACAAGCTGGTCCGCGCCCAGTCAACTCCGATGCATGGACCGCAGATTCCCAGCGCGAGATATCGCTTTGCGGCCGAAAGTGTCCCATATCGGCGTAGAGTGCCCCAGCTCAGTGACGGCCAGGCAAAAGCTGAGAAGGAAAAGAGGCCGGGAAACCCGGTGCCACTGTTGTCACACGCCTGCAAATCCGGGCTTTGCCCCAACGGCCGCCTGCCGCCGCAATATCGCAACCGTCATCAGTCCGCCAATGACGCTGATATGCTCGATTGCAAACAGCATTTCGAAGAAGGCTGTCTCGCCGGTCATCGTCCAGAAGGCATGTGCGACGGGGATCGTCAGCGCAGTAAAGACGCCGAGCGCGCCCGCGCCGAGCCAGACATACCGCCCCGAGATGACAAGTGCCGAACCGCCGAGTTGAACGACGATGACGGCGATCGCCATCGGAAAGGCGGGCGTGACACCGTATTTTTCCATCTCGGCAACGGCTGCTGCAAAATCGAAGAGCTTGGCAAGGCCGCTCGACCAGAAGACGAGCGTTAGGAGGATGCGGGCAGCGATGCCGAAGGCTCTGGAGGCCAGCAGCGCATTGATCAGATGCTGCGTCATGTTTTCGCTCCTTAGCTGATCGGCGGAAGCGGAATATCGATGCCGAACCGCGCCGCGGTTTCGACGATCTTCGGAATGTCGGGCGGAAGCATCTCCGGAAAAGCTGTCGTTCCGGCAGGCACCGGCTCGCCGACGGCCACGAAAAATTCCTCGTGGAGGTCGCCCGGAAAATTGATGAGGATCATCCTGGAGGGCGTTTCCGCGATATTGCGGAAGGAATGCATCGTGCCCGGCCAGACATGGACGAAATCGCCCGGCCCGCAATGCTTAACCTCATTGCCGACGATGATCTCGTAAAGGCCCTCGAGAATGAGAAACGCCTCCTGGTCCGTCTGGGTATGCGGCGGTGGACCTGCGTTCGGCGCCGTCAACACTTCGATGACCGTGAAACTGCCTCTCGTGTCTGCATAGCGGGCGCGGAAGGTCATGAGATTGCCGAGGAAATGCACGGTCATTGGAGCGGGGCTCGAATTCATTGACTTGTTCCTTGGAGGGGTTGTGATACAATTAACTCGTAATGAGACATCTATCTCATAATGAGGCGTTAATGGACAGTCAAGAGAAAAAGTTCGAACGGGTGAACCAGAAGCGCAGGACGCGCACCGAACTGCTGCGTGCAGCAAGGGAGATCGTTGAAAAAGGAGGGCACCCCTCCATCGCGGATGTCGCCGATCTGGCAGGGATTTCGCGGGCGACCGCCTACCGGTATTTCTCGACGCCGGAGGAGATCATTCGTGAGGCCGTGCTGGATGGCGTCGCCGATATCATTACGATCCCTCCGGCGAAGGAAGATGCGGATGCGGCCGAAGTCGAGAAGCGGCTGGACAAGCTGGTCTCCGACATATTCCATATGGTGCTCGGCAACGAGAGCATCTTCCGCGCCTTGCTCGGTAGCTCGGCCGTCGGCCAGACGCAAGTCCGCCGCGGCGCCCGCCGTATTGCCTGGCTCAAGGAGGCAATGGCACCGCTGCAGGGCCAGATGCCACCGAAACAGTTCCAGAAGCTGGTGAATGCCCTTTCGCTCATGACAGGCATCGAATCTCTGGTTGTCATGCGCGATATCTGTGAGCTGGAACCCAAAGAGGCCGAGGAAGTTCTCAGATGGGCAGCAACGACGCTCCTTTCCGGCGCGCTCGCCGAAAATTCATAGAGCACAATGGTGCCGCGAATGATTTGTGACAGTATCCCGATAGCGTTGCGGCACTTTCGCGGTCAGTTCGCGGCATCCACACATGACCCCGAGTTGTGGCCGTAGGCCGTCACGCTCATCTGATCGTCTGTCAGGTTCTGCACCGTCCAGCCCATTTGTCGCGCCTGTTTTGGAACTTCGCGACGGTCAGCTACGCTATAGACCCAGCCGCGATCTCTCTTGCCGATCGCCACGACTACCAAGAGATTTTCTGCGTCTCGGACCTCATAAACGAGCCGGTAGCAAATACCACGGTAGCAAATGCCACCAGCCGCGAATACTCCGCTACGACCGCTTCGCGCGCCAAAAAGGCGATCACGAATGCCCTACGATGTGTTCGACAAGGCGAGATGCTTCCTCGGCAATCGCCAGTATTATGCCTGACTTGCGTGTGGAGGCGAAATCCAACCCGGCGAAGTAGAGGCCTGGCAGGGAGGCGACCCCATCCTCGTGAACAGGCTGTCCCACGCTGTCGAGCGCACCGGGAAGTCTCACCCAACTGAAATCGCCCTTGAAGCCTGTGCACCACACCACAGTCGTTATGTCGGACCGGGAGAGATCAAGCGAGCCGATCGTCGGATTCGGCTGACGCATCGCGACCGTCTCCGCCGGGTCGGGCTCCGAAACAGGTGCATCGATTCCAGCACGGCTGATATATTCGTCGATATGGCGTTTGATGTTGTCTGAGGCTTCATCTGCAAAACGAACATTCGCTTCAAGATCGTCGGCGAACGAGAGGCGGCCGCCATTCTCGACGCCAGTGAAATGCCCAAGAAGCACGACACCTCGGGCGCTGAGCGCTTGAAGGCTTATCGTGTGCACCGGCCCGAGCACACCACGAGGCGGGATACGTCCCGCAAGTCGAATGACCTCCTCTCGTCGCACGTCGAGAAACCCGCTTTCAAGGAGCCAGATCATGATGTCGCGGCCTCGGTAGCGCCGTGGGAGCCGTCCGACACGACTGGTGGCAAGGAAGACTGTTCGGCCTGCTTCCGCCAACTCTTCCGCGATCTGGGCACCCGATTGGCCACTTCCGACCACCAGCACCGCTCCATCGGGGAGATCCGCAGCGCTGCGGTAGCCGGAAGCATCGATCTGGCGAAGGACAGGCGGCAAAGCAGCGGCCCAAACTGGGCGCACCGGACAATTCAGGCTACCACTTGCGACGATCACGTTCCGCGCCAAAAGCGTGCCGCGTGAGGTGGTTAGCCGATACTCGCCATTCTCGTGCGTGCGCGCGAGTTCGGTCACCGCAGTATCCGGTTCGATCGGAAGCCCGTTGCGCCTGGCGAAGTCCTCAAGGAGAGCGACGAACTGGTCGCGCGTCAGGGCACCAGACGGATTTGGACCGTCATAGCAGTCGCCTGGCATGACGGTCTGCAGGTTGGGGGTATTCATCCGAAAAGAACCCCATCGCTGCGTGCGCCAAGTCTCTCCTACGCGGCCTCGCTCCAATACGCTATGGCGTAGGCCTCGTCGTGCCAGCCAATAGCTGACACCCAGGCCGGCCCAGCCGGCCCCGATCACGACTGCATCAAGAACATTGACGTTACCAGTCATTTGCTGCGGTGATCTCATAATCGACATCCCAGCAATCCCGCCATCCCCGTGCAGCATTAAGCCTTGTTCACGGCAATTAGTCCAGCGTGGCGGATCTCCGCCCGACTGGCCAAGCGCACTCCATTTCGCCAGCCCCAGTCACCGCATGAAACTGCGCCACGGTGCTCTCGCCAAACCGGGGAAGGCGAGTTCGCCTGATGTGACGTAGTTCACTTCGTCGCTGGTGCGGGCAATGTGAAGGACGCTCCGTCTCCTGCGGCACCACTTCTTCGAACACCGTTTGCCAAGGTCGGTATTTGGCGACGATCGCGGCCTTCGCCGTGACCAGCGCGAAAATGCCCCCTTCGGGATGAAAGCCGCCGTGGTGGCATTTGCTACCCAACAGCGTAGTCTTGCACCGGTCCTTGTTGCTTTACATTTCTTTACATTCGCCCAGAACGCGCGAAACGTTGGCCCGTTAACTTTCCTCCATTGCAGCAGGTGCTGCGGAGGAAAGGAGACGAATGATGGAAACTGAGGACAAGAACCTGGCGAGCCCGGCCGCCAGCGAAGCCGTTTCGAAGGGCTGGAGCCGGCGCGCAGCGATCGGCGGCATCGCCGCCGTCGCGGTTGTCAGCGGGATCGGTTTTACAGCTGCGCGCAGCGACGATTTCGGCTTTGGCATGGGCCGTTTTGGTATGGGCGGCCACATGATGCACGCGCATATGGGAGGTGGCGACTTTATGGAACACCGGATCGGCTCCGTGCTCGACGAACTCAATGCAACGTCCGAACAGGAAGACAAGCTTTGGGACATCATCGACAAGGCGCGCGATGAGATCAGGCCGACTTTCCGGGACTTCCGCGAGACGCGTCAGGAGGTTATCGAACTCCTCGGCGCGTCGACCATCGACCGCGCCGCCGCCGAGAAACTGCGCAGTGAGCGCATCGCGGCCATCGACGAGGCCTCGCGCAAGATGACGACTGCGCTCCTCGATGCCGCCGAAGTGCTGACGCCCGAACAGCGCACCAAGCTGGTGGAGCATTTGAAGGAGCGCGGAGGCCGCGGCCGGTGGTAGACTGAGTCGGCCAGGGGACTGAACGGAGGGCGGAGCGATGGTGGAACAGGTCCTGATCGTCGATGATGATACGCGCCTTTCCGCCATGCTCGCCGACTATCTCTCCGCAAACGGCTACATCGTCCACACCGCCGCGACGGCCACGGCGGGCCTTGCTGACCTCGGCCGCCGCGCGCCGGGCGCCGTGATCCTCGACGTCATGCTTCCAGATCTCGACGGCTTCGAGACCTGCCGGCGGATGCGCGCCGTCTCCGACGTGCCTATCCTGATGCTCACGGCCAGGGGCGAGGAGACCGATCGCATCGTCGGGCTGGAGCTAGGTGCCGACGACTATCTACCCAAGCCTTTCAATCCGCGCGAACTGCTGGCGCGGCTGAAAGCGATCCTGCGCCGCCGCAACGGTGGCGCGGCCGTCTCGCGCGTCCTGCGCTTCGGACGGCTGGAGATCGAGCCGGGATCCCGCTTGGTCAGGATCGACGGCCGCGAATGTGCAATGACCAGCTACCAGTTCGACCTGCTTGTGGTGCTTGCTGAAAATGCCGGCCGCACGCTGTCGCGCGAGCATTTGATGGACACGGTCAAGGGTGAGGAGTTGGAAGCCTTTGACCGATCCATAGACGTCCATATCTCGCGCATCAGGGCGGCTATCGAGAGCGACCCCAAGCATCCGAGACGCATCATCACCGTGCGCGGCGCCGGCTATGTCTTCGCCCGCTTCCAGGATGATGAGAGATAGAGCGATGCGCAGCCGGCTGTTCCTAAAAATCTACCTGACGCTGCTGGCGAGCCTTGCCGCGGTCGCCGTCGCCAGCGCAGCCTTCGTGTGGCTGGGACAGGGCGAGGAGGACTCCAGTTGGCAGAGCCAACGCGCGCGGTTCGTCGCCGCGCTGATTCCGCCCGACATGGACCAGCGGTCGGTCGAGGCGACGCTGGAGCGGTTTTCACGGGCCTTCGATGCCGACATAGCGGTATACGATCGGCGCGGCAGGCTGATCGCGAGCGGCGGCCGGCCGCTCCCGCGCGACATTCTCGAGGGGCCGCGGCGCCACGGCCTGCAAGGCAACTCTCACACCATGGTGACGGAGTTGCCCGACGGTCGCGCAGTAGCCGCGCGCATGGAGCGGCCTTTCCGTCCGGCTGGCCGCAATCCGCTCGCCTATCTGGTGTTGATCGCGGGCGTCATCGGGCTCGCCGCCTATCCGGTGGTGCGTCACCTGACCCGCCGGCTGGAGCGGCTACGCGCCGGCGTTGACGCCTGGGGCAGGGGCGATTTCGTGGCCCGCGTGCCGGAGGACGGCAGCGATGAGGTCGCGGCGGTGGCGAAGAGCTTCAACAAGGCCGCAGATCATGTCGAGAGGCTGATCACGTCACACCGCGCTCTGCTCGCCAATGCCAGCCACGAATTGCGCTCGCCGCTTGCGCGCCTGCGCATCGCGATTGACCTCTATGAACAGGCGCCGGACGATAACCGCAGAGAGGAGATCGTCCGTAATCTGGCTGAACTGAACACGCTGGTCGAGGAGATCCTGCTGGCAAGCAGGCTCGACCACGTCGATGGGCTCGATGCCCTGGAGTCCGTCGACCTTCTGGCTCTGGTCTCGGAAGAGGGCGCGCGCAACGGCGTCGAGGTCTCCGGCACGCCGGCGATGGTCACAGGCGATGCGCGCCTGCTCGGCAGGCTCGTGCGCAATCTCATGCAGAACGCGCTGCGCCACGGTGCCCCGCCTGTCGCAGCCACTGTCGCGCAGGCAGGCCGCGAGGTGGAAATCAGGGTCCGCGACCACGGCCCGGGCGTACCGGATAGCGAGAGCGCCCGCGTTTTCGAGCCCTTCTACCGGCCCTCGGGGCGCAGCGAGGCCGCGGGCGGCTGGGGCTTGGGGCTGGCGCTGGTGCGCCAGATTGCCGAGCGCCACGGCGGCGCGGTCCGATACGAATCTCCGTCGGGCGGCGGCGCCTGCTTCGTCGTGGCGCTTCCAGTGCATCGGGTCGTCTGAAAGGTAAACTGAGAGTTGGCACAGGGACTTCTGGAGCAAGGCTAAGCTCTGTTCGACGCGGGGTACGGGTTCCGCGCGTTCGAGGCGACGAGCGCATCCGCTGAAGGACTGGCTCGGTTGGAGAGCGTAGGTTCCCGCCCGTCCCTTCAGAGCGATGGCACAAGCGGATTTGCGCACGAAACGTTGGTTGTCGACCAAGGCTCGCCTCAAGCCAAATAGACATGGCAGCAATACAGCAGTAAAATTTGGCCAATCGGTGCTAGGAAGGCGCCATTGCTCATGGCCAACAAATCCATCAGACGTCGGCTTGCTGCCATTTTGGCCGCTGATGTGGTCGGTTACAGCCGGCTTATGGAGCGGGACGAAAAAAGCACCCACACGCTGCTCATGGCGCGGTGGAAAGAGGTGCTGGAGCCGCTCGTCGCAATTCATCAGGGCCGCGTCTTCAAGAGGACGGGTGACGGTGTCCTTGTCGAGTTCGCGAGCGCCGTCAACGCCGTCGAATGCGCCGCAGCCCTTCAGCAGGCCATGGCCGCCGCGAACAGAGACATGCCGGAGGACCGGGCTATCGTGCTCCGCGTCGGTGTCAACCTGGGCGACATCATGGTCGAGGACCGCGATCTATACGGGGACGGGGTCAATGTGGCTGCCCGTATCGAGGCGCTTGCAGATCCTGGCGGCGTCGCGATTTCGGATGGAATTCATGAATACGTGCATGGGCGTGTCAGCCTCGATTTCGTCGACGCCGGCGATTACGAGGTCAAGAACATCGAGCGCCCGGTGCACATTTGGCGTTGGTCGCCGAACGACCGCACGAACGATCCCAACAAGACTGCCGCCGAACCCCCGCCGCAGCTTCCAAGGAAGCCATCGATAGCCGTTCTACCGTTTGACAACATGTCCGGCGACCCGGAGCAGGGTTATTTCGCCGATGGCATCACCGAGGACATTATCACGGATCTTTCAAAGGTTTCCGGCCTCTTCGTGATCGCCCGGAACTCCTCTTTCGCCTATAAAGGCAAGTCGCCGGACATCCGCAAGGTGAGCCGGGAACTCGGCGTCCGCTACATCCTTGAAGGCAGCGTGCGCCGGGCCACCGACCGTATCCGCATTAACGCCCAGATGATCGACGGTACGACGGGCGGTCATCTGTGGGCCGAGCGCTACGACCGCGGACTTGAGGATATCTTTGCTGTTCAGGACGAAGTGACCCGCACTATCGTCAACGCGCTCAGAGTGAAGCTGACAACCAGCGAAGAGGAGCGGCGGGAAAGCCGCGGCAAGGTCGATCCCGAAGCCTACGACCTGCTCGTCCGCTCCCGTCAGTCCATTCTGCAGTTCAACTCCGTATCGTCCGCTGAGGCGCGCAGCATGCTGGAGCGCGCGATCGCGATCGATCCAGGGCTGGCGGCTGCCTATGCTTCGCTCTCGATCACCACCTTAACCGACTTCATCAACCAGTGGAACGGCGCGACGCCTGACAATCTCACACAGGCGTTCGAGCTGGCACACAAGGCAATCGAGACGGACGATACCGAGCCGCAAGGCCATCACGCGCTCGGGCTTGCCCTTGCCTTCATGCGGCGTCTGGATGAGGCGGAGCGCGCTGAAGAGCGGGCGATCGAACTCGATCCCAATTCGGCCAACGCCTATACCGCACTTGGCGGCACAAGGGATTTCCAGGGTCGGCACGAAGACGCCCTGGCGCTGTATACACGAGCCCACCGGCTTGACCCGCAATTCGACCTGTCGCTGCATTTCCTGGGGAGGGCGCTATTGAGCCTCGGGCGCTTTGACGAGGCCGAGATCGCCTTCAAGCGTCGGCTAACGCTTGCGCCGCGATCGGACATGACGCGCTTTTATCTCGCCTGTCTCTATGGTCGAACCGGGCGGCACGAAGAAGCGCGGCGCTATTGGCGTGAGGTGCTGGAGGTTAATGCGAACTTTTCTATAGATCACCTCAAGCGGACTTTACCCTACCGGGATCCCAATCTGTTCGATCGGCTGGTGGATGGACTCCGCGAGGCCGGAGTCTCCGTCTAAATACGAAACGGGACAGATATGCGTCCTCGGCGGAGAGGAGCGAGGAAAGTCCGGCTAGGTGGGTTTGTCAAAGCCTGCCGCAAATCAATCCAAGCTTTATCTTTATGCTATATCGCAGACACTATGCAGTGCGCGTGCGCCCGAAGGCACGCAGCAACAGGTTCACCGAGACGGCGACCTTGTCGATATCGGGAATGTCCTGCGAATAGCGCCCGGTATAGAGCTTGACGATCATCTTGGTCCGCTCCGCCCCGTGCAGGTCGAAATGAAGATGGAGATAGTAACGCCGCATGTCGCCTGGGCGGCTGATGTCCCCGCGCCGCTGCGTCGCCTGCCTGAGCTCCGCCTGAATCGGCTCGAAGCCGTCGAGGACCAACCGCACACGTGTGGATTGAAACCGTGTTTCCGTTGGAACCGCGACCACCGCCTTTTCGAGGGAGAGGCTCACAACGCGGCCGACGGAACCGTCGACACTTGCGGCCTCGTCGAGCTTGAACGCTTGAAAGAGGTGCCGTGGCTTTTCGAAACAGATCAGCGAAGCGATGACGAGCACCATGACGTTGATCCCGGCCCAGAGCGCCGCGATCGGCGAAAATGCTCCCTGTATTCGCGCCGTTTCCGGAACGATGTTGATGACCAGACCGAGCGCGGTGACGATGATGAAGCCCGCTATCCAGGTAAAGGTGTAGGCGTCGAAGACGCTCTCCTCATTGCCACTGCCCTTGGGGGTCACCTTGAACGGCTTGCCGAACGGCCGCACCAGGCTGGAGATCACCGTCGGCAGCATGCGGAACGCCGCGAAAGTACCTATGGCGCTGGAGACGACCGGCAGATAACGGGTCGGTGTGATCCAGAGCATCAAAAGGAAATAGGCGGCCAACAGCGGCACCTGGTGGGAGACATAATCGGCGACTTCGGTGAAATAGAGCGGCAGCGCGCCGAACCAGAAATAGGCGATCGGCACGACCAGCACCATGAAGCGGACCAGATACTGCACCAGCCAGGACATCGGCAGGAACATGATCCGCTGGAAGAGGGAAAGCCCAGGCCCTCGCAGCGGCCCGTTGTGCAAGTAGAGCGTCTGAATGCCCCCCTGGCACCAACGCTCGCGCTGGACGAAATAGCCGGTCAGGTTTTCGGCCGCCAGACCCATCGACAGCCGCTCGTTCAGGTAGCGGGTTTTGTAGCCTTTGTTGAGCATCGAAAGCGTTGTCAGCAGGTCTTCCGTGATCGACTCGGTCGGGAAGCCGCCGATCGCGTCGACCGCCTTGCGGCGGGCGATCGAGCAGGAGCCGCAGCAGAAGCTCACATCCCAGCCATCGCGGCTCGGCGCAATCTCATCGAAGAACAGGCGCTGCTCGTCCGGCCATATGTTCTCAAGGCCGAGATTGGATTGCACCGGATCAACGTTGAAGAAATGCTGCGGCGTCTGGACAATGCCGACGGACTCGTCCGAAAAGAACGGCAACGTTCGCCTGAGGAAATGACGGTAAGGCACGAAGTCCGCATCGAAGATGGCGACGAAATCGCCGGAACTGACGCGCAAGCCATTGTTCATATTGCCGGCCTTGGCATGGGCGTTGTCGCTGCGGGTCACATGAATCGCGCCCAGTTGTTCGCAGTAGGCCTTCAGCCAGTCGCGACGGCCGTCATCGAGCACATAGATCCGCAGCTTGTCCTTGGGATAGTCGAGCGCCAGCGTCCCGACGATCGTTCTCTCAAGCACGTCGAGCGGTTCGTTGTAGGTCGGGATGAAGACGTCGACCGTGGGCAGTTCACTCAGCTGGCGCCGAAAAAACGCCCGTGCGAGCCCATCCGCCTCGGCGCTACGGTCGACGTAGCGGCTCATCAGGATGAGAAAGAGGAGGACCTCCGAGAAGGCCAAAAGCTCGACGATGAAGATGAACCAAACCCAATAGAAGTTGGCGCCGTCGTTGGGATAGGGAAGAACCGTATCCGTCAGGCGCCAGAGCATGTAGCGCATTGCCGCCGCGGCAACGAAGGCGCAGGTGACCGCCCGCGTCCAAGTTCGACGGCGCGACCAGTTGAACGGCCCGATAAGAAAGAAGGCGATGACCGCAAAGGTCGGTGTCAGCGCTAGAAGAGACTGAACCATAGGCTTTCGATCCATTGCGACAGCCGAACGGCGCGTTTGGAAATACGCACCTGGGCCGTTCGGCCGACTTGGCAGAAATTGGCGAAGTCGGTGTTGAGCGCCGAAGGGGCAAGCAGGATACGGATCCGGGCATTGCGCTGGTCGGTTTCCGGCTCGTTGGCGGCCAGCAGATCCTTCTCGACGACAGCGGAACTGCCCTTTACCGATTGCACCTGGCCCTTGAAGACCTCGGCACGCCCGAAGAGCCGGACCTCCGCCGCGCGGCCAGGATAGATCTCGTCGTAGTCGACCTCGGGAACGAGAATATCGACGAACAACTCACGGCAGTCGAGCACGCGCATCATCTCGTTATTCAAGATGACGTTGGAACCGCCGACGATATTCCTGCTCCAGACTACGCCCTCAAACGGCGATAGAATCGTCGCCGATTCGAGGCTGCGAACGCGGCGCCCCTCCTCGGTCATCTGCTGTTCGCTCTGGCTCGCCCGCGTGCTGTTCTCGGCGATCCGCGTGTTGAGGTCATTGATGCGAACGATCACCTCGTCCTGTCGCTGGCGGGAATAGGGCACGTCGTTTTGACCATCGCCGCCGACGAATATGCCCTGGCGCACGGCATCCAATCGGTGCTGCAGCAATTCGACCGTCAGATTGTTCACCTCGACTTCGCCACCCGTCGCGGCACCGGCGGCCTGGGCCGACTCCACCATCTTGCGGGTGAAAATGCCCCTCGACTCCAGATCCTGCCTGCGGCCGAGATCCACCTGTGCGACCAGATCCTGGGCGCGCGATACTTCGACTCGCTTCCGCAGGATCTGCAATTCCCGTTCCAGGCTGGCAATGGTCGCGCGCTGGAAGACCTCGAGCCGTTCGGCAAGCTGATTGCGCAGCTGGGAGAGCTCGTCGCGCTCCCGCTCAAGCGCGGCAACACGTTCGACGGCGGTGTTGTGTTCTGAGCGCAGCGACGCAAGGATTGCCCGGTTGACGCGTTCGTTGCGAATGGTCGCAAGTGCCTCACCCTCGCTCACCGGCGTCCCGATCCGCAGCGGCGATCCCGCAACCTCCCCGTCGATCGGCGCGTTTATGACTGCAAGGCGTGCATTGACAGTGCCATCCAGGCTGGTGAAGCCCGTCAAACCCGGCAACAGGGCGACGGTCACGAGCACCAGGAGCAAAATGCCGACCGCGATCCGCGTGATGCGATGGTTCAGGATCCTCATCTCAAGCGTCCGTTCTGTCGCGTGAGCGCGGGTTCGCGATTTCGCCCGCGCTGCGGCGCATCAGAATTCATCAGTATTTGACGTCGAACAACCCTAAATTTTGCGGGTTTTAGTAGTGAAACATAAAAATGCTTGTGTAAAAAACGGCACTGCCCCAGATCAGACGCAGTGACAGTCGTGTGTATTTCGGCGAGCCCGCGCGCGTCTGCGGGATCTCGAAGCAGTGCTGGTATTGCGAGAGACCATCCGGGACTGCTCACCGACGGAATACGCGTCATCCGCGCTTGCACGCAGAGGATCTACCGTCGAGAAGCCTTCATGTGCGGCTCGCCAGTCCAGATGCCGGTTGCTGAGATTTGCCACGCCGACATTTAGATAAGTCATCTGGTTGCCATGCTCGCGACTAGATCGCTGAACCTCTCGCCCTGAATGCCGACATGCCCCCGCAGCAGGCGGCGGGCTTCCTCTCCGTCTCCAACAAAGATCGCTTCGACGATGGCGCAATGTTCCGAGAAGGACGTCGACAGGCGGTTGCGCACGCGCAACTGGAGGCGGCGATAAGGACGCAGGCGCCGGTGCAATTGCGCACATTGCTCCTCAAGGAAGTCGCTTCGGCTCGCCGCGTAGATGGCCGTATGGAACTCCTCGTTGTCGTAATAATAGGCGTCGCTGTCACCGGAACCTGCTGATAGCTCACAGCGCCTGTGGGCGGCCGAGATCGCTTCTCGGGAACGCTCATCCAGCCGTCGGGCGGCGAGCGACCCCGCCAGGCCCTCGAGTTCCGCCATGACCTCAAACATCTCGTAGATGCGGTGCGGTCCCGGATCGATAACGACTGCACCTCGGCGCGGACGGATTTCTATCAGACCAATGGCGTCAAGCTGCATCAGCGCCTCGCGCACCGGCGTTCGCGAGACTCCGAACCGATTGGCAAGCACCATTTCGTCCAGGCGTGCGCCAGGCGCGAATTCGTTGGAAAGAATTGCATTTTCAATCTCATCCCGAAGCCATCGGCCGACATTTTCGGACATTCGTTTCACTTCCCTCATACATAAACACTGTTCTTGTATACACGATGATTGACCTCGTGTACGAAATGTGACAGTTTACATACTACCGGTGAAACCCGGCGATGGGAAGCCGCCGCCAAACGGTCCGCGCAACCCGGTCGGCCAGAAGAGAGGATTATGGCATGTCTGAGGCTTCTTTCTTCACCGACATGCTACAGAGCATCACCGACCGCGGACGCCAGCTTCTGTTTTCCGGCTCGCGCAACACGCAGGTCGCAGCCGAAGTCGATCTCCAAACACTCTGTGAAATGCTGCTATCAAGCCGGGGCGAAGCTTCAGGCATGGCCCTGGCTGCCGAAATACTCGAGCGCTGGGGGTCGCTCGAGAGCGACGGCGCGCAGACATTCCTCCATATGCTTCATGAAAAGTTCGGGCCCGACATGACCAAGCTCGACCAGGCGATTGAAAATTACCGCACTGACAAAAGCTCTGCGGCGATCATTGCTCTCCACCAGGCGGCCGAGCCGCGGCGACAGGAGCTCCTGCGCCGATTAAATCACGCGCCGAACGGCACCGCCAAGCTCGTCGGGATGCGTCAGCAGCTTCTGTCCTCCAAAGAGCAATCCGCCGAATATCACGCGCTTGACGCCGACTTTACACATCTGTTCGGTTCCTGGTTCAATCGCGGCTTTCTTACACTCCGACCGATCGACTGGTCGACGCCGGCTTACATCCTTGAAAAGATCATCAAATACGAGGCGGTGCATGAGATCGCCGGCTGGGAGGAGTTGCGCCGTCGTTTGGCGCCGGCCGACCGTCGCTGCTTTGCCTTCTTCCACCCCCGACTGGCCGACGAGCCGCTCGTGTTCGTCGAAGTGGCGCTCACCCGGTCCGTCCCGAGGGCGATCGGAGATGTGCTCGACGAGGGCAGGGAGCAGATCAATGCCGACGAGGCGACGACCGCCGTCTTCTATTCGATCTCCAACTGCCAGGATGGCCTACGCGGGATCTCGTTCGGCAACTTCCTGATCAAACAGGTCGTGGAAGACCTGCGCAGGGATTTACCCGGCCTCAAGAATTTCGTCACGCTGTCGCCGGTCCCAGGCTTCGCCCGTTGGCTCGCCAAGTCGCGCAGCTCGGCAGCCGCCCCCCTTCCGTCCGGGGTCCGCGAAAAGCTGATGCTGCTCGACGATTCTAAATGGGCCGACGACGAGAGCACGGCGATCGAGATGGAGCGCGTGTTGTTGCCGCTTGCGGCGCGCTATTTCCTGATCGAACGGACGCCGGAGGGCCGCCCGGTCGATCCGGTAGCCCGCTTCCATCTCGGCAATGGTGCTCGCCTTGAAAGACTGAATTTTCTTGGCGACCGTTCGACCAAGGCGATGCAGCAGGCACACGGTCTGATGGTCAACTACCTCTACAAGCTCGACGATATCGTCGCCAACCACGAGGCCCTGGCGCAGCGCGGCGAAGTGATTGCCTCGCCGGCCGTCAAGAGCTTGCTCAACCAGAACGACGAAAGCCGCCGCGGCGGCAATGGCCAGCAAGGCTCCCGGCCATTCGCACAAATAGTGAACTCAAAGCTTGGAGGAGGGCGAAAGTGAGCAACCATCTTTTCGACGCTATACGGGCCGCCGCGCCCGGCGACGCACCGTTCATCCGGATCAATGGCACTGGTACGTGGACCTACGATGACGCGCTCGCTCTTTCTGGCCGCATTGCCAGTGCGATGGACACGCTCGGCATTCGCCCCGGAGACCGCGTTGCGGTGCAAGTCGACAAAAGTGCCGAGGCATTGATCCTCTATCTCGCCTGCCTTCGAAGCGGCGCGGTCTACCTGCCGCTCAACACCGCCTATACCCTGGCTGAACTCGACTATTTTATCGGCGATGCAGAGCCGCGTTTGGTGGTTGTTTCGTCAGCGGCTCGGGGGGGCGTCGAGAAAGTCGCGAAGCCTTACGGCGCGATCGTCGAAACGCTCGACGATGATGGCACCGGCTCATTGCTGGATCTCGCACGCGACGAGCCGGGCGACTTTGTCGATGCCTCGTGCTCCGCCGACGATCTGGCGGCGATCCTCTACACGTCGGGGACGACGGGACGCTCCAAGGGGGCGATGCTCACTCATGGGAACCTGCTCTCGAACGCCCTGACCTTGCGAGACTATTGGCGCGTCACCGCCGAAGATCGGCTGATCCATGCCTTGCCGATATTCCACACACATGGGCTGTTCGTCGCCACGAACGTCACACTGCTCGCCGGCGCCTCGATGTTCCTGCTGTCGAAGTTCGACCCGGATGTCGTGGTGTCCCTGATGCCGCAGGCAACAATGCTGATGGGCGTGCCGACCTTCTACGTGCGCCTTCTGCAGAGCGCGCGCCTTGACGGGCAAGCGGTCGCCAACATCCGCCTCTTCATATCCGGTTCGGCCCCACTGCTTGCCGAAACACATACCGAGTTTCACAGACGCACCGGTCACGCGATTCTTGAGCGCTACGGCATGACGGAAACCAATATGAACACGTCGAACCCCTATGAGGGGAAACGGATTGCCGGAACGGTCGGCTTCCCGCTGCCGGGCGTGACGGTGCGCGTAACCGATCCCGCCACCGGGCTCGTGCTGCTGCCTGAAGAAACCGGCATGATCGAGATCAAGGGCCCGAACGTCTTCAAGGGCTATTGGCGCATGCCGGAAAAGACCGCGGCCGAATTCACCGCAGATGGGTTCTTCATCAGCGGCGATCTCGGCAAGATCGACGGACAAGGCTACGTCCACATCGTCGGCCGCAACAAGGACCTGGTGATTTCGGGCGGATACAACATCTATCCGAAAGAAGTCGAGGGCGAGATCGACCAGATCGACGGCGTTGCCGAAAGCGCCGTGATCGGTGTGCCGCATCCCGACTTCGGCGAGGGCGTTACCGCCATCGTCGTGCGCAAGCCCGACGCTGTCCTGGATGAAAACGCCATAGTCAGCGCACTCCAGGACCGTCTCGCGCGCTACAAACAGCCCAAGCGCATCATCTTCGCTGAGGACCTGCCACGCAACACGATGGGCAAGGTCCAGAAGAACCTCCTGCGGCAGAAATACGCCGACCTTTACGCCAGGACGTGACGACGCGCGCCCTCTGGGAGGAAGGCGCACTGAAACCATCTTCAATCTCGAAAACAGGACTGACGACGCTGGAGGCGTCGGAGGAGGAGGAATCATGGGTATCGAAGTACTATCCATACTGCTATTGATCGGCATGTTCGTCATCGCGACGATCCAGCCGATCAACATGGGCGCGCTGGCATTCGGCGGAACATTCGTGCTCGGCACGCTGATCATCGGGATGAAGGCCAGCGACATTTTCGCCGGCTTTCCGAGCGATCTTTTTCTGACCCTGGTCGCCGTCACCTACCTCTTTGCCATAGCGCAGATCAACGGCACCATCGACTGGCTGGTCGAATGCGCGGTGCGACTTGTGCGCGGGCATGTCGCCTGGATTCCATGGGTGATGTTCCTCGTCGCCGCCATCATCACCGGTTTCGGCGCGCTGGGGCCGGCGGCCGTCGCCATCCTTGCGCCGGTTGCTCTCAGCTTTGCCGTGCAATACCGCATCAACCCGGCAATGATGGGTCTGATGGTGATCCATGGCGCGCAAGCAGGCGGCTTTTCGCCGATCAGCGTCTATGGCGGCATTACCAATCAGATCGTCGCAAAGGCGGGGTTGCCTTTCGCTCCGACATCACTGTTTCTCTCCAGCTTCTTCTTCAACCTGGCGATCGCAGTGCTGGTCTTCTTCGTCTTCGGCGGCGCGAGGGTGATGAAGCAGAAGCCGGCATCGTTCGGCCCCTTGCCCGAACTGCATCCCGAGGGCGTATCGGCGTCGATTAGAGGTCATGGCGGCACGCCTGCCAAACCGATCAGGGAGCATACTTACGGTACGGCGGCTGACACCGCTACGACGTTGCGCCTGACCAATGAGAGAATTACTACCTTGATCGGCTTGACGGCGCTCGGCATCGGCGCGCTGGTTTTCAAGTTCAACGTCGGTCTGGTCGCAATTACGGTTGCCGTCGTGCTGGCGCTCCTGTCGCCGAAAACCCAGAAGGCGGCGATCGACAAGGTGAGCTGGTCGACCGTGCTGCTGATCGCCGGCATAATCACATATGTCGGCGTCATGGAGAAGGCCGGTACGGTGGACTATGTGGCCAGCGGCATATCCAGTCTCGGCATGCCGCTTCTGGTCGCGCTTTTGCTTTGCTTCACCGGTGCCATTGTCTCAGCCTTTGCATCCTCAACCGCGCTGCTGGGTGCCATTATCCCGCTCGCCGTTCCGTTCCTCCTGCAAGGGCACATCAGCGCCATCGGTGTGGTAGCTGCGATCGCGATCTCGACGACGATCGTCGACACCAGCCCGTTTTCCACCAACGGCGCACTCGTCGTCGCCAATGCGCCGGATGACAAGCGCGAGCAGGTGCTGCGACAGCTGCTCATCTACAGCGCACTGATCGCGATCATCGGCCCGATCGTTGCCTGGTTGGTGTTCGTCGTGCCTGGGCTGGTCTGACGGCGGGCTGCCGTTGCAAAACGAAGTGTGTCGAGACTTTTCCCCCACATGGGAGGGAAGGCGGAGATCGGTTGTATTTGCGAGCCAGCTCGGACCGAGACGTGCCCCACGTCACTCTCACGACCGTGCAAGCGCCTTTCTCCTGCGAGGCAGGCGCTCCACCCTGGGTGAAACGTGACTACCCTGCTTTGCCGTTGATTTCTCGAATTTGAACAATGGAAGGAAATCGCATGTTGAAACGCCTGATTTTCATGTCCGCCATGGTGACGGCCGCTCTGCTGTCCAGCAGCGCTTTGGCCCGTGTTACCCAATTTCAGATCAAGGCATCGGGGGCCGCTTTCGAAGGCAAGCTCTTCGGCAAAGCCGGTGGTTATGAACGCATCGATGCGATTGCGACCTTCGCCGTCGATCCCAAGTCGCCGCGCGTCGCCGATATCGTCGATATTGACTTGGCGCCGGTGAATGCGTTGGGCGAGGTGGTCTTCAGCACCGAGGTTTCTATCCTACGACCTGCAAATCCGGGGCAACGCTCGCCGATACTCTTCTATGAAGTGCCGAACCGCGGCAGGAACCTTAGCTTCACGTTGCTCAATCGCAGCGAGTCGACGGTGGTACCGTCTGCCGCATCTGAGGCCGGCGACGGCTTTCTCATGAACCGCGGCGACACGATCGTCTGGAGCGGCTGGCAAACTGGCCTTGCCGACGAGTTTCTCAACATCGACCTTCCGGTTCTTGGGAGCGTCACGGGTCGATCGCGCGAACAGTTCATCTTCGACAAGCCCGGCCGCACCAGCGCGGCTAAACTGACCTATCCGGCGGCGGACCTGGACCTGACGAAAGCCAAGCTCACCGTCCGCGCCAGGGAGGGAGACGAGCCGCAACAGACGGCCGGGCTTTCCTTCAGATATCTGAGCCCGACCGAAATCGAGATCACCCGGCCCGCCGATATGGACGCTGGCGCGATCTACGAATTCATCTACCCGGCGAAGGACGCTGTGCCGGCCGGCCTGGCTTTCATCGCCACCAGCGACCTGATCTCGTTCCTGCGCGGCAACGAGGGGCATGAGGCGGAAAATCCGCTCGGCGGCGTGAAGTACACGATCGGTATGGGGATTTCGCAATCGGGGCGCTTTCTCAGAGACCTGATCTACCAGGGCTTCAACGCCGACGAGAAAGGCAACAGGGTTTTCGACGGAGCAATCCCGCATATCGCCGGCTCGCGCAAGACCTTCACCAATTTCCGCTTTGCCCAGCCGGGACGCTATTCGCGCCAGCACGAGGATCACGACTATCCTGGCGATCAGTTCCCATTCACCTATGCGGAAACGGATGATCCCTTGAGCGGCAAGAGCGGAAGTATCCTGTCGGCTTGCAGCACCACCGAAACCTGCCCCAAGATCATGCACACCGATACCTCGACGGAATTCTGGCAGGCACGCGCGTCCCTGGTCACCACGTCGCCCGATGGCAAGCCGCTCAAAATGCCCGACAATGTGCGGCTCTATTTCATCGCCGGAGCGCCGCATTTCAATCCTTGGTCGGCGAAGTCCGTAGAGGACATGGCCTGCGTCTATTCGACCAATCCACTGAGCGCCGCACCGGTGATGCGGCCTCTGTACGTGGCGATGGCGAACTGGATCTCGGAGAACAAGGTGCCGCCTGCCAGCCGTTTTCCGAGTCTGACCGACGGAACGCTTGTGCGCCCCGATGAGCTTAAGCTGCCGAAGATCAATGGCGAGGTAGTGCGCCCCGTCTTCAACGAATTGAGGGTCATGGATTATGCGACACAGCCGCCGACGCGTGGCAAGATCTACCCGGTCCACCTGCCTGCCGTCGACGCGGACGGCAATCCGCTCGGAGGCATCCGGATGGCCTATGTTCAGGCGCCGCTCGGCACCTATGCGGGCTGGAACCTCCGGAAGGAGGGCTTCGGCGAGGGCGAGCTTTGCAGCCTCGCCGGCACCTTCATCCCGTTCCCCAAGGAGCCGAGCGAAGCCGACAGCCGCAAAGCCTTGAGCGAGCGTTATCACGATAATAAGGCCCATGTCGCCGCGGTCGAGGCGGCCGCGCAAGCGCTTGTTGCAGAGGGGCTCATGCTTCCCGACGATATCGGCTATGTCGTTGAGAGGGCTCGGCAGGACAGCGCGTCGCTGCGTTGAAGTCGGGCCGTGGGAGAGCTGTAGACACGCACGATGGTTGCTGAAGGACCGCAGGCGGCTTTCTTAGCCATAGAGATAGTTCGGAAGCCAGAGTGCCATGCCCGGCCAGACATACATGATGACCATGCACAGGATGACGATCAGCATGTAGGGCATCATGCCCGCGAAGATCTGGTTAAGGGTGACGTGCGGTGGCGAGACGCCCTTGAGATAATATGCCGACATCGCTACCGGCGGCGACAGGAACGCCGCCTGCAGATTGACGAAGACGAGGACGCCCCAGAGAACCGGGTCGATGTCGAAGTGCCTCAGCATCGGCAGGAAGATCGGCACAAAGATGATGATGATCTCCGTCCATTCGAGCGGCCAGCCGAGAACGAAGATGATCGCCTGCGACAAGATCATGAACTGCACCGGCGTCAGGTCGAGCGCCAGCACCCATTCCTCGATCAGCGCCTGGCCGCCGAGGATGGCGAAGACGGCCGAGAAAAGCGCCGATCCGACGAAGAGCCAACACACCATCGCCGTCGTCTTCGCGGTCAGGAACACCGCTTCCTTGGCGCGCTTCCAGTTGAGCGTCCGAGCCTGGAATGCCAGCAGGAAGGCCCCGGCAGCGCCGACGGCAGCGGATTCGGTCGCCGTCGTGATCCCAAACAGGATAACGGCGAGCACGACGACTGTGAGAATCCCCAGCGGCATGACGGAGGAGACCAGAAGCTTCACGACCTGCAAGCGATCGGCTGTCATGTTGCGGTAGTAGCGGACGAGCACAGCCGCGGCGATGGCTGCGATGATGCCGAACGTCACGTAGAAACTGGTTGCCGGCCCATCGACCGTCGCCGGCCCCGCATCGACCGCCGGCGCGCCGAGCTCCTCAAGCCCTTCCGGCGCTTCGATCTCAGCCGAAGCTTGCGGATGGATGACGACATACCACCACACGAGCGCGAACGTGAACACGGTCAGCGAGATGGGCACCAGTGCGGCGCAGGCATTCTTGATCAGCTTCCAATAGGTGAGCCGTCCCTCCTCGGTTTCAATCGCCATCGCCTGCGACGGCGAGAAGAGCGCGCGAAGTAGGGAGGCCAGCATGTTACGCGAATAGAGGGCCTCAAAGCTCCTCATCCAGGCGGGCACCGGAACTCTTGTCTGTTCCTCCGGCAAGGCGGGCGCAATCTTCGGATTGATCATCGCCCAGCCGAGAACATAGCCGAGATAGAGAAGCGCGAGGAAAAAGCCGGGGAACATCGCGGCGGCGTAGAGTTTAACGACCGACTGCCCCGCAACCGCCGCGTAGACAATGATCATTACCGATGGTGGGATTAGAATGCCCAGCGTACCGCCGGCGGTGATGACGCCCGACGCGAGCCTCACGTCGTAGCCGGCGCGCAGCATCGGGTTCATCGCGATGACGCCCATCAGCACCACCACGGCGCCGACGAGGCCGCTGGCAATGCCCCAGAAGGTGCAAACGATGAGCGTCGCAACGGCAAGCGACGCGGGCACTCGCCGGAAAGAAAGCTGGATGCTGTAGAACATCTTGTCGACCAGCGCGCCCCGCTCCATCACGTAGCCCATCAGTACAAAGAGTGGGATGGAGATCAGGACGTCGTTGGTCATCGCGCCATAGGTGCGCTGAACCATCAGGTCGAAGACGCGATTGTCGATCCAGTGCTCGACCGGATTGTAGAAGGCATAAAAGCCGAAGAGCATGCCGAGCCCCATCAGTGTGAAGGCTGTCGGGAACCCCATCATGATGACGATCACGATGAGGAGCAGCATCGTCAGTCCGAGGAACGGATCGCTCACGTCTCGATGTCTCCCCCCAGGCCACGTTGCCGCGCCGCCCTGTCGATGTCCTGGGCGCGCTCGATCGCGGCTTCGCGCGTCTCTGCGTCTATGTGCTCACTATGCGCAAGCTGCTCGGCGACGACGTCCATCTCCTCGACATCCTTGATGCGGCTCGGCCATTCTCCGGTCCTGAGGCAGACGATGCAGCGCGTGATCTCGGCAAGTCCCTGCAGCAACACGAGGGCACCTGCTATCGGAATGACGGTCTTGAAGTAATAGATCGGCGGCCCCTCCGCCGTCACGGTTGAATGCTCGCCGATCCGCCACGAAAGTGCCGCGTAGTCGTAGCCCGCGTATACGAGGGCGGCGACGCCGGGCAGGAAGAAGAGGATGTAGAGGACCAGGTCGAGCCCGGCCTGTATCCGCGGCCTGAGCGAGCTGTAGAGAAAGTCACCCCGCACGTGGGCGTTCTGCGCCAGCCCGTAGGCTCCGGCGAGCATGAACAGAGTACCGTAGAACATGTTGCTGGCGTCGAAGATCCATGCCGTCGGCATGTTCATGATGTAGCGCTTGAAGACCTCAACGCAGACAAGCGTCATCAGCCCGATGATGAGCCACGCCGCGGCTTTGCCGACCCACACGCTGATCGCATCTATCCTGAGAAGAAAATGCTGAACGTCCACGGGTACCCCCCGGATGACCATCACCGGGTTGATTGCCCGGTGATGACATCAGAATTCCTTCGCGACCCCGTCCTGTCCGAAGTAGTGATCGAACACCAATCTCCGGCCGACGACGGTGTCCTGTTCCCATCGCGTCGCCCGCTCGGCAAAGGCAAGCTGGGACTCGAGGATCTCCTTGAATAGCGGGTTTTCTGCCGCCTTCTTCTTCACGACCTCGTCGTAAACCTCCAATTGCTTCTTGAGGATCGCTTCAGGCGTCTTGTAGAATTTGACCTTGTCGGTCGTCTGCATCTCCACATAGTCTTTCGAATAGCGGTCGATCGCCTTCCAGGCCATGTCCTGCGAAGCAGCCTCGACGGCGTTGGAGATGATTGCCTTCATTTGTTCCGGCAGCGCGTCGTATTTCGTCTTGTTGAACATGACCTCGAACTGCTCAGCATTCTGGTGATAGCTCTGCAGCATGCAGATCTTCGAGACGTCCGGGAAACCAAGCACCCGGTCGGACGAGGCGTTGTTGAATTCGGCCGCGTCGAGCAGGCCACGATCCAATGCCCCGACGATCTCGCCGCCCGGCAGCGCGTTGACGGCGGCCCCGAGACCCGTGAAGACATCGATCGAGATGCCGACAGTGCGGAATTTCAGTCCCTGGAGATCCTCAACCTTGGCCACGGGCTTCTTGAACCAGCCGAGCGGCTGTGTCGGCATCGGCCCATAAGGGAATGAAACAACATTGGCGCCGATGGATTCATATAGCTTGGCGAGAAGTTCCTTGCCGCCGCCATATTTGTGCCATGCCAACAGCATGTTGGCATCCATTGCGAAGCCCGGCCCCGACCCCCAGAGTGCCAGTGCCGTCTGTTTCCCGTAGTGGTAGACGAGCACGCCGTGGCCGCCGTCGAGCGTTCCTTGCGACACTGCGTCGAGCAGGCCGAAGGCAGGCACGACAGCACCCGCCGGTAACACCTCGATCTTCAGGTCACCGCCGGTCATGTCGTTGACCTTCTTGGCGAAATCGAGCGCGAATTCGTGAAAGATATCCTTGGAGGGCCATGTGCTCTGCCAACGCATGTTGACTGGCCCCTGCGCCTTGACGACACTCGGTGCGGCGATTATAGCCGCACCCGCCATGGCCGCGCCGCTCAGGAATTTGCGACGCGACGTCCTCACCCCAATCTGGGTCCTTCGTTTCATCTTTTCCTCCCGAAAGCGTGGGCTTCCTCGCCCACATTGGAGCGCAATGAGGAAAATAGTAATGCAGTCTTCCGCCCGCACCCCTATCATTCTCTAGAGTCTTAACTTTAGATAATACTCCTCAATTGGGCCCAAAGCAAAGATTGCAGGGAGCAACGCTCGAATATCGTTCCAGAAAAACTACCTCTACAAACGGTTCTGTTGCTAGGTTTAGAAATTTCACAGGCGAGTTGGCGTGTGCTGTTTGTTCAGAACACTGCAGCCAGTGTATCGAATTGCTCGGCGAGTAATGGAGATCGTGCCGACCAAACTGGGCCGCAAGACAGTTCCCGGATCGTTGCCGCTGCCGGAATTAAGAGCTACCATCGGCGTGCCGGTCGTCGACGCGGCGCGTTCCCGCGGGCCGGCACGGGAGAAACGGCCATGTTACGTTCAGTTCTGCTTGCACTATTCTTGTCGGTCATCCCCGCGACCGCTTTTGCCAATGAATGCCCGAGCATCATGGCCGCGATCGATGCGGCCTTGCCGACCGCAACCCTTGCAGAGCCCGATATGACGAAAGTCAAGGAGCTGCGTGCCAAAGGTGAAGAGTTGCACGCCGCCGGCGATCACGCCGGATCAATAGCAGCGCTCAACGAAGCCAAGAAGATGCTCGGCATCTAAACGTTTCATCGAGCGCGGCGGACACATTGCTTTCCTGGGTTGCTGACCGGCGCAGAAGCTCGCACAGACACGGTCCGGAGCCCGCGGAGCCCTGCTCTTCTATTCCTACCTCCCGATCAGCGGCGAGTGGGCCCTTGGACCTTGGCTGCGCTTCGGATCGGTGAGCTGCAACGGGCATGATTGCCTCCAAGGTAGGGTGTTTGCGGATCACGTTCAGTCACTCTCGGTGACGATGGATCATCATGGCGCACGCTGGCGCATCTGTGGGCTTGAGGTCGTAAAGAGGCATTGCGTGGAGGTTCCATATCGAAGAGCTTGGGGCAGGGGACTGGGAGATGAAAATCGAGGGCTACTGTGCTCACACCTCCTGTGCCTTCTCCGATTTGATCGAAAGTGCGGCACAGTTGAGCGCTTGGCTATCTCTTTGATTGCCTTTTTTGCTCAGTAGTTTTCGTTGCAGCCGCAGGTTCAAATCCCGCCCCCGCAACCACGCTACAGCACGCCATAAGCACCAAAACTACGATCCGATGCGATGGATATCAATGGGTTCAAATCCGCTTCATACCCAGTAAAGGTCAACCTGCTAGCTTCGACTGGCCGTATAGACTCCAGCCGCCGCATTGAATGTATGGTAGAGGCGCTCGATGAAAAGTTGCCGCTTGCCATGGCTTCCCTTATCGTCGGAATTTGATACGAATCCTCGGATAAGGTTTCCTTAGTTCCGAGCTATCGTATCAATGCCCGAATCTCTCTCAACGCCAAATCTCCCACGCTCTACTGACAGCGCGTGGGATCGCGCGTCTTGTGGAGCTGCGCGACGCCGGCGTGGGTGTTACACGGATATCGCCGCATTCCCGATGCCTCATGCCGTTGTAGCCGCTAGCCGGGGCAAATGAGCGGCTTGGTGGTGTCTTGCCAATCACCACCATCTGATGAAGTCCCGAATGATCGGCTGTGCGATGAAGTCGTCGATGGTCTTGAGCGCCGGGTTTCGATGCTAGCAAGAGCGGGGACGCCTTTGAGGAGTTGGCGGGCCGTTATTCGGACGGCCTGTTTCCGTTACGAGCAACGCGGCATCTAGCGTCGAGCTTGGGCGTCCAGGGTCACGAGCGTTGATGGCTTTGCCAATCCTACGGCTGTCCATATGTGAAGCTTGCCTGCCATTCCAACACGGCTGCAATCGCGCCCGCTTCAGGTGTCCGCGACCAAGACGATGCGAACTTTATTTCGCCTGATCACAGCGTTTGCAGGGGAATCGGAAATTTAGTCGGGCTACGTTCTGTATCCACTTTTCTGCCGGTGAAGATTTTAATTCTGATGGGGCTTGTACATCACTTTTCACACACGCTGTCCTGCCCGATCTCTTCATCCTTCACGGCTTCCCGGCGCATATTCGTTCCGACAATGGTCCGGAATTCATCGCCAAGGCATTGAGGAGACGGATTGCGCTCGTCGGAGCAAAGACGGTCTACATCATGCCAGGCAATCCTTGGTAGAATGGTTATTGTGAAGGCTTCAATTCGAGCTCAGAGCCGAACTTCGAAATTGTCGTCGAGCTCAGTCGGCCGGAGCTGTTGGAGAGGCAGGGTTCGCGATAGAGCCAATCCAAACCAATGCCAACAACAAGCGCTGATCTCTGGCGATCAACGGTCTGCTAAAAGTGCGATGCGTCGCCAACCTTTCTCAAGCGAGCGGAATCGACGAATTGGGTCTCAGCCAATTCAGCCAAACTAGCATCAATGCCAGAGCTGCGGATCAACTCCGCAAGCTGCATCGTCTGCGGCATCGGATCAATCTTCAGCTCCTGAAAAAGCAGGCTTTTGCACCGTGCGTAGTGGTGTATGGCTTCGGCGCGCTGACCGTTCATGACGAGCAGCAACATCATGCTCCGATGTACATTCTCCCTCAGCGAGTCATGACCAAGTATCCTCCGGCCATAGTCAAGAGCATCTTCATAACGTTTGTCGCGCGCTGCATTGTTCATCAAGTCTACAAGCGCGCGCATATAGAGGCACTGCAACCGTTCGCGTTCCAGCACGATCCAATCGTGGTCTTCCCCATCGAGAAATGGCCCACCATATTCGTCCACTGCTGATTGCAGCGCGAAACTGGTTGCCGCTGCATTGCCAACGGTCGCCAGTTCCCTGGATTTCCTTATCCGTTCCAAGAAGCTGTGAAGATCGACGGAGATGGATTCGCAGGATTCTAAAATCACCTCATCTGAGGTCGTAATAAGTTGACGTGCCACACGTGCACTCCCGCTCGTTTCGAGCAGCTTGCGCAAACGCCATATAGCTGTATTGAGGGCCGCGCGAGCATTGTCCGGCTCCAGATTCTCCCAGAACAAGTCTGCTAGCTTTTCGCGTCGATGAGCCCGGCCCGGAAATGTCAGAAGGTAGCAGGCCAGGCGCCGTCCACTCTGCCCGAGCTCATTTCTAATGCGAGTACCGTTTACAACAAAGGATATGCCACCCAGCATGATTACGTTGAGCATGGCTTGGCCGCCTTCGTTGATTGGATGATCCACTATTTAAGGTTGAATGAAAATCTGCTTCACCTGCAGGGAAGGGTAACCCGGCCGGCTCCTATACTTGGCGCACAGGCCTTTGTACCTTACTGCTGCATTTTTTTCTACAGCGCGCAGCTATCATTTAGCTCGGTCACGTTGCAATCACCATCGCATCACCACTGCCGGTCACCTTGCCGGCAGCCGGCCAAAAATCAGCTCGATGGTGTTCGTCGCGCTTGAGCAGCCTTGAATAGACCCGGCAGCTGGGGGCAGGCCTGCTTACTCATCGTCATTACCGGGCAACGATTGGGCGCCGAGCTGCTCTCGGATGATGTCGAAAGCGCTTTCGATATCATCGAAGGCGCGTTGCCTCATGATTGGCTGGGCGTGGGGATCTATGTGCCATACCCAACCACGCCAACGGGGAGGCGATACCTGCTCAATCCATGCGACAATCCTGAACAGATGGCGGTCGCCAATTTGCGCCTGGTCCTTGTTGGTACGTTCCTCAATCATGAGGCTATAGTGCCGCAATCCACCTGTGGAACTGTCACTCATTTCTCGTTGCGCAGTGAGTACAGACTATCCATCGAAACGCTGGCGGATCACGGAAATGTATCGCCCGCGCTGGATCGGGCGGACCAGTTGAAGCGCCAGTTGAAGCGAATGTGTCGTGATAGGCTTGCGCCGCCGCTTTTCCCGCGCTTCGGGGCCGTTGCCTGGATGCGGTTCAAGCACGTAAGAGGTTTTGTTCGCTCTGGCCTCGGCTCCATTCTGCGAGCCGATCCGGCCGGCCATCAAAGAGTTCGTGGTCCTGAAGGCGTTTCGACACGCGAAGTGAATGCTGTCTGCCCTTCTATCCCCGACCGGTGGCGTCGGTTCTTCGGCTCAGTGATCCATTAGGCGGATCAGTCTTGAATGCGAAGACCTCCGGCCCAGTTCGGCGCATGGATCTGGTTGCCCACTGTCGTGATGGTGCGGTGAGGACGCAGTGATGATGCTGAGGCGGGCATCCCTCAACATCCGGTTCAGCTTCCGAATTTCCTGGAGATGCGATGCCGAGGCGTCCGCGCTGCATCCAGCCATCTTCGGACAGATGAAACGAACGCTTGCCTCACAGGATTAGCGCAATGCTGTCGCATGCCCTGACAATCGTCATCAACGAGCTCGATAAGCATCTGACCGATGCTTACGCGGCGGTCGCGCCTCAGGTTCGCCTTGCCAACATCGCCGAGGGCGTGGGCAACGGCGCAAACGCCGGGGTGCCGCGCGATGTTCTCAGCTTCTCGATGGTCAATCTCCGCGAAGAAAAGGCGCTGAAGAACGGGCCGCACTACGCCCGCAACGACATGGCCTTGCGCGCCGTCTATCAGAACCCTCCCATCTTTCTGAACTTCCACGTCCTGGTCGTCGCCACGCATGGCAAGTACGAAAACGCATTGCTGATGCTTTCGCGAGCGATCCGGTTCTTCCAGTTCAACAACGTATTTGATCAGAATTCAGTCGCGCCGGACTCCCTCACGAAGAATCTGGTCGGCAGCCCGCTGGATCACCTGGAAGCCTTCAAGCTGATCTTCGATCTTTATTCGCCAACGATGGAGGAGGTGAACCATCTCTGGGGGACGCTCGGCGGCAAGCAGTATCCTTTCGCGCTGTACACGCTGCGACTGCTCGAGCTGAAGTTCCAGGCGGTCCAGAGCGAAGCCGGGCTGATCACCGAGGTCGTCACCGATTTCGGTCAGCGGAATGCGGTTGCCGGCCGATGACTGAGCGCGCCACGACCGTATATCGCCGTCTGTTCGAAGTGAGGTTGCTGCATCACTACTGGCTGGATGACGGCGCCGCCGTCTTTGACAATGCACCGGCGGCCGGCCAGCAAGCACGCCTTCTGGCCTACGACGCGCGCGCGTTCCTCAAAGTCAGGCCGACGCGCTCAACCGACGACCTGTTGAGTGGCTTCGGCTGCATCTTCAGGGCGACTGCCCTCGGCTTCGTGGTCGCAGCGCCCAAGGCGGCGGCAATTGATCAGACAATCCTGTTGAGCTTCGCCGTGTCGGTGATCGACAGCGATTTCTTCGACTACACCGCCCTCACGCTCCTGCCCCGGAAGCTCTACGAACTCTCCGATCCAACCGACAATACTCCGGACCGTGCGACATACCGGTTCAAGGAGAATGTCCCGGTTCTTTCCAACCTGACCGGGGCAACGAGGGGCAGCGGCGCCAGTCCAACCCTGTTTCTTTCGCGCGAGACCCCGGCGCCCGACGCGACGGACCGGGTCGAAGCGCTGGTCAAGTCCGGCACCAAGCTGGTGCAACTCACCAGCGACAATCCTGGCGCCACCAAGCAACAGCTGGGCACGCTGGCCGGCCTGCCACTCTATGTAACCCAGGCGGACGCACCGCCGATCGTTACGCCGGCCGGCATTAGCGGCGCGCCTGCCCGCGGCGTGACGCTGTCGGATGACATTCCGGACGACGTCTTTTTGCTCATCCGCCTCAGCGCCGTGCGCGCCGACAACGGCGCCTTCAGTTTCGTCGATGGTAACGGTGCACCGAAGACCACGCCACCGGTCTATCAGGTGCGCTTCAAGAACCGCGCGACGTTCTGGAACTATCGAAAAAAACAGGACGGCACGGCCGTCACAGCCGAGCCGGACGCGTTGCCGCTGACGCATTTCGGGAATGCGGGAACCAGGCAGAAGCCGTCCGGCACGGTCAAGGCCGAGCAGAACGGCGCAAAGATCACGCGGTTGGTCTCCGATATCTACGTCTAGGAATTCAACTCGTTTCGGTGAAAGGAAACCTCCATGGCGACCGCTTACAAGACACCCGGTGTTTACATCGAGGAAATAGCGAAGTTTCCGCCGTCCGTGGCGCCCGTCGAGACGGCGATCCCGGCGTTTATCGGTTACACGGAGAAGGCTACCGACGGCGTACTCGATCTGAAACTCAAGCCGACACGCATTTCGTCCCTGGTTGACTACGAAACCCACTTCGGTGGACCGCAGAAGGAAACCGACATCACGGTCGCGGTCACCCAGACAAAGAGCGCCGGGCTGATCACTGCCCAGAAGGCGGTGGCCGAACTGGCGGAAGAAAAGCGCTCCAAGCACATCCTCTATTATTCCCTTCAGCTCTACTTCGCCAACGGCGGCGGACCTTGCTACATCATCTCGGTAGGCCCCTATAAGGCAACGATGGCTGCAGCACTTGTCGAAACGGAGTTGGACGCCGGGCTAGTCGCTGTGAAGAAGGAGGACGAGCCTACACTGATCGTCATTCCGGAAGCTCAAAGTCTTTCGATCGGCGACTTCAAGACCCTCCAGGATGCCGCGCTGGCACAGTGTGCCGACTTGAAGGACCGCTTCGTGATCATGGACGTCCACGGCGATGGAGAATCGCTGTCCGACCCGACTGCCAACCTCATCACCGCAATCAATGAGTTCCGGAGCAACGGAGTTGGCGCCAATAATTTGAAGTATGGCGCCGCCTACGCGCCTAACCTCGAAACCACGCTCAACTTCGACTTCGAAGAGAGTAGCATCAACGTCATAATCAACACTGACGGCGCCGCCGCCGCCGCGGTCAAGCTCAATACGCTGTCGGCGACCGACAATGCCGCTTACGAATTGTCGAAGGCTGCCATCACGGATCTGCCCTGCAAGTTGCCGCCATCTCCGGCGATGGCGGGTATCTATGCCGCCGTCGACAGCAGCCGCGGCGTCTGGAAGGCGCCCGCAAATGTCAGCGTCGCGACGGTCGTCAGGCCGGTCATCCAGTTCACCAATATCGAGCAGGATCAGATGAACGTCGACCCCACCGGCGGCAAGTCGGTGAACGCGGTTCGTCCGTTCATCGGCCAGGGCACACTGGTCTGGGGGGCGCGCACGCTCGCCGGCAACGACAACGAGTGGCGCTACATCAACGTGCGCCGGCTTTTCATCTTCATCGAGGAATCGGTCAAGAAGTCGACGATGCAGTTCGTCTTCGAGAGCAACGATGCCAACACCTGGGTCAAGGTGCAGGGCATGATCGAGAACTTCCTCACTACGCTGTGGCGGCAGGGCGCGCTGCAGGGCGTGAAGCCCGAGCACGCCTTTTACGTTTCGGTCGGCCTTGGCAAGACCATGACCGCACTCGACATCCTCGAAGGCCGCATGATCGTCGAGATTGGTCTGGCGGCGGTTCGCCCGGCCGAATTCATCATCCTGCGGTTCTCGCACAAGCTGGCCGTGTCCTGACCGGCCCATAGGAGGTTCCGATGGCTCAAGAATATCCGCTGCCGCGTTTTCACTTTCAGGTCGACTGGGGTGGAGCGAAGATCAGCTTCACCGAAGTCACCGGACTGGTGATAGAGCGCGAAAAGATCGAATACCGCCACAGCGACAGCAAGGATTTCAACAAGATCGCAATGCCGGGTCTTGTGAAGAACAACAATATCACTCTCAAGCGCGGCAAGTTCGAGGGCGATTTTGATTACAACACCTGGTTCGACGATGTCGCTAATGACCGGGTCGGCGGCCGCCGCGACGTGGTCATCCGCTTGCTCAACGAAAAGCACGACCCGGTTGCCGCATGGTCGGCGACACGCTGCTTCGCCGTGAAGGTCACGGCGCCGGACCTTAAGTCCGACGCCAACGAAATCGCCGTGGAGAGCATCGAGATTGCCCATGAGGGCCTGAAGCAGATGAAGGTGTAGGCGTCATGCCCGGCTACTACCCACCATGGGGCTTCTATTACAAAGTCGAGTTTCTGCTCGGCTCCGGTCGGCCGCCCACGGACGACGCCCGCTTTCAGACCGTGTCCGGCCTGTCGGTGGAGTATGACTACGAGAGCTTCAAGGAGGGCGGCGAGAACCGCTTCGAGCACAAGCTGCCGGTTCGCACGAAATATGCCGACATGGTGTTGAAGCGCGGCATGCTGGTGAACTCGAGCGTCATCAAGTGGTTCCTGGCTGCTTTTCGCGACCGGGAGTTTTCACCCGCCGACCTCAACGTGATCCTGATGAACGAGACTGGCGATCCGCTGCGCGTCTGGAACGTCGCGCACGCCATACCGAAGAAATGGCTGGTCAGTGACTTCAACGCCAACGAGAGCAGCGTGGTCGTCGAAACGATGGAGCTGACCTACCGCTACTTCAGCCTTCAATAGTCCCTTGGCTGGCGCCGCCGTGGGGTGGCGCGCTCCATAGTGCAGCACAGCATTTGTTAGGGGGGAGTCGACATGCCGGTAGAGATCAAGGAATTGCACATCCGCGTAGCGGTTGACGCAGGCCCCCCCCGCCAGCCGCAGGCCGCTTCGAGTCCGGGCGGTGGTGCAGCCGACAAGGACGCGATCGTTGCGGAATGTGTCGAGCAAGTGCTGCAGATCATGCAGTCGAAGCGAGATCGATGATGGCTCAATCAGGCAAGCACGGTAAGATGCTCATCCTTGCCTTCTCGGATTCAAAGAAGGCCGAGAGTGGCGGCGTTGCCGAAGCCGACGAGGCATTCGAGGCGCTTATCAACCCTGAAACCTACACGCTGGCCTATAAGCTGAAATTTGCCGAAGGCGGGCAGGGGCAGGGGACCAGCGGCAAGCAGCTCAAGTACGAATATACCGAGCCCGCCGAAATGTCGTTCGAATTCCTGTTTGACAATACTGGCATCATTGACGGCGAGCCCCGCGAGTCGGTTGCCACGGATCTCCAGCGCTTCAAGGAAGTCGTCATCGACTACAAGGGCGATGCCCACGAACCGCGCCATTTCAAGCTGGTGTGGGGCGAAAATTCGATCTTCAAGGGCCGCGTGACGGCGGTCGATATCATTTACAAGCTGTTCAACAGCAGCGGCACACCGATCCGCGCACTCGCCAAGGTTACCTTCAAGAGCAGCATCGAGGAGGAGAAACGCGCCGCCAAGGAAGACAAGCAGTCGTCGGATCTCACACATGTCCGCGTCGTCAAGCTGGGTGACACCCTGCCGCTGCTCTGCTTCCGGATTTATGGCGATTCCCGACGCTATCTCGAGGTGGCGACAAAGAACGGCCTCGACAATTTCCGCACCCTCAAGCCCGGCACCACTCTCAGATTTCCGCCAATTGCCAAGCGCGGGGCCGCGCCATGAACACAGCCACGACCATCCCGACACCGAGCACACCGGACGTCTGTACGATTGCCGTGCTGGTCGGCGACAAGGAGATACCGGGCTGGTTTCACATCCTCTCGGTGACGGTCAATCGTGAGCTCAATCGCATCCCGTCCGCCTTGATTCAGATCGAAGACGGCGAAGCCGCCAAGGCGACCTTTGCGGCCAGCAACGCGGAGTATTTCCTGCCGGGCAAGTCGATCGAGATCCAGCTCGGCTACCGCGCACAGAACCAGACCGTGTTCAAGGGTACCATTATCAAGCAGCGCATCAAGGTACGGAAGTCCGGCAACGTGCTCAGCGTCGAGTGCTTCGCCGACATCGTGAAGGCAAGCTCGGGCCACAGGAGCCGCTATTTCGTCGACAAGACGGACAGCGACATCATGGAGGAAGTCCTCGATGCGCATGGGCTCGCCAAGGAAGTCGAGGCGACTTCCGCAACGCTCGGGCAGGTGGTGCAGTACGACGCCACCGACTGGGACTTTCTGCTCTGCCGTGCCGAGGCAAATGGTCAGGTCGTGATGGTGGGGGACGACAAGGTCAGGGTCGCCATTCCCGCCGCCGATGGATCGCCCGCGCTGCAGATCAGCTACGGCTCCACCGTGCTCGAACTCGATGCCGAGATCGACGCGCGCTGGCAAAGCAAGGGGATCAAGGCCAGTGCCTGGAGCGCCGCGGATCAGGCGCTGGTCGAAGCCGACGGCAATGAGCCTTCAACGCCGGCGGCCGGCAACATCGCGGCGGCCGATCTTGCCAAGGTGCTGGGCGACACTATCGACGAGATCAGGCACGGGGGGGCGATCGACACAGCCCAGCTCCAGACCTGGGTCGATGCGCGGCTCCTGCGCATGCGTCTTGCGCGGCTGCGCGGTAGGGCGCGCTGCCAGGGCTTCGCCGCCGTGCTTCCCGGCAAGATCGTCGAGATCACCGGTATCGGGGAACGATTCGAAGGCAAGCTCTACGTCTCCGGCGTACGCCATAGCGTCTCTGCTGGCAACTGGGAAACCGACGTGCAGTTCGGGTTGAATCCGGAGCTGTTCGCCGAGACCCACAACCTGCGGCCCCTACCGGCAGCGGGCCTGTTGCCAAACGCCAGCGGACTGCAGATCGGCGTCGTCACCGCGCTTGAGAACGACCCCGAAGGCGAGGATCGTATCAAGTGCCGGCTGCCGCTGGTCGGCAGCAACGAGGAAGGCATCTGGGCCCGTCTGGCAACGCTCGACGCCGGCGAGAAGCGCGGCACCTTCTTCCGACCCGAGATCGACGACGAAGTGGTGGTCGGGTTCCTCAACGACGATCCCCGAGACCCCGTCATCCTCGGCATGTGCCATAGCAGCGCCAAAGCCGCTCCCGAGCCGGCGAAGGACACCAACCACCACAAGGGCTATGTCAGTCGCGAGAAGCTGAAGCTCACCTTCGACGACGACAAGAAGATTATCGGCCTCGAGACTCCGGCGGGCAACAGCTTCGCACTTTCCGAGGATGCCAAGGGCATCGTCCTCAAGGACCAGAACGGCAACAAGATCACCCTCGATGACAGCGGCATCACCATCGAGACCGACAAGGACCTGGTTCTCAAGGCCGGCAAGGACGTGAAGCTCTCGGGGATGAATACCGAATTCAGCGCCAAAAGCGCTTTCAAGGCGTCAGGCACGGCCACGGCCGAAATGTCCGGGGCTCAGACCAAGATTAGCGGCGACGCCATGACCGTGATCAAGGGCGGGATGGTGCAGATCAACTGAGGGCGGTCCCGGAGAGGACGACCCACGAACAAGAAGGAGGAGGCGGACCATGTTCGCAGCACGGGTTAGCGACATCATCGTCAGTACCGCTACGGTCGGTGTTCCGATGCCGATCATTCCGCCCGGTGCACCGTCCGTACTGATCGGCGGCCTGCCCGCCGCGCGGCTCGGCGACAGCTGCGGTGCCGACGCGATCGTGATGAGTTCGATGACGGTGCTGATCGGCGGCTTGCCGGCGGCGCGCATCGGGGATGCGACTGCCGGTGGCGGTGCAGTCGTAGGGCCGGGTCCGTTCACCGTGATGATCGGCGGGTGACGCGATGAACCGCGATTTCCTTGGCCGAGGCTGGTCGTTTCCTCCGGACTTCACGCGGGTTGCCGCAGGTGTTGCGATGCTTGAAGAGGATGCCGACGTCGCCTCGAGCCTCGAAATACTGCTCAGCACCACGCCTGGCGAACGCGTCCTGCAGCCGCTCTATGGATGCAACCTGAGCGAGCTTCTGTTCGAAACGCTCGATGCCCGGATGAAGACCCTGATGGCCGACAAGGTGGAGTCGGCGATCCTCTACTACGAGTCCCGCGTGAAGCTCGAAAGGGTGCAACTCGACGACAGCCTCGAGCTCGAAGGGGTCGTTCGCATCGAGCTGGTCTATCGGATCAAGTCGACCAACTCGCGCTTCAACTTCGTCTACCCCTTCTACAAGAACGAGGGCACCGACATCAACCTCACGACAATCGTCAACCTCATTCCGGACAGCGACTGATGTCGAACGATTGCGCACACAACATTGATCCACTGAAGCTCGTGCGCGAGGGCACCAGCCAGGAGGGGCGCCAGTCAAGCGCGCTCGATCCCGCCTTCGCACCGCTCAGCGGGCGATCGGTGTCGCATGACATCGTCTTTGCGCAGGGCTATGCCAACCTTCTTGACCCGCCGGGTTACTGGAGCGCGTTCTTCAGCAACGACCTGTCGGCGCCGCTCGCGGTCGCCGCCGTCGAGGATGTCGAGGCCTACAAGTCCAGCATCCGCTCCTGGTTCGCCTATCTCGACAACATGGACAACAAGGGTCGACAGGCCGCTCTGCGAAATCATCTGGGCTATCTCTACTCGGCCATCGGCACCCTGACGCAGACGCTTGATGACCTCAAGGATCGCCTGCCGGTCGAGATTCCCCTCCGCTCGACCTTGCAAAACCTCATCCGTATGCAACTTGCCCCGGCGTTCAGCCGGCTGGTCGCCTACTACAAGGCCGGCCTGAACGAGAACCTCGTCAATGTGGTGGCGCCGCCGGATGTGACGATCCTGCGCCGGTCGGCAGTCAAGTTTGCCGAGGTTCTCGCTTCCGGCCTGTCGGCGGACTGGGGCGACATTGATCCCCCGGCGGATGCTTCGGTCTATGGCGATGCCTCCGGCACCGTGTTCGTGCGCATCAATCATTGTGTCACGCACAACCTGTTCTGCTCGGTCTTCGACGAGTTCCTCAAGGTCCTGGCACGCGTCACTGCCGACGCCAGCCAGGCGCTGGAGCACTCGTTGACCGATTGGGACCAGCACGAGCCGCACTACGCCCTCTACCTGGCATTCCTGCAGCTCCTCGAACACGCCCGGACAGCGGCCAACACGCTGACGCAGCGCCATCTCGATTTCTACTACCGCACCATCCTCGCACTCAAGGAAAAGCCGGCCGAGCCCAGCCATGTGCATCTCCTCGCCGAACTCGCGAGGCACGTGCCGAGTCGCGAATTCCTGCCCGGCGAAAACTTCCGCGCCGGCAAGGATTCGGCTGGCAAGGACGCGTTCTTCGCCAATCTAGGCAACCTTGTTGCCAATCAGGCCGAGGTCGAAGAACTGCGCACCGTCTATCTCCACCGCGGCGAGCCGGTCGGCTCGAGCAACGCGGCCGAGGGCCGTATCTTTGCCTCGCCGGTCGCCAACTCCGACGATGGCCTTGGCGCACCGCTGACCTCGGCAGATCAGTCCTGGCACCCGTTCTTCAACAAGACCTACGCCGATGGTGCACTCGCGCAGATTCGGATGCCGAAGGCCGACATCGGCTTCGCCGTCGCCTCGCATCACCTTCTTATGGCGGAGGGAACGCGCAAGCTCGATCTGAGCTTCGCGGTCGGCAGCTTCACTGGCGGCGCAGGCCTCGATTTGACCGGCGACATCCGCTGCTTCCTCACCACAGAGAAGGGCTGGCTGGAAAAACCTGCCTCCCGTTTCGTTGCCGTTGCTGCCGACCGGCTTAAGCTGGAACTCACGCTTACTGGCGCCGATCCTGCGGTCGTGCCATTTTCCCCGGCCATTCACGGCGCCCCCACGCTACCCGGCTATACTTTCGCAACCAACTTGCCGATGCTGCTGGTCAAGCTCCGGCAGGACGACGAGCGCGCCTTTGCCTACGGCACACTCCGCGATGTGGTGGTCGGCGATGTGCAGCTGAAGGTCGTTGTCACCAGCCTCAAGTCGCTGGCAATCTCCAACGATTTCGGGCCGGTCGATCCCTCAAAGCCCTTCCAGCCCTTCGGCGCCCAGCCAGTGGCAGGCAACGGCTTCGTCGTCGGCTCCAAGGAGATATTCCAGAAGAGTCTCGAGGCGGCATCGATTCATATCGACTGGTTGATGCCTCCGAAGGTGTTTTCTAGGGAGGCGTACGAAAAGGGCCTCGATCCCAAGCTGGTGGCGGTCCACCTCAATCCGGTGGCCATCACGAACGAGTTCTTGAGGGACGGCCTGCCTCCGGTGCTTGCCACCTACCTGAGCGAGGCACTGTGGATTGCCCCGTCCACCGCCGCCGAGGTGAAGGAAACGGATAAGTCCGTCACCTTCACGCTTGGCGAAGACCTCGGCAAGCCTGTGCTCGACGCGCCAGATTTCACCCCCAACGAGCACTACAGCACCCAGTCCCGTCATGGCTTCGTCCGCATCGCGCTGAACCAAGGCTTCGGCATGGCCGAGTACCAGGCCGCGCTCATCGCGTACCTGAAGAATCCGAATGGAGGCGTGTCGCCTGGCAACCCGCCTGTCGGTCCTATCGTCGGTGCCATCTCGATGGACTACACGGCCAGTACCAGCCTGGCCCTCAACTCGACCAAGGGTACCTTCGAGGAGCGGATCGGCCGGTTCTTTCACCTCGCGCCCTTCGGCACCGCCGAGCAGCACCCGCAACTGAGCGGCGGGGTGGTACCGCATCTGCTGCCGCAATTTTCCTTTGATCGCAGCAATACGCTGCTGCCTAGCCAGGCCGAGTTCTACATCGGTATTTCCGGCCTCGTGCCGCCGCAGAATCTGTCGCTGCTGTTCCAGGTTGCCGACGGCACAGCCAACCCGCTCGCGCCAAAACCTGCACCGCACATTGACTGGTCTTATCTGCGCAACAACCAGTGGGTGGGACTGAGCGACGCCGCCGTCAGCGATCGCACCGATGAGCTGCTGGATTCCGGCATTGTCACGCTTGCCATGCCGCGGGACGCCACTAGCGTAAACACCCTCATGCCGTCCGGCTTGCACTGGATCCGCGCTGCCGTGCACGAACGCGCCGACGCCGTCTGCATGCTGCATCTCGTTGCCGCACAGGCGCTCGAGGCGGTCTTTGCCGATCGCGCCAATGCTCCGGATTTCGCGGCGACGCCGCTGCCGCAGGGCACCGTTACCAAGCTCGAAAAGCCCGACACCCGGATCAAGGGTATCCGCCAGCCATACCCCTCGTTCGGCGGTCGCGGTGCCGAACTGCCGCAGGCATTCTACAGCCGGATCAGCGAACGCCTGCGCCACAAGGACCGCCCCATCGCCCTGTGGGATTACGAGCACCTGATCCTCCAGGCATTCCCGCAGGTCTTCAAGGCCAGGTGCCTCAACCACACCCAGTACGAGCCCAACGAAGCCGGCACCGGCATCTATCGTGAGCTGGCGCCCGGCCACGTCACCATCGTCACGGTTCCAAACCTCCAGGCCCAGCAGCAGCGCGATCCGCTGAAGCCCTACACCAGCCTCGGCGTGCTGCAGGAGATCGAGGTCTTCCTCAACAAGCGCACCAGCTGCTTTGCGCGGTTGCATGTCAGGAATCCGGAGTTCGAGGAAGTTCGCGTCCGCTTCGACCTCAGGTTGCACGATGGCTATGACGAAACCTACTACCGGCAACAGCTGCGGCAGGCGATCACGCGCTTCCTCTCGCCCTGGGCCTTTGCCGGTGGCGGAGCGCCGACCTTCGGCGGCAAGGTCTATAAATCGGTGCTGATCGATTTTGTCGAAGAGCAGCCCTATGTCGACTACGTCTCCGACTTCCAGCTGTTCCACGACATCGGCGGGCATCCTGGCACTGTCGATCTGAACGAGGTCGAGGGGGCGAGGGCCATCTCGATCCTCGTCTCGGCGCCGGCGAGCAAGCACGACATCTCCATCATCAGTGCCGACCGCGACGGGCAGCTCCTCGAAGATTGCGGGTGCGAGACATGAACGCGCAGTCACCGACATTAACCAAGGAACCCGCATTCGCTCCGGCGCAAGACTTCCATGCGTTGCGCCGCGAGGGCGTCGGCTATATCGCCCGTGCCGGCAGCGCCCACTGGACCGACTACAACATTCACGATCCCGGCATCACCATCCTTGAGTCGTTGTGCTACGCTATCACCGATATCGGCTACCGGATCGACTGGGATATCGCAGACCTCCTCACGCGCAGCGACACCGCCAGCCCGGCGGATCCCTATCCCAACCAGCCGTTCTTCACTGCCCGCGATATCCTCACCGTTAATCCGACCACTCCGGACGATTTCCGCCGCCTGCTGATCGATCGGCCCAAAATCCGTAATGCCTGGCTGACCTGCAAGGCTTGCGCCTGCGAGGCGAGCTACTTCGCCTGGTGCGAGAACGACGAGCTTAAGCTCTCCTTCAGTGCGCCCGCCGATGTTACCCCGGCGCCGCGGGAAGCCTGGGCACGAGGGCTCTACGAGACGCTCCTCGAACTCGAGGACGATCCTGAACTCGGTGACCTGAACGATCGGATGATCGTCTCCAACACCGTGCATCGCGAGGCAGATCAGCGCCCACACCCGGTCGCCATGGAACTGCGCTTCCCCGACATGTCGCTGCTCGGCGGCGAACCATGGCGGCGCTTCGTCAACGGCGATAAGAGCTTTACGGTGACCCTGACCTGGCTGAGCGCCACCAAGACCTACAATCTGCTCACTGACGCCACCAAGAACGACGAACAGCGCAGCGCCTATATCCGCGAGCATTGGCGCGGTATCTTCTTCCTCAGCTTCCAGATCGATATCCCGAGCCCCGATCCGGCCAATCCGGCGCTTGCGACCTCGATCGTCATTGACCACGCGGCGCTGCGGGTCTTCGCCGACACGACGGTCAGGTCCGCTGCAAAACTCGCCGGCTGGAAGACCCTGTTCGGCGACAACACGGACCAGGGTTTCATTGCGCGCTATCGCAAGAAGGCGAGGGCGGTAGGCGATGCGGTGGCGGACGCCCGCAAGGTCCTCCAGTCGCACCGCAATCTCGACGAAGACTATTGCAGCATTTCCGCCGTCGGCATCGAAGAGGTCGCGGTGTGCGCCGATATCGAGGTTGAGCCCGATGCAGACATCGAGCGCGTCCAGGCCGAAATCTGGTTCGAGATCGAGCAATACTTCGGCCCACCGATCCGCTTCCGCACCCTGCAGGAGCAGCGCGACGCCGGCGTTGCGGTCGAGGATATTTTCAACGGTCCGGCGCTCGACAACGGCTTTATCGATGCTGCCGACCTTGACGCTGCTGCACTCAAGACCACGCTGCGCGGCTCCGACATCATCAACCGGCTGATGGAGATTCCCGGGTTGGTCGCGGTCAACCAGCTACGACTGACCAGGTACGATTCCGAGGGCAATGCCGTCAAAGGCGTGGCCGATCCCACCTGGGTCAAGGGCCAGCCGGTGTTCGATCCAAACAAGCTCAGCGCGGCCTGGCTGTTGTTCGTCGCGAGCCGCCACCAGCCACGCCTTTACCACAACCAGTCACGCTTCCTGTTCTACAAGAATGGTCTGCCCTTCCAGCCCCGGCTGGATGAAGCGATGGACACGCTGATCCAGCTGCGTGGCGACGCCGAGCGTCCGAAGAATCCGAGCGCGGCCAAGGACCTCTTGATTCCGAAGGGGACGCTGCGTGCCGCCGAAGACTATACGCCGATGCAGTACAGCCTGCCTGCGGCGTATGGCGTCAGTCCCGCCGGTCTGCCGTCCGGGGCGCCACCGGCGCGCGTCGCGCAGGCAAACGATCTCAAGTCCTATCTTATGGTCTTTGAGCAACTGCTGGGCAATTCGGTGGCGCAGCTGGCACACGGTGCCGATCTGTTCTCGCTCGATCCCGGCGTCGAGCATACCTATTTCGTCAAGGACTTCGGTTCGCCCGGCAGTGAGATTGCCGGCATGACGCCACCTTCGGCGGACGCCATCCAGCCGCTGCTGGAGACCCTTCCCGAGTTTCATGAGCGGCGAAACCGCTTCCTCGATCATCTGCTTGCCCGCTTCGGCGAGCAGTTCAGCGAGTACGCCCTGCTGCTCACCAACGCGTCCGGCAAGCCGGTGGCGCAGGCTCGGCTGATCGATGACAAGATAGGCTTCCTGACCCGTTATCCGGCGATCAGCCGCGATCGCGCCCGTGCCTTCGACTATACCGAGGCGCCGCTGTCGCCGGAGAACTACCCCGGTCTCAAGGAACGCATCAGCCTGCTGCTGGGCTTCCCCGGGCTAACCTTCGAACTGACCGTCGGTGCCCTCTCGGCAGCCGGCTATCCGGTCGATTTCGAGCTCGTCGACCGCAACAAGCGGCTGTGGTTCAAGGGGCAGGTCACCGTCGCCGCAGTCGATGAGACCGCTGCCAAGCAGGCCGCCTACCGCGCGCTCATCGAGCTTATGATCCGCCCCCAGGCCTACGTCATCTCTGCGCCGCCAGCTCCCATAACCCTGGCGCTGCACGATGCCGCCTCGGTCGAACTTGGCCGGCATCCGAACGAGTTCGATACGCCTGCCGCAGCCGAGGAAATTCGCGACGAGTTGCTGGCATGGAGTGCGAACCAGCGGCTGATTGTGGTGGAGCACCTACTGCTACGCCCCAAGTTCATCGGCGATGCGCTCTATCCTGCCTGCTGTGACGACGGTTGCCCGACTTGCTGCAACGAGGATTCGTATTCCTTCCGGCTGACCGTTGTCATGCCCGGCTGGACCCAGCAGTACACAAGTAGTCTCGACCTGCGCCGTTTCGCCGACCGCACCATCCAGCAGGAGACGCCGTCACACCTTCTGCCGAAGATCTGCTGGGTGGGCAATGACGGCTTCGTCGAGGACCCCTGCGACGAGATCGTCATCGACCTCGCGGACCTCCTGGTTTCCGAGGGGCAGACAGCGGGTGGTACGTCGCCCAGCCGCGACGAGGCCTGCGCTGCCGCCACTGCGATCTACCACGCCTTCAGCACGATCTTCGTCGACTGGCACGACGACAAGAAGTTCGTGTTCCTCGATGCCGCGGCGCTCAACCTGCTGATTGACGCGCTGTTCCAGACAGGACCCGCATCCGATGCCATCGCCTCGCCCATCATCCTCGCCCCGTTGTGGGAGAAGGTAAGGAAGCTGATGACTGTGCACTTTGTTGAGATTGCTCTCAACGGCTGGCAGTTCGAGCGCTTCGAGTGGGCCTGGTCCCACTGGCTGGAGGCCAATGCAAAGATCGACTGGACCGGCGAGGGTCTGGTTGAGCGCGTCGAGGCCATGCTCGCGGTCGGTTTCACCAGTCCCCAGCCTACCTCGACGACGACCTGCAAGGAGGCCCGGACCATCGTGACCGCCTACGGGACGGCATTCCATGAGTGGATGAAATTCAGCATTGCCTCGGGCACTACCTTCGACACGCTCGGCACCTTTACGCCACCCAGCCTCGATCTCCCGACGGGCATGACCTTCAGAAGTGGCACGGCCGAGGCCATCGAGGAACTGCTTGGCAGTCGCTACAGCGCCTACCGCGAAGTGTCCTACTGGCTCTGGGCCGTCGTCACGCTCCTCGGCCGCCTGCGCAACATCTATCCCGGCGCCACGCTGCACGACTGCGACGACGGTGGCGACGACAACCCGGTTCGTCTCGATAACACCGCCTTGGGCAACTACACGCGTCGGAAGACGCTCTGAACCTACCGCGAGGATCGCCATGGACGTCCTGATTGATCACTTTCCGGTCTTCGAAGCCAACCAGGTGCTGAGCAGCCGACATCTCAACGATGTCTTCGACTACCTGGATCAGCAGACGCGGTGGACGCGGTCGCACCTGATCGGCATCGGTATCGTCTGCGGGCTGGAGATCAAACTCGACACAACGGCCGGTCCCGCCATCCTGCTGTCGAGGGGTTGCGGCGTCACCTCCGAGGGCTACCTGATCGTTGAACCTGACGACGTCTCACTGGTGTCCTACCGCACTTATACCACGCCGACCGACCTCAAGTATCCACAGTTCGCCGGATATCCGCTCTGGGAGTTGTTTCCCTCCGGCGAGCCCAGCACCACCCAGCTCGACAGCCCGTCGAATTTCTTGGCCGACAAGGCGGTCGTGCTGTTCCTCGAGCTGAAGAAGGAAGGCCTCAGAAACTGCAGCCCGAACAGTTGCGACGACAGGGGCTCGGAAATCACCACCACGGTCCGGCGGCTGTTGATCGAGAGCAAGAACCTCGATGCGATCATAGCTGCAGCTGAGGGCTTCGGCGAAGGCCTGACCTCAACCGACATCGACAAGGCACTTTCCGATCGGTTGAATCTGCCCGACATCCGGCTGCGCCGTTTCGACGTGCTCAACTCGAACCCCGTCACCTCGGACGACCTGTACGCAGCCTTTCTGCGGATCTTCCGTTCGCCCGGCCTCGCGACTGCCATGGGCGAGGCGCTGAGCGCCGCCTATGCAGCATTCAAACAGGTGCTCAAACCGGCCCATCCGACCGATCCGTTCGCCGGTTTCGCTGCGAGGTTCGATTTCCTCGATGTCGGGCTCACCGACCCGGCGCAGGTGCATTTCCTGCAATACTATGTCGATCTGTTCGACGATCTCGTCCGCGCCTATGACGAGTTCCGCTGGAAGGGCGCCGAGCTGATCTGCGCCTGCTGCCCGCCCGAGGGGTTGTTTCCGCGTCACCTGATGCTCGGGCTCGTCAATCCCGACCCCGCGAGCCAGCCCGGCCACTATCGCCAACGCTTCCTCGCTTCCCCCGTTGTCGGCCGCTGCACCGCCGAGACCGAGGAACTACTGCAGCTCTTCGCGCGGCTGGTCGAAATGACGGAGTGCTTCACCAGCGCCCCGGTCCTGCCGAACGTCGATGCACAGGGCAGTGTGGATCCGCAGATCAGGATCACGCCGAGCACGCTGGGCGACCGGCCGCTCGCCACCAGGGCCATCCCCTACTACTACGCCGAGACCGGTACGCCGCCGCTCTACCGCCTGTGGAACGGCGAAAAGACCCGCCGCAACCGGGCCAACCAGAACCTTGCCTACAGGTCCGACGAGTACAGCCCGGTGGCGCCAAATTTTGTCGTCGATCCGTTGCGCTACGATCTCGAGCCCTACAATTTCCTGCGCATCGAAGGGCATCTGGGTAAGCCCTACCTGCCGGTGATGAGCACGCTGATAGCGCTCAAGTCGAACTACCGGCTGCCCATCGACATCATTGCTCTCCACACCGGCGCCTATGACGAAAGCCAGCCGGTCGACCTCGGCAGCAACGATGCCATCTTCCAGGATCTGGAAGCGCTCTACGATGCGCTCCGCGAGGACCTGCTGTCCTCGCTCGCCGAAGCAGCGATGCAACTCTATGAATTTCCCACGAATTCCGAGGCAACGATTTCCGGCATTCCGACGCTGCCGCTCCTCAAGCAGTATCGGCCCACCTTCCAATACACCAGAGGAACGCTCGGCGCCGGCTTCGAGAAGCACATCGTATATTTCCGAACGCGAGTCTACCTCGACCTCGATCAGAACGGGCTCAACGAGCTCTCCGTTACGCAAGCCCTCTTCGAGCTGTTCCGTCATGTCAACCGTAATGACATTCCGGCAAGATATCACTTCCAGACGGCAATCGTCTACTACATCAGTTCGCTCGCCGACGTGGTTCCGGACCGTCTCGCCGCACTGAGCCAGCCGACGTTTCTCAACAGATACCAAGACCTGCTGGCATTCCTTCGCTACTTCAGAATGGTGGTGGGCGATATACCCGTGCCGGAGCTGGGGGAATATGCCTTCGCAGAGCACTTCATCGACCTGTGCGACACCATCCTGTTCGGCGACAAGTTGGAGGCGATCAATTCGGTCCGTGACGAGTATCTGCGTCGCATCGCCGAACTGCGCAAGCGTCAGGTCCTCGCCAATTTCCTGGCCCAGCATCCGGGTATCCAGCACAAGGCAGGTGTGCCGGTCGGCGGCACCTTCATCGTCGTCTATCACGGCGATGCCGGGCGCGACATCACGCCCGCCGGCACCCGGATCAGGGCCGCCACGATCCTCGCCGAGGCCACCAGGGACGCCACCCACGAACGCCTGGACCCGACCGACATCGAAGTCGTCGGGCGCGGGCGCGTCCCCGGCGTCGCCACCCCGCCGAGCGATGAACTGCTCGAGGCCATCACCCGCATCGGCAGCAACCAGGCGCTGGTGGGAAACGCCGACGTCGAACTGCTGATCGGCTCGCTGACCGGCAAGATCCCGTTGGGCGGCTATCGCCCGCGCCCCGGCGTCGATGATGGGTCTACGCAGGTCATCGCCAAGACCGTCAGCGCCTTGCCCGAGGGAGTGGTGATCGCCGATTTCTACCTGCCCTACCGCGTCTCGGGTGGTGGCCTCGCGGTCAACCACGTGCTGCCCAAGGAGCAGCCGGTCTTCACCGTCGGCATGGGCTGCACCGTTGCCGACGGCGAGGGTGAAGCTGTCGCCGACGTGTCTGTCGAAGTCAGGGGCGGCGTGGCTCCATACGAGCTCGCCGTCAACGACCGGCAGTACCGCGCGCTGGCCAATCCGCTGTCGCTGCCGCCCGGCCGGCACAAGCTTAGGGTTCGAGACGCCGACGGCGCCGAAGCCGCCGAGCAGGAAATCACCGTCGCCGAGAGGCTTGTTCTCGGAGAACCCGACTACAAATGCTCCGGCGGCAATTTCACCGCGGAAGTCGTCATTCGTGGTGGCACTCCTCCGTACCGGGTCGGCAGCGAGCTCGTTACCGGCGCCACCTTTACCAGCAAGCCGGCACCGAGCGGTTCGACAGTCCAGATAGAGGTTACCGACGGCCATGGCTGCTCAGCCAGGATCGAGCTCACCCACGAGTGCGTCGTGGTGCCGCCGCCGACTTTCACGGCAGCGGTTGCTTGCACCGGCCAGAATGACCGGGCCCCGGTGACCATTGCGGTGCAGGGCGGCACAGCGCCGTATCAGATCAAGGTCGACAGTGGGGCGTTCCTGGCACTGGTCAGTCCGCTCTCTCTAGCGGTCGGGCAGCATAGTTTGAAGGTCCGCGACAGCGCCGGGATCGAAACCGCCGCACAACCGGTCACCATTGCCACCCAGATCAGCATCACGGAACTGGAATTCCACTGCAAAGACGACGGCACCTATACCGCGACGTTCGACATCAGCGGTGGGACCCGACCCTACGTGGTCAATGGCATTTCATCCCCGGGTGGGGCCTTCACCACCGATCCGACTTCCAGCGGCAAGCCGGCCAACGTTGTCGTGGTGGATAGCAGAGGCTGCAGCAGCAGAGCGCAAGTCGTCCACGAGTGCCAACCGCCCTGCAATCTTCCGTGCCGTGGCGTCTTCATCCGCCGCGGCCACCGCTTCTGGATGCCCGACCCCGGTACCATAACGAAATACCTGCGGTTCGAGGTAACTGCCCTGTCATTCCAGGTCTCGACGGAGGAGGGCGACGTCATGGAACTGGGAAATGAAATCCAGCCCATCCTTCAGGTCACCTCTATGGCCCAACTCACAACGGGCAGGTTCCCCGGGACGGTCAGGAAGTGGCTCAAGCAGATCAACGAACTGATCGCAACCAAGCCCGAGCTATCGCAGCCCAACGGGATCCAGTTGCTTGAAACGTCTTTCGACCCCGCTCAACCAGGTCGGCTCGGCAGGCTCTGGATCGACCACTTCGATTGCTTGCCGTTCAAGATCGAGATCGATGTCTTCACTCAGTACCGACACCCCAATGGCGACAATACCATCGAGGAAAAGAAGAAGTTCATCTACACCCCCGATGGCGGCACTCAGATCATTGTCGACGAGCAAGAAATCATCCGGATACCGCCGTTCGAGGGACAGACGTGGAACAAGTGCCCACCGGTCTCAGGCCCCACGCCGATCTGCGCTCAACCGGAAATCCGGCTGGAAATAACCCCCGAGCAGGACGGGCGCTTCCTCCATGCTAGCGTCACTGCCGACCCGCCTCAGCAACTGATCTTTCTCTGGGAGGTTCAGGACGCCGATCCGGCACTCGGCCACCTGGACACGTTCGATACGAATTTCATCCATGACGGCCAGAAGCGCGTGACCGTCACCGCGTACGCCCCCGACGGCTGCGATGTCTCGGAAACGATCTTCGTGGACGTGCGCGGATGACGACCGAACCTCCGCAGAGCCTTCAGCACCATGTCATCCGGCGCCAGATCGTCGAGGTGAACATGCCGGGCAGCGAAGCCGATGGCTTTGCGCTGCAGCGCCGGGTCGCCGGTCTGTGTCGCGATTGGCTCGGGCCGGCGCTCGAGGAGACGCTCGACCGCATCGCCCCATCCGACGAATATTGGTCGATCGACAGCCTCGTCATCGACGCTGGATCGTTCTCCGTCGAGACCTTCGAGCGCGATTTCGTTGGCGCAGTGGCCGAGGCGCTGAGACGCGAGATCGACGACCGGACTGCAGGGCGCGGCGGCGGCCTGCAGCGCAGCGACGCCGCAAACCGCGGCCGGTCATGCTCTGTCGCTGACGGCGCGGACGCTGCCGGTGGGATCGAGCGTCGGACGGGTGCCCAGTTCCTCAACCGGGCGTTCCTCCACTTCCTCGCGACCGGCACGCTGCCATGGTGGTTTCGTTTGCCCAATGGACAGTCACTCGAGGAGGCGATGACGGCGTCCTGGAACGGTATCGCACCCATGGCAGGGACTGGCCGCGCCGTGCTGGCGGCGATCACCTCGTCCGCCATGCGAACCCGTTTGGTGCGGCAGTTCTCACCGTCCTTCCTCGATGCCCTGTTGCGGACGGCTGCACCCGAGGCGGTCGCCCTTGTCCGCAATCTCCTCGCCGAGATGCAGCGGCTTTCGGTTCCGTCCGACATGGTTCGACACTTCTGCGAACAGCTGTGGCAGGTCGTCGCTCTCGAGGCGGCAGCGGGCAGGGGACCGGCTGCCACTGAGGCCGTCACCGAATGGGTGCACGGCGCATTGACGGAAACCGGGCCGCTGCAGCTCCCAGCACCGGTCGTCCGCAGCCTGCGCGCCGCCGTGGGGCTGCGGACGCGATCCTATGAAACGCCGGCGCGAGCCACAGCACCGCGCCCGATGCGCGACCCGACCGAAGAGCCAGGCGCATCGCTCGAACTCGAGGAAGGCATCTTTGTCGAATGCGCTGGGCTGATACTGCTGCACCCGTTCCTGCCGCGCCTGTTCGAGGCACTGGGCATTGCGGTGGACGGCGCCCTCGTTCAGCCGGGTCGGGCGCTCTGCCTGCTGCATTTCCTCGCCGCCGGCGAACGACGGCCCCCCGAATATGCGCTGGTCCTGCCAAAGCTCCTCTGCAACTTGCCGCTCGAAGAGCCGACCGATGCTCCCGTCGAACTGACGGCTGCGGAGGAAGACGAGTGTGGCGCTTTGCTTGAGGCGGTCATCGGCCATTGGGCCGCACTTGGCGACGCCTCTGTTGATGCTCTGCGCGGCACCTTTCTGGTGCGCCCCGGCAAGCTCTCGCGCCGCGGCGACGACACTCTGCTGCAGGTCGACGCGCTGGACTTTGACGTCCTCCTCGGCCAGTTGCCCTGGAGCCTCAGTGTGGTTCGGCTGCCGTGGATGAGCAGGTCTCTCTTGGTGGAATGGATGAGTTGAAAGGGCGATGAACGGTGTCCCCTAGCGCGATCAAGACCAGTGCCGAGAAATCCTCGACCACCTCTGCCTCGGTAAGCCAGGCAGCGCGCCAGCCCTTCATTGCCCGCAAGGACAGCGGCGGCTTCTTTGGCCGGCATAGTTCCGTCCCCGCAGTGCAGATGAAGATGACCGTCAACACGCGGCGATAAGTTCGAGCAGGAAGCCGACCGGACGGCAGACCGCGTCATGCGCATGCCTGTGCCCACGGAAAAACTTCAACGCCGGCAGGACGACAAGCTCCAGCGCGCAGGGATGCCCGATGACAAGCTCCAGAAGGCGCCGGCGGAGGAGAAAAAGCTACAGCGCGACGCGGCGGCCGGCGCCAGCAGCGGCGGCGCGACCCCTGTCGTGGCCGGCAACGTGCAATCTGCCATCCAGAACAAGACCACCGGCGGCGAGCCGCTTTCGTCCGACGTGCGCGGCCATATGGAGCCTCGATTTGGCGCCGATTTCTCCAATGTGCGCATCCATCGCGACGCTGAATCGGCAGGCCTCAACAATCAGCTCAGTGCCCGCGCCTTCACCTACCAGAACCACATCTTCTTTTCGCGCGACCAGTACCAGCCGGGGGCGAGCGAGGGGCAGCATCTCCTCGCCCACGAACTCACCCACACCATCCAGCAGGGCCACGCGGTTCAGCGCAGCCCGCAGGTCAGCACGGCCGCAGCAACCCCTGCCGTGCAGCGCCTTGGCGTCCAGGACGCCTTGGACAAGTTCGCCGAGTGGGCCTACGCCATTCCCGGCTTCCGGCTGTTGACGCTGGTCATCGGCTTCAACCCGGTCAACATGCGCTCGGCCGACCGCAATGCCGCGAACCTGTTGCGAGCGCTCATCGAGCTGATGCCGGGTGGCGCCTTCATCACCCAGGCGCTCGACAACCACGGCGTCATCAACAAGGCCGCGTCCTGGATCGAACGGCAGCTCGCCACGCTGGGCAATATCGGTGCCGGCATAATCGCGGCCCTGCGCAGCTTCATGGATTCCCTCAGCTGGACCGACATCTTAGATCTCGGCGGCGTGTGGGAACGCGCCAAACGCATCTTCACCGAGCCGATCGGCCGGCTGATCAGCTTCGCCACCTCAACGGCGACCGAACTGCTGAAGCTCGTCAAGGACGCGATCCTCAAACCCCTCGCTGCGCTGGCCCAGGGCACTCGTGGCTATGACCTGCTATGCGCCATCCTCGGCGAGGATCCGGTCACCGGCGAGCCGGTGGCACGCACGGCCGAAAACCTGCTCGGCGGCTTCATGAAGCTGATCGGCCAGGAGGAAATCTGGGAAAACATCAAGAAGGGCAACGCCATCGCGCGCGCCTGGGCTTGGTTCCAGAGCGCACTGTCAGGCCTGATGGGCATGGTCCGCACTGTTCCCGGCAGGATCGTCGCGATCCTCACGTCCCTGACCTTTGTCGACATCATCACCATCGCCGGTGCCTTCGGCAAGGTCGTCAAGGCTTTCCTCACCATAGCCGTCGAGTTCGTTACCTGGGGCCTGACGACGATCTGGAACCTGCTCGAGATCATCTTCGACGTCGTTAGCCCCGGTCTCATGGGCTACGTCAGGAGGACCGGTGCCGCACTCAAGGGCATCCTCAAAAATCCCATGCCCTTCCTCGGCAACCTGGTGCGCGCCGGAAAACTCGGCTTCACCAACTTCGCCGACCGCATCGGGACCCACCTCAAGGCCGGCCTCATCGACTGGCTCACCGGCTCGCTCGAAGGCGTCTATATCCCCAAGGCATTGAGCTTGCCCGAACTCGGCAGGTTTGCCCTCAGCGTCCTCGGCATCACCTGGGCGCAGATCCGCGGCAAGATCGTCAAGGCACTCGGCCCCAACGGCGAAAAGATCATGCAGGGGCTGGAGCTCGCCTTCGACGTGGTCAAGGCGCTGGTCGTCGGCGGCGTCGGGGCGGCATGGGAGCTGATCAAGGGCAAGCTCACCGATCTCAAGGACCAGGTGACCAGCGGCATCATCTCCTTCGTTGTCGACTCGATCGTCAAGAAGGCCATCCCGAAGATCCTGGCGATGTTCATTCCGGGCGCCGGCTTCATCTCGGCGATCATCTCGATCTACGACACCGTGATGGTCTTCGTGCAGAAGATCTCCAAGATCATCCAGGTGGTGACCGCCTTCATCGACTCGATCGTCACCATCGCAGCCGGCAACATCACAGCCGCTGCCAACCGCGTCGAAAGCGTGCTCGCCGGCCTGCTGTCCCTCGCCATCAGCTTCCTTGCCGGCTTCCTCGGCCTCGGCAAGGTCACCGACAAGATCATGGGGGTGGTGCAGAAGATCCGCACCACCGTCGACAAGGCACTGGACGCCGTGATCGGCTGGATCGTCGGCAAGGCCGGTGCCTTCCTCGGCAAGGTCAAGGCGGGTGTCCAGCATCTCTTTCAATGGTGGAAGAAGAAGAGGTCGATCACCGTCGGCAACGAACAGCACACGCTAGAATTTGACGGCGAGGGGCCTGGCGCACGCTTCGTGATCCGCTCCGCGCCGGAAAAGCCATCAAGTTTCCTGGATCGCAAATCCAAGGAGAAGCAGATTGAGGAGCCGAAGAAGGCCTCGTTCATCAAGAACAGCGTATCGCTTGAGGCAACAATTGACGAGGTCAAGCGGCGGCTTCCCAAAGAAGGCCAAGCGGAGTCCGGCGCAGCACCGTTGTCCGGCGCAGCGCGGAAGACGGCCGATGACAACATGGCCAAGATGGATGCAGCGATGGCATCCATAGGCACGAACATCAGCAGCGCCTTTGACGCGTGGGGCATCGACGGACAGAGCGACGTCGTCGGCGAACTCTCGCTCTCGCGTGGCAGCTTCTCTCGCACGGACAAAGCCAGGCTTGCGGCGCACCACCGTGAGCACGCGGCGGGACTAAGGGTCGAGGGTAAGGCTGTTCCCCCCAAGGCTCTCAACCCCAACGGTACCTTCAAGCCGGGCGCTGAACTGGCTCGGCGGCATGTCGTATCGTCGCAGGATATGATCGACCACTACAAGGAGACGCTGACGGGCAAGAGAGTCCCCGAGGCATCTCTCCTTCTCCTGGAGCGTGCGTCCATTCCTGCGGCGCGCGTCCAGGTCGAGAAGCGCACCACCAAGGGGGTCGAGGCGGCTGCCAGGCAGCGCTACCAAGGCTTCTTCTCCTACGCAAACAATCTCTTCATTGGCAACGCCTCGACCAATAGCTCGCTCGGACGATTGCTCGACCCCCACCACCCCGGTCTCGTCGGGGCACAGGCGCTTGATGATCACGTGGCTCGGATCAAGCGGGAGTGGTCGTTCGGCAACCTTAAGGTTTCGGGGATGACCACCAACGACTCGATTCAGACAGAATGAGGGGCAGCGAGATGCAAACCGACTACAGCGGTCAGTACAGCCCGGCGAAAGGCACGCGCGAAGATCTTTCGAGCGAAAGGCGCAGCGACCCCGAGGTAGCGGGTGACCTCGCCGGAAACATCGACCCGTCCGTGCTCAACCTGGTACTTGCCACTGATTGGGTGAAGGGGGTGATCGCGAACAGCCTAAGAGCCTATCTGGGCGGCTTGGGGCCTATCGAGATCGAACCCCTAACCTGCGCCGATGATCAGAGCTGGCTTGCGCGGCTCATCCGGCGCCATCAGCCCAAGCTGGAAGAACTCGCCGTACTGATGTTGGCGATGCTACCGCATGTGGAGCCTTGGGCAATCGAGACCTTGGTCAAGCAGCATTTGCCGGAGGGCGGGGAGTTTCCGGAGTTCGGCGGCGTGAGGGGTGCGCAGCTTCGCGGCATAATTCCGACAGGCGAGACTGCGCAGTTCGTGCTCGGTGGCCAGGATATGGAGCGTCGCATCATCATCCAGCGAATGCTTAGTGCGGACCATTGGTTCGGATGGGCAGGCATTATGCGACTCGAGTCGGTGCGCGAAGGCGAACCCGTGATGAGCGGCCGACTCATTGTCGATCCCGAAATCGTCGAAGAGATCACCATCGGCCAGGTCACGCGGCCGTCCTTCGGCGTCGATTTCCCGGCCGAGTACATCGAGACCAAGATGGACTGGGAGGATCTCGTCCTCCATCAGGGCACGCTGTCGCAGATCCGCGAGATCGAGAGCTGGATCAAGCACAACGATACGCTGCTCAACGACTGGGGGATGGGCAAGAAGATCAAGCCCGGCTATCGGGCGCTGTTCTACGGGCCGCCGGGCACCGGCAAGACGATGACGGCGATGCTGCTCGGAAAGCACACCGGCAAGGACGTGTTCCGCATCGATCTGTCGCGTGTCGTGTCGAAATACATCGGCGAGACCGAGAAGAACCTCTCCCGCCTGTTCGACAAGGCGGAGAACAAGAACTGGATCCTGTTCTTCGACGAGGCCGACGCGCTGTTCGGTAAACGCACCGATATCCGCGACGCACACGACAAGTATGCGAACCAGGAAGTGGCGTTCCTGTTGCAGCGGATCGAGGCCTATAATGGGGTGGTCATCCTGGCTTCCAACCAGCGCGCCAATATCGACGATGCCTTCGTGCGCCGGCTGCAGACCATCATTCAGTTCCCGATGCCGCGCCCCGAAGAGCGTTACGAGATCTGGCTGAAGACCTTTCCCTCGCAGATCGCCATTGCCGATGACATCGATTGGCGGCACATCGCCGCGCGCCACGAACTCTCCGGCGCCGGCATCCTCAACGTCACCCACTTCTGCGCCATCGACGTGCTCGCCAAACAGTCGCTGCGGATGGACTTGAAGGGGCTCGAGGCCGCGATCCAGCGCGAGTTTGTTAAGGAAGGGAGGATCCTCTAGACGTGGGGACATCTATCTCAGCCGTAAGACAGTTGCAGCGATGGCGATGTCACATTGTTCGACGATGTGCGAATGAAGGCGACATGCCATGAATCAGGAAAGCGTGCCCTACGCCGCCCCCTTCGCGCGGTGCCGAACCAGGCGGCATCGCGGTCTCCGCGCCTACGAGAACCGTAATTTCTCCCGATCTGATTTTTCGCAGAAATTTCTCCGGCCGGCCTTTACTCGACTGCCAGAGCGGGTGTTCAGATAGGAACACCCGCGAATTGTAGGCACTCTTTGCTGATAGGATAAGGGCGCCTGCATCGGCTTGCCGCCGCCGTCTGATGTTGCGCCTCTTCTCAAGTCAGTTTACAAAAAGTGAAACATCCAACTGTTTTCCCGTGATAAAACGTGTCTGGCCTGTAGCTTGGTTGACCTTCAGGCCGCCTTGCGGTTCCGCGGCCTGCTGAGCATCGCCCGCCCGCACCCAGTACGCAAGACAGAAAAAACATGATGTTTCAATGTGCTTGAGCGTGATCCAAAGTGATCGAAGCAGAGGGTGAGTAGGGTGGTTGTGGACAAGCGCCCTCACTTGCCATAGCGCCGATCGCTATCCACCCTCAATTCCGCATAATCGAACTCGTCTTCGGCCGAACGCCATCGGCGCTGGTTCGACCAGTTGCACGGCGGCAGGCAGGCGCATGAGATTGATCCCGAAAACGTTGAGCGCGCCCGCGCTGCCCAGCCGCGGCCGCCCGCGTCCAGCACAGGGTGCCGCCTGATTCAAGGCGAGACCAGACGTGGAAATGGTGCTTCATCCCGTCTGCGAGGATTGCCTGGGGGATCAGATCTGGGCGTGCGACTATCGTGGATCGTCCGGATTGTTCCTCTATCAAGCAGACGTTGGTAACCGACTGAAATATGGCCCACAGTGGCCCTCTACACCGGCTTGAGTCCGCTGCCCATCAGGCCGCGAATCCAGTAACATCTATCCCGTTGGCAGCCCAATCTTGCAGCAAATGGCTAGGAGGCAACCGTGCATATCGAAGTCCGGGAGTTCGCGTTATCAGTTAGAGTTGATTCATGTCTTCTCCAAACGTGACCGGCTCAGTTCGCCCCGCGCGTTGGGGCTTGGCCGCAAAACTGTTTACGACCCTCGTCCTGCTGGGCGCGATCACGGTCCTGGTCACCGGGGCGCTCGGTTACGTCCGCGCTCGCGACGCCCTCGAAAAGGCAGTCTTCGACCAGCTCACAGCCGCCCGCCAGACCAAGACGCGCCAGGTCGAAGACTACTTCCGCACCATCAATGCCGAGTTACGCCTCCTTGCCACCTCCAAGATGGTGGTCGATGCAACGCGCGAGTTCCGGATCGCAGTCAACCAGCTCGAGCGGGCTGGCACGTCACCCGAATTGCGCCAGAAGGTCGGCAACTGGTACACTGAGAACTTCATCCCCGGAATTACGCGTGTTCTAGGCAAGGAGCCGGCTCTGGCCGACTACCTGCCAGTCGGCGCCGCTCCCTACGATCTCCAATATCACTACATCGTCGCCAATCCGCATCCGGCGGAGCGGCGCAAGCTTCTCGACGACGCCGGCGACGGAAGCGACTACAGCAGGCTGCACGCCGTATATCATCCCCTGATGCGCGCCGCAGCCGCAACGGTCGGCTTCTTCGACTTCATGGTAGCCGACGCCAAATCAGGTCGCCTGATCTACACGGTGGAGAAGGAGGTGGATTTCACCACGTCCCTCCAAGTCGGTCCCTACCGTCAGTCCAACGTCGCCGCCGCCGTCGCCCGCTGCGCCCTAACCCCCGACCGGTCCGCTGTTTGCCTGGAGGACTTCGCCTCTTATGCGCCATCGGGCGGGGCACCAATTGCCTTCATGGGAACACCGGTGATTGACCAGGGCGTCGTCATCGGCGTGCTCATCGCGCAATTGTCGAATGAGGAGATCGACAAGGTCGTCACCGGCGGTCGCCGCTGGCGACAGGAAGGGTTTGGCGACACGGGTGAGGCCTATCTCGTCGGGCCCGATTACCTGGTCCGCTCTGGCCCGCGGGCGTTCTATGAGAATCGTGAGGACTACTTCGCCCAACTCAAGACCGTCGGCGCCTCGGACGAGGAGATCGCCGCCATTCAGCGTTACGGGACGCCAGTGCAGCATCAGCACATCGACACCAAGGCCACCCGGGCAGCGCTCGCCGGTGTCGAGGGCACGGGCGAGATTGTCGGCTACCGTGGCGTCCCGACGCTAGCGTCGTGGGGACCGCTCGCCGTTCCCGGCCTCAAGTGGGCCCTGGTCGCCAAGATTGACAGCGCTGAGGCCTTCGCGCCGATCGACCAGCTGCGCCAGGATCTGCTGGTCGTCGGGGGATTGGCGCTGCTCGTGGTGGCAGCCACCGCCGCTTGGCTTTCGAACGCGCTGCTTGGACCACTGCGCGAACTCACTGCCGGAGTGAGACGCTTCGCTGACGGCGACTACGGGGCGAGCGTGCCGGTCCGCACGCGTGACGAGATTGGTCAGCTTTGCACAGCCTTCAATGGCATGGTTGAGGATCTGCGCCAAAAGAATGTCGTGATCGAGAACAAGAATCGCGAGAACGAGCAGTTGCTGCTGAACGTCCTCCCGGCGCCGATCGCCAATCGGCTGCGCGGTGGCGAAGAGGGTATCGCCGACGGCTTCGCGGAGGTCACTGTGGCCTTCGCTGACCTGGTCGGCTTCACCGAGTTGACGTCCGAGATGCCGCCGCACGATGTGGTGACGTTGCTCAACGGGCTCTTCACGCGCTTCGACGCCGCCGCCCACGATCTCGGCATCGAGAAGATCAAGACGGTGGGCGACGCCTACATGGCGGTCTGCGGCATGCCCGTGCCGGTGGCCAACCACGCCGAGCGCATGGTGCGCATGGCCATCCGCATGGTTCACATTGCCCGCGAGCACGCCATGGAACACAACGTTTCGATGAAGCTCAGGGTCGGCGTCAACACCGGCCCTGTCGTAGCCGGCGTTATTGGGAAGAGTAAGTACATCTACGACTTATGGGGCGACACGGTGAACCTCGCGAGCCGGATGGAATCGGGAGGAATCCCCGACTCTATTCAGGTGACGCGCCAGGTCTACGACCAGCTTAAGGGCCAGTTCGCCTTCGAGCCGCGCGGCGCTATCGAAGTCAAGGGCAAGGGGAAGGTAGAGGCCTGGCTCTTGAGATTGTAGAGCCGTGGAGCGGCCTCAATCGAGGCAGCTGTCAGATAGCTGCGGGCTCATCGTCCCGAGCTGCGTTGAATGTGGTCTCGTCGCGTCAATCTTTCCGCAAGGATAGCGGCCTGCGTACGCGTCGTCACGCCGAGCTTGCGCAGGATCGTCGAGACATGGACCTTGATCGTCTGTTCGGCAACTTGCAGTTCCGCGGCGATCTGTTTGTTGAGCTTTCCCTCCACCAGCCGCGCGAGAATGCGCAACTGCTGTGGTGTCAGCGAGGCGAACCGCCGGGGCGTGTCGTCGTCATCGTCCGGCATCGCCGTGGGATCGAGTGGAAAGGGTGACCAGATCTCACCATTAAGGATGAGCACGATGGCTTTGGCCATTTGCCTCAGATCGATCGATTTCGGGATGTAGCCCGAGGCGCCGTAGGCGAGGGCGCGCTGCACCGTCACGGGGTCCTGCTCGGCCGAGAGGATAGCGACCGGCACAGTCGGAAATTCGGCCTGAAGCAGAAACAAGCCGGTGAAGCCGATGCTGCCAGGCATGTTGAGATCGAGCAGCACCAGATCAAGAGGTTCTTCCGCCGTCCGGATGACTTCGGCAACCTCGTCCAAGGTCCCGGCGCAGAGCACTTTCAGTCCAGGGATGACCTGGGTGAGGGCGCCTTCCAAGGCGGCCTGCACGAGCGGATGATCGTCACCAATGAGAATCGTGCTGACGGGTATCATTGGGAAGGTCCCCTGTCCTGTGTTTCCGAAAGTGGGGCCGACTTGAGTGCCACGGACGTCACAAAGCGGCGCAGAGCCGCCGGTTTGATCGGCTTGTACAGGATCTCACAGCCCATGCTTTTCGCGCGGGCTGCGATCGCCTCGTCGCGCGCTGCGGTGACAAGGAGCGCCGGCGTATCCGCGTGAAAGACTTTACGCAGGCTTTCAAGGAGATCGAGGCCGTTGGCGCCGCCATCCAAGTGAAGGTCGAGAATGAACAGATCAGGCGGTGGAGAGGCATGCGCCAGAGCCTCCTGCGGACCGGTTGCACGGAAAACCGCATGGCCCCATTCGCTGAAACTGGCCTGCAAACCATCGAGCACATTCGCTTCGTTGTCGACGCACAGAATGCGCAGGCTTCGGTTAGTCTGGCGCTCCTCCCTGCGTTGCGCGGGTCGGACAGCCGGATCGGCATTTGGGTCGACCGGAATTTCGACATAGAAGCAACTTCCTTTACCGGGCTGCGATCTTAGCCCGATCGCCAGACCGAGCAGTCGCGACACACGTTCGACAATGGCGAGCCCGAGACCCAGCCCCCTGTCGGCATGGTCCTGACCTGTATCGAGACGCTGAAACTCCCCGAATATCTCCCTTTGCTTGTCGGAAGGCACGCCTATTCCCGTGTCCCACACCTCGACGCGCAGCACGTTGCCTCTCCTGCGTCCGCCGATCACAATGCGGCCGGTCCGGGTATAGCGGATGGCGTTGGAAAGGAAATTTTGCAGGACTCGCCGTACGAGACGCGAATCCGAGCGGACAAAAATCCTGCGCTTGGCGACCGAAAGCCGAAGTCCCTTGCGCTGTGCCACAGGCATGAATTCGGTCGCCAGTTGCTGCAGAAGGTCATCCATGTCGAAAGTGCCGATATCCGGCTTCATGGCGCCGGAATCGAGCGCGGAAATATCCAGAAGCCCGTCGAGCAACTGCTCGGTTGAACTGAGGGAGCCTGCGGCGCCCGCCGTGTAGCGATCGGCATCTGCCCGGGCTGCTGGATCGTCGATCCCACGGTTCAAACGCTCCTGAAGCGCGGACACAAAGAGGCGCGCGGCGCTCAGTGGCTGAAGCAGATCGTGGCTGGCGGCGGCGAGGAAGCGCGTCTTGGAGGCATTCGCCTGCTCGGCTTCCGCCTTGGCCAGTTCCAGCGCCTCGGTGCGCTCGCGAACGCGCAGTTCGAGCGTCTCGTTGGCCTCGCGCAGAGCTTCGGCCGCGCGGTGCCGCTCGGTCACATCCAGAAAAGTCGCGACGAAACCGCCGCCCGGCATTCGGTCGAAAGTGATTTCAAGGACCGTCCCATCCGGCCGATGCCGTTCATAGATATAGGGCCATGTCTGTCCCGCTATATCCCGGTTGACGAGAAGAGCCGGGAAGTCCTGGGTCCGATATTCGCCTCGCTCCGTATTGAAGGCGATGAGATCCGCCAAGGGCAAGCCGATGCGCATCAGATGGTCCGGCAGGGCAAGCAGTTCTACAAAGCGGCTGTTCCACGCCGCGATCGTGAGATCCTCGTCCATGACGCAAATTCCCTGCCGTACCGATTCCAGAGTTGCTTCCAGCAGTTTGCGGTTGAATTGCAGTGCTTCCGATGCCTCGTCCAGCATGGCCATGGCAGCTCCGCGCGACAGGGAAGCGCTCTGCAGCGAAGCGGCCATGATGACGCGGGCGGAAGCTCCCCCGATAGCGCCCGCAATGAGATTTTCTACAAAGCGGACGGCGTCGAGATCGGCGAGACCGCTGTTGTCGAGGATCGGCGGGCGGCCGTTGCGGCGTGCCGACACATAGGTATCGAAGGCTTCCGCTCCTTGAATGTTTCCTGCAAATCGAATGGCCAGTTCGCGCAGGTCTTCCAGTGTCGTAATCGTGCGGCGTCGCGTCACTGAGGCGTGCGCATCCGGCACGGGATCGGTGAAGGCGCGCGCCTGGGTTTGCTCGGCCGTCGTCGGACGCGCCAACAGGGAGATGGAGACAAAGAGGGTGACGTTCACCAGTAGCGACCAGAGCGTCGCATGGGAAATGGGATCCCATTCAAGCCCGAACAGGGCCTGCGGACGCAGCCAGCCGATTGTCCATGGTCCGTCGGCAAGAAAATGGCCCGGCATCTCAAGGATCGGACCTAACGATGGCAGGACCAGCGTATAAATCCAGATGGCGAGCCCACCGGTCATGCCCGCGAGGGCCCCGGTCTTGTTGGCGCGCGGCCAGAAAAGACCGCCGAGGAAGGCCGGTCCGAACTGGGCCACGCCAACGAAGGACAGAAGGCCCATGATTGTCAGCGGGAAGCGCTGGTCGACAAGACGGTGGCTGAGAAAGGCAAGAAGCAGGATGACGACGACGGCGACCCGCCGGGTGCGCAACAGCAGCGTTCCCACATTGTCCAGTGCATTGAAACCGCTGTTGCGCAAGACGACCGGCATGACGACGTCGTTGCAGAGCATCGTGCTCAGCGAGACGGCAGCAACGATGATCATGCCGGTTGCTGCGGAGACACCGCCGATAAATGCCACGAACGCCATGATGTCTGATCCGGCGGCAAGCGGCAGCCGGATCATATAGGTATCCGGATTGACGTCCGGACCGAGAAGGGAAAGGCCGGCAATGGCGAGCGGCAGCATGAAAATGCTGAGAATCAGGAGGTAGAGCGGATACATCCACGCGGACGGTCGAGCATCCCTCGCGTTATCGATCTCGACGAAGGCGACATGAAAGGTGTGCGGCAGGCATAGAAACGCAAACAGCGATATGACGGTATTGGTGATCCAGGTGGGATGGGTAAAGTCCACCTGCATCACGTGTGACAGACGCGCGTCCGTCGCGGCCTGAGACAAAAGTGTGCCGGGTCCGCCCGCGACGCCATAGACGATGAAGACGGCAACGATCACGAAAGTAGCGATTTTCACCAGGCTTTCAAAGGCAATTGCCAGCATCAGTCCACGGTGATGTTCACGAGCATGGATGTGCCTGACGCCGAACACGATACTGAAAAGGGCCATGGATGCCGCTACCCAGAAGGCGGTGTCCTGCCAGAAGGGCGTATTGATCCCGGTGCTTGCGCTCGCCTCGGTCAGAACGTCAAAGCTTGCGGCGACGGCTTTTAGCTGCAAGGCGATATAGGGCAGCATGACGAAGAGGGCCGCGAGGGTGACGAATGCAGCGACCGCCTGGCTCTTGCCGTAACGCGCGGCAATGAAATCTGCGATGGAGGTGACGTTCTGCGTCTGACTGAGCGAGACAATGCGCCGGATCACCGGTTGACCGAAGATCAGCAGAAGGGTTGGCGCCAGGTAGATCGGCAAGAAATCGATGCCCGTCCGAGATGCCCGTCCCACCGATCCATAGAAGCTCCAGGAGGTGTTGTAGATGGCCAGCGTCAACGCGTAGGCAACCGCGGCTCGCATTGTACCGTGGGGCAGGAAGGGTTTGTTTCTGCTTACCCGATCACCCAGCCACGCGATGGCAAACAGCAACACGAGATATAGGGACGCAAATCCGACAACTGACAGGCCGCTCACGGTAACTTTCCTGGTAGAGAAGCCAATTCAGCAACTTGCCTTGAAACTGACGGATCGGAGGGCGTTCTTCAATATAACCGAAAGTAAGGGGGTGACGAAGCGAAAGTATGGGTGCCCCGGTCTTGATAAGCACAATAACCTCGCCCCCGCACTGCCACGCCATGGCAAAAGTGCATAGGGAGAGAGTTCATGGCCACAAGTAGTTTCAATTTGCCACGGAGGGCATCCGCAGTCCTGCCGTGGATTTGCGTTGCCTCGGTGGGTGCCGGCGCCTTCGGCGTCGTCGCCCTCAATCGGGGGGAGTCCATCAATGCGGTCTGGCTGGTGATTACCGCCGTCTGCGTCTATCTGATTGCCTACCGCTTCTATTCGCTGTTCATCGCGGATCGTGTGCTGAAGCTCGATCCGGCCCGCGTCACGCCTGCGGTGCGCCGCAATGACGGCCTCGACTATGTCCCGACTGACAGGAATGTCCTGTTCGGTCATCACTTCGCCGCCATTGCCGGGGCGGGTCCTCTCGTCGGGCCGGTGCTTGCAGCCCAGATGGGCTATCTGCCCGGCACGCTCTGGATCCTCGCTGGCGTCGTTTTTGCGGGTGCGGTGCAGGACTTCATCATCCTGTTCCTATCGACCCGTCGTGACGGCCGTTCGCTTGGCGACATCATCAAGTCCGAGATGGGGCCGATCCCCGGGCTGATCGCCATGTTCGGCATCCTGATGATCATGGTGATCCTGCTCGCGGTTCTGGCTCTCATCGTCGTCAAGGCGCTTGCTGACAGCCCCTGGGGAACCTTCACCGTCTTCGCGACGATCCCGATCGCCATGCTGATGGGCGTCTATAGCCGCTACATCCGTCCGGGCAAGATTGCCGAGATGTCCATCATCGGTTTCGTGCTTCTCATGGCGTCCATAATCGCAGGGCAACCGATCAGCGAGAGCGAAGTCTTGGCGCCGCTCTTCACCTACAAGGGGGAAACCCTTGCGCTGCTCCTCATTGGCTACGGCTTTATCGCCGCGGTTCTGCCGGTCTGGCTGGTGCTGGCGCCGCGTGACTATTTGTCGACCTTCCTGAAAATCGGCACGATCATCGGGTTGGCGATCGGCATTCTCGTGGTCATGCCGCCCTTGAAAATGCCTGCAATCAGCCGTTTCATTGACGGGTCGGGTCCGGTCTTCGCGGGCTCGCTGTTTCCGTTCCTGTTCATCACCATCGCCTGCGGTGCCGTTTCGGGGTTCCATTCGCTGATCTCATCGGGCACCACGCCGAAAATGCTGGCCAATGAGGGTGAGGCTCGCTTCATCGGTTATGGCGCGATGCTGATGGAATCCTTCGTCGCCATTATGGCACTCATCGCCGCGTGCGTGCTTGAACCGGGTATCTATTTTGCGATGAATTCGCCTGCGGCTCTTATCGGCACCACCGCTGACAGTGCTGCACAGGCCATTTCCGCCTGGGGTTTTGTCATCACCCCCGATGCACTGACGCAGATGGCGAGTGACGTGGGCGAAAAGACGATCCTGTCGCGTGCCGGCGGCGCGCCGACGCTTGCCGTCGGCATGTCGCAAATTCTGTCCGGCGTGATCGGCGGCAAGGCGATGATGGGCTTCTGGTATCATTTTGCCATCCTGTTCGAGGCCTTGTTCATCCTGACGACGGTTGATGCCGGCACGCGTGTCGCCCGCTTCATGATCCAGGATCTCGCAGGGACATTCGTTCCGGCCATGAAGGCGACGAATTCCTGGGCCGCCAATCTGGTTGCGACCAGTCTGGCGGTCGGGGCCTGGGGCTATTTCCTCTATCAGGGCGTGGTCGATCCTCTCGGCGGCATCAACACCCTCTGGCCGCTCTTTGGCATCGCCAATCAGATGCTGGCAGCGATCGCTCTGACATTGGGCACTGTTGTCCTCGTGAAGATGAAACGGGAGCGATACATCTGGGTAACGCTCATCCCAACTGCCTGGCTTACCCTGTGCACGCTGACGGCCGGCTGGCAGAAGCTCTTCCACGAGAATCCGAAGATCTCCTTCCTTGCCCATGCCGAACGTTTCGGCAAGGCGCTGGCGGAGGGAACGGTACTTGCCCCGGCCAAGACCCTCGAGCAGATGCAGCGCATCGTCATCAACGACTATGTCGATGCAGCACTTTGCGCCGCCTTCATGGTCGTCGTCATATCCATGCTCGTCTTTGGCCTAACGACCATCGTGAAAGCGCTCCGCACCAAGACGGCCACGACCCTGGAGGTGGACAATGGTCTGCAGCATTTGCAACCTGCCGAGTGAGCTTGGCAGGTTAGGCCAGCGTCTTAGCCAAACTGCCAGGCTGATGATTGGCGTACCTGACTACCGAACCTATGTGAAGCACCGTCAGGAGACCCATCCGGACGAACCGCTTATGTCGGAGGCGGAATTCTTCCGCGAACGTCAGGATGCCAGGTTTGGAGTGGGCACTTCAGGGCGGGTTTTTCGCTGCTGCTAGACTGTGCCGAAACAAGGCTGTCGAAACGAAGCCCCGCCCGAAAACGGGGTGTGTGAGAATTCCGGCAAATCAGATAGGCTGGCCGCATTGGAAACGATGCGGCCATTTTCATGGGTGTTGTTGTTGGAACGGCTCGGGATCAGGCGTCGCCGAATGCCGCACAATGCGCCCGTCGAAATTGAGAGGATCGCGGTTCTCTCCTCAAGTAAAACTTGGGATGCCGCGCCCAGCGTGGCATCCAAGAGCACCTCCGAAGACACCAAGGTTTCGCGCTTTGCCCGTATCCCATTGAAATCGAGAAGGAATGTCCCAGCACCCTACGACTTGCGGACGTGGCGTAGCTTGACGTTATCTATTGACCTCTCCTTCGTTTGCGAGCGTGTTCGCGCCGGGAGTATCCGAGCCAGCAAGGCCTTGCGCAGCAGAGTCTGTGCTGTGATCGTTCCAAAGGACAAGGCTGGCTGCGCCGACAAGGCCCGCATGACGACCCAGTTGCGCGGCAACTATCGGCACGTCGCGATATGCCTGCATGGCTCGGTCGCGAACCGTCGCCACGATCGTGTCATGCAAGAGATCGAAACCGTGTGAAATTCCGCCGCCCATGACGATCGTATCGGGGGAGTAAAGATGAAGCAGGTTGGTAAAGCCGATCCCTATCCAGCGAGCCTCGGCATCCAGCAACTCCAGCGCCTGGCGGTCGCCCTTTCGCGCTGCTTCGACAACGTGCCGCCCGGTCACATCTAGGTCGGCTGACAGGTTGCGCAGCATCGATCCGTCGAATTGTCGAGTACGGGCCGTTGCCCGCCGTCCGAGGGCGGTGCCGGATGCCACGGCTTCAAAGCAGCCGACCGCACCACAAAAGCACCGCTCGCCTTCATTGGTGATCGTCATGTGACCGATCTCCGCAGCCAGGCCGCGCCTGCCGTGGAGAATACGTCCGTCGGCGATGACCCCGCCGCCAATGCCGGTCGAAACGGTGACGAACACCATCGATCCGGCTCCGCGGCCAGCACCGTATCGCCATTCGCCAAACGCTGCCGCGTTCGCATCATTTTCGAGCTTTGCGGGCAGCCCCAAGCGGTTGGAAAGAATGTCGGCCAGCGGAACCTCGTACCATCCGGCCAAGGTCGGCGGCGCGATGACGATGCCGGCTTCGGGATCGAGGGGGCCGGGCGCGCCGATACCAACCCCGATGGGAACAAGATCTGGCGTTTCCGCCCGAATCTGCGCCGCCAGCAATTCGATCTGGTGGATCACGGCCTCTGGTCCTTCGGCCGCGTGCGTCGGCGCGGCCGCGAACGACAGAAGGTTTCCCTCTTTGCTCACCAACGCGGCGCGAAGTTCCGTACCACCCAGATCAAAGGCGAGAGCAACCTTGGTCACTGAACTTTGCTCTCCAGTCCATGCAGCCAGGTCATTCGGTCATTCAGATTCTTGTCGCCGAATGCGAGAGAGCCGAGAACGACCGTCTGCGCTCCGGCTGCGCGCAGGCGCGGCACGGTCTGCTCGCGAATGCCACCGTCGGCAGCCAGGATCACCTGGTCTTCGCGTCCGGCTTGCCTCAAGAGCGAACGGGCCTCGATCAGCCGGTCGCATGCCTTTTCGGAGAGGCTCTGTCCTTTGACGCCGATCGATGTTCCGAGCAATGTCATGAACGCAACGTGCTCGAGGAACGGCTTTGCCACCGCAACAGAGGTCTCCAGTCGCAACACGACGCCGGCTTCGGCACCCAGTGTCTTCGCAAGCCGAACCGCACGCAGGCCGGCTTCGCCGTTTTCCGCGTGAACGCTGATGAGGTCGGCACCGGCCTCTATAAACTGTCGTGTCTGTTCTTCGACGATTTCGGCTTCGACCATGAGATGCACATGGATCGGTCTAGCCGTCGATTGGGCAATCCGAGCGACAAAATCGGGGAAGAACAGGAAGCCTGGCGTGAAGCGCGCATCGGCGACGTCAATGTGATGCAGATCCACGTGCGGCTCAATGCGCTTCAAATCGGCTTCCATATTGACAAGATCGGCCGACCAGAGAGAGAACTCGCCGAGCAGGCGGTTGCGGGGCAGAGAGGCGATGGCGGCAGGGCCAGAAAGGGTTTTGGACGTCATGAGGTGACGAGGCTCCGGATGGTGTTGGATGCTAGGAATCGTGCAATGGCCTCTTGGACGTCCGCGAAATGCCGGGCCTTGTCCGTGGCCTTGGCCGCGACTTCGACAAAACTGGCACCCGGTATGATCTCGGCAAGGACATGTGCGGACGGCAGTGGATGTATGGCATCTTGCTTGTTGCCGATGACAATGGTCGGGATGGCAAAGGCCGCCGCCGTTGCACGCGACACCTCAGGTCCATCAGCAGCAATGCCGGCAAGGACTTCTGCGAACGCAGCGGCATCTGGCCGGTCGAAGTAGCCAAGCAGGGAGGCGAGGTTATCCGGGGCGTTTTCTCTCAGATGCGCGGCAATTTCGGAGTTCGAGAAAAGGGTTCTGGCTTCGTCGAGCGGATGGGACCGGATCAAATCTGCAACGACGCGGATCGGCGCCAAGTTGTCTGGCGCGGCCGTAAATGTCCAGGCGGGCCGGACGAGCACAAGTGCGGCGACGCGTTCGACATGGTGGTGGGCCAAATGCAGCGCAATCGCCGCACCCATGGAAATGCCCCCGACCACCAGACGGTCGATCCCGCGATCTGTGGCCGCGACCAGAATATCCTCTGCAAACATCCTGATTGAAAAAGGCCGCGTGCTGCCAAGCGACGACGCGCCGTGGCCACGGCATTCGATCGTCAGCCGCCGCAACCCCTCCAGATCAGGAAAGGCTTGAGCGGCCTGCGCCTCGTCGCCCCCCAATCCATGCTGAAAGAGGACCGGAAGCCCTTGGCCGCTTTCGAAGACGGCAAGCCTTGCATCGTCGCGCATTAGAACTGCCGTTCTTGCCATCAGATCAATCCTTCGAGAAAGCGGGCAACACCTGGCGCCTCTGCCGCCGAAAGACCGTGCGTGACGAGTGGACCGTCGAAGCCGGTCGCCTTCAGCCGCGCGATGAAATCCGGGAAATTGACGATTCCTTGTCCCGCAGTGGCAAAACGGCCATCGGCACAGCGGTCCTTCGCATGCGCAATGGCGATGTGTCCGGCTGCCGTTTCAACAGCCTCGGTAACGATGGCAAGTGCTTCGGCCGGCGCTGCCGTCTCAAACAGATTGGCCGGATCGAGAATGATGCGCAGCCGAGTGGAGCCCATCTCGGCGATCAGCCGCTTGGCGTCCGCGGCCGAGGTGACGATGTTGGCCTGTTCGGGTTCGATGCCGAGTTCGACGCCGTGCCTTTCGGCAAGCACCAGGGCTTTCGACATCTCCTTTGCCATATCCGCCCAAGCCGACGGATCGGCATTGCCGGGATGATATGCCCATTGATCTTCGGCGTTGCGGGTTCCGCTGCAAAGGGTAACAAGCGGAATGGATAGTGCGGCTGCCGTCTCGATGATAACTGCGAGCTGCCGCATGCCCGTTTCCCGCACGGACAGATCGGGATGGGCCATGTTGTAGGTCCCGGACAAGGCCGCAAGCGAAACGCCGGCGGTTTTCGCGCCCGTGCGGATCGCCGTTATGACATCGCCCGGCACAGTATCGGGCATCGACGGCAGACCACAGCAGGCAAGGTTGAACTGGGTGTTTGCATAGCCGCTGTTGCGCACCGCAGACAGCACGGCCAGAGGATCGGTGCCCGGAAAGGTTTTGGAGAATATTCCGATCTTCATCAGACCGACCCCGTCACGGACGCGATCTCCACCCGGTCTCCGGTCTCCACTGACCGCGCGATCGCAACCATTGCTCGGATCGAGGCGATGCCGTCGTCGACATTGGCACCGCGCATGGGCGCACCGTTGAGTACGGTATCGGCGAGCCCTTCAAGCTGCCGGCGGAAGAAGTGTCCGTCCGCGCCAAGCGGCTTTCGGCTTGTCGCATCCTTCTCATGAAAGATCTCGACCTCGCTGGAACGGAAGTACCAGGGATTGAATGTTTTTGCGAGAACGGAACCGTTTTCGCCGTAAAGCTGGAAACCCTCATGCCAATCCATGCGGACGGCGACCGTCAGGTCGAGGTGGCCGAGCGCGCCATTGGCAAATTCGGTTTCCACGAACCAGCAATAAACGCCGGCACGTTCCAATAGCCGCGCCCGCACGGCGGTGATCTCGCCGCAGAAAAAGCGAGCCGTGTCGACCAGGTGCGAGCCATGCGCGAGCATGAAATATTGCCGCAGATCGGCTTTCGGATTGCCGGCAGGTTTGCGCGCCAACTTGCTGGTAACGGGAAGCGGTTGCACCGCGTCGGTATTGGTATAACGATGGGTTGAATCGCAGTACCATGCCTTCAGTGCGAAAATCTGTCCGATATCGTCGCGAACAAAATCACGCGCGGCCTCAAGCGCTGGATCGAAACGCTTCATGTGGCCGACCTGCAGGATCTTGCCGGAGCGTTTGACCGCGTCTGCAAGCTGCTCACCCTCCGCGACCGAAACGCCGATCGGCTTCTCGCACAGGACATGTTTGCCGGCATCGAGCGCTTTGATGGACATCGGCACGTGATAGGCGTCCGAGGTCGCGACAATGATGGCGTCCAGATCGGGGTCGGCCAGCATGGCGTCGTAGTCGCCGAACATCTTCTGCGGCTCGTAAGTCGCGCCCATCCGGGCAAGCAGATCAGGTGCCGCGTCGCAAATGGCGTAGAGGTCCGCGTTTGTGGCCTTCACACAGGATTCCAGATGCGCAAACTGGGCGATCGGTCCACAACCGAGCACACCGACGCGAAGACGGCGATTTTCCTTTTGGATCATTCTCTTTTTCCTCAGGCGCCGTATGTGCGCATCGTTGCGCGGTTGATCTTCACAGCGCCGGCAGGATCGGCGGCGGCCGCCTCGGATTCTTCTTCCAGCACCAGCCATCCGTTGAAGCGCGGCGCGTTCCTTACGATCTCGATGACCGCTGGCGTATCGAGTATGCCCTGGCCGAGCATCGCCCATCGATCATGCGCATCGACATCTTTGAGGTGCAGATAGCGAATGCGATCCTGGTAAGTGCGCATCGTATCGAGGATGTCGTCGTGACCGCGCAGAATATGACCGGTATCGGGAACCCAGCCGACCAATGAGCTGTCGAGAAGAAGGAAAATCCGATCGTAGTCCGCGCGGTTGAAAAGCAGCGTGTTGTGGTGCGAACTCGGATGGACGGCAATGTCGATGCCGGATGCCTTGCCCAGCGCGCCGGCACGATTGTAGAACTCGGCAGCAATGGCAAACTTGTCGGCGAGTGGCCCTTCGGACACCACCGTCGCCGAGCCGATGGAGACGAGCGCACCTGGAAATCTGGCGGCGAAATCGATCCAGCGTTGTGCTGCCACCAAGTCGTTTTCGATCTGGTCGGCGAGCGTAAAGCCGCTTTTGGAGCCGAAGGCGAACGATACGAGCTGCAATCCACGCGCCGTCAAAGCCTTGGCGAAATCCGCCGGCCTATCGGCGTAACCACCGATCATCGTATCCGTTATTTCTATGCCGGAATAACCGGCAGCGGAGATCGCCGACAGCAGGTCGTCGGGCGTTCCGGTCCACGCCCCGCCGAGCATTTCCCATGTGAACGTCTGGCAGCCGACCTTCAAATCCTTGGTCATATTATTAGTCCTTGATTCCGCGCTGTGCGAGGCCCTCGAGAATGTGCCGCTGGAAAGACAGGACCAGAACAACAAGCGGTACCGTCACAGCCGCCGGGGCCGCGGCGATGTCTCCCCAGGGCACGTAATATTGGTTCATGAAAACGGCGATCCCCACGGGAATGGTCTGGCTGTCGCTATTGGACGTAAACGCAAGGGCGATTAGGAACTCGTTCCAGGCGGTGATGAAGGCGAGCAGGCCCATGGTCACCAGGCTGGGAAGCGACATCGGCAGGATGGTGTGCCGGAGCGGGCAGCGGACGCCGACGCCGTCCATACGCGCGGCTTCATCGATCTCACGCGGGAGCGTGTAGGCAGCGAGCGAGCCGGTGAATAAGCAAAGAGCCATGGTTCCTACCGACACGATCCGCGAGTTCAGGATGTAGTGATGCAGGCCACTGCAACGCCGATGGTCGTGGCACTGAGCGCCGCGCCCGCCGTCCCTATACGCAACTGCCGACGATCGACCATCGTTGACGGAACGGCAACGTTCGAGCCTGCTGACGCTTCCCCGAAATCTGTCATTTTTTGCCTCCCACGAACGACTGGCAACCTCCAAAATTCCCGCGCCAGCATTATCGCATGTTTCATAAAAAATTATCGCGCGTCAATAAATAAAATGCTTTAAATCAGCTGGTCTCACCTTGGGTGGCAGCGCCGATCGTGGATGCAACAGCTTTGTGATTTCGGGAGGAATAAGAAATATGGTTGTAAAAACAAAGGATAAGATCGGCCTTGGCGTAATCGGTTGCGGCAATATCTCTATGACTTATTTGAAAAACGCCGCGCTGTTTGCCGGCATCGAGTTGCGCGCCTGCGCCGACATCTCGGCCGACATGGCGGCTCTTCGCGCACGCGAATACAACATCCGCGCCGAAAGCGTCGATCAGCTTCTTGCCGATTCCGAGATCGACCTCGTCCTCAACCTGACCATTCCCGCAGTACACTTCGACGTCACCATGTCTGCGCTGTCTGCCGGCAAGCATGTCTTCACCGAAAAGCCGTTGGCGACCTCGGCTGCCGACGGCCGGACCCTGGTTGCGGAAGCAAGCGCGCGCGGTCTCCTTCTCGGCTCGGCGCCAGATACGTTCCTCGGTGCTGCGGGCAGACGCGCTCGGCGTCTGATGGAGGAAGGGGCGATCGGACGTCCGGTGAGCGGCACCGCCTTCATGATGGGGCGTGGCATGGAACATTGGCACCCCAATCCGCAGTTCTACTATCAACCAGGCGGTGGTCCGGTTTTCGATATGGGCCCCTATTATCTGACCATGATGGTCAATCTGCTCGGCCCCGTTGTGCGTGTGATGGCCATGGCGACGAAAGGCCAGGAGGAACGCCTGATCACCGCAGAAGGTCCGTTTCAAAATACCACATTCAAGGTCGGCACCCCGACGAACGTCCTGTCGCTGCTTGAGTTTCAGTCGGGCGCGGCCGTGAATTTCGGTGCATCCTGGGATGTTTTCCGTCACTCCAACCATCCTATCGAGTTGCATGGCACGGAAGGGTCCATTCGCCTACCCGACCCAGATACATTCGGTGGAACGGTTTCTCTCTCCGAGCGTGGCGCCGACTGGCGTAATTTTGAGAGCGAAGCCGAGCTCTACGGTAAACGGAACTGGCCGTTCAACGCACCCGATCGGGCAAACTATCGCATGCTCGGCGTTGCCGACCTCGTACGGTCGCTGCATGACGGAAGGGCGCCACGCGCATCAGGGGACCTCGCCCTGCACGTGCTCGAAATCATGGAGGCCATTCTTACCTCAGGTGAAAGTCATCAGTCGGTGAGCATTGGCGCGACCCTGGAACAGCCGCCTTTGCTTGGTGAAGATGAAGCTCGAAGCTTTCTGGCTTGAGCGAAACACGGCAGAGGCGGGCATGGTGGAAGAGATCGACAACGGCGCACGGCGTGTTCTAGATATGGGTGCGAGGGAAAAGCAACGGCCCTTTGAAACCGGCACGCCGGAGGAGGCTCGCATCGACTACGATGCAGGTTGCCCGATGTTGCAAGGCGATAGGGAGCCTGTCGCCTCCGTTGAAGATCTCCGGATCAACGGCCCGAACGGCCCGATCACTCTGCGCATCTATCGCGGCATCGGCGCGCCGGCTCAAAACGGCTCTGGCCTACTCTATCTTCACGGCGGCGGCTGGGTGATTGGCAATCTCGAGTCTCATGACGAAATCTGCCGGTGGTTCGCCAATATTGCCGCGTGTACGGTGATTTGCCCGGACTACCGCTTGGCACCTGAGCACAAGTTTCCTGCCGGAGTGATGGATTGTGCGGCAACGCTCGCCTTTATGGCGTCGTCCGTCCCTAAGCTCGGCATCGATCCGCGTCGGATCGCCGTGGCAGGTGACAGCGCCGGCGGCAATCTTGCCGCTGTGCTGGCGCTTATGTCGCGCTCAGGCGACGCCCCGCCGATTGCAGCGCAATTGCTTCTCTATCCGAATACCGATGCTGCACAAACGACCGACAGCTACCGCCGCTTTTCCGAAGGTTTTGGTTTGACCGCAGCGACAATGAATTGGTTTCGCGATCACTATGTCCGCGATGCGGGCGACATTTCCGACTGGAGAGTCTCTCCCCTGCGGGCGGGAACGCTCGCAGGCGCGCCGGCCGCCTTCGTTGCCATTGCCAGCCTCGACATTCTTGCGGACGAGGGCACGGACTACGCCAATCGACTGAAGGATGATGGTGTCCGCGTTATCATCCGTCATTGGAAGGCGCAAATTCATGGCTTTGTCTCGATGGGAAAATACATTCCCGCCGCCCGGCAAGCGGTAGAAGAAGCAGTTGCGGCCTGGCACAGTCTCGAAAGGGCGGCCGATTGAACCACTGATGGCAGCGCGCTACGCCGATTTCCGCATGACCAGCGTTCCGTCAAGGCTGACTTTGCGCGGGATCGTCGGTACCTGCGCATCGCCATCGCCAAGAAGCGCCAGCAGCATATCGACGCTGCCGGCGGTCATGGACGCGAAATCCTGCCCCATCGTCGTCAGCGGTGGACAGGTGTATCGGCTCAAAGGATGATCGTCGTGCGCGGCAATACGAATGTTGTCGCCTTTCTTGCGGCCAATCTTAAGTCCACGCGCAAACGCCGCTGCCATCACGCCGAAAGCCAGACGATCATTGGCGCACAGGATGGTCTTGCTCGGAAGCCGTTTCGCACCGAGCAATTCGTCCATCTGCTCGTATCCGATACGCTCGAAATCCCAAGTGTAGTCTGCATTCGTCTCAATCACCATCGGCTCGTATCCCTGGGCCTCCATTGTGGCGATGTAGCTTGCGAGCCTCTCCGGCGAATTGTGATTGACGTGCGGGATATCGAGATAGGCGGGCGCGTCTCCGGACCGGCAGAGATAATCGACGATCGTTGCGACGCTCTGATAGTTGTTGTTGCCGATAAACGGCGTATTTCCCTCGATATATGTATCGAAATAGACGAAGGGGAGGTTTTGAGCGAGTTTCTCAAAAACGCGTGGGTCGGACTTCAGGCCAAGCGGCGCGACCACCGCTCCGGCAACCTTTAGCGACAGCATCGTCTTGACGGCGTCGGCCTCGAGCTCCGCCAAGCCATGCGAGGAGATCACGATGGGCCAATAGCCTTCGTCCCTTAAGCGCAATTCCAACCGGTTGACCATCTCGGCGTAAAAAGGGTCTGTCAGGGCTGGAACCAGAATACCCACGTTGCGGGTGCGCTTCCGATTGAGGTTCCGCGCATAAAGGTTGGGCTGATAGTCCGTCGATCGAAGTGCGGCCTCTATCAGCGCACGCGTTGCCGGCTTGACGCTCGTCGGGTCGTGAAAGTACTTGGACAGGGTCGGGCGGGAAATGCCACAGGACTTCGCGAAATCCTCCATTGTCTTATGCGTTAAGTTTTCCATCCATAGTCAATTCATTTGTTAAGCCGATGTGCCCGTTTGTCGCCGTTATGCGTCCGGATTGCCGCGAGTGCAATCGACTCTGTCCATAGAGGTTCGTTCAGTGACTACGTCGCCAGAAAATATGACGCGCGTCAATTTATTAATTGTCTCGCAGGCTCCGAGGCAAAAAAGGGGCGCTCGCCATTTCGTCTTCAACAACAAAAACAGTTGGTTAAGCCTTGAGCGGCTACCGTCGCATTCGCCGGCCGAACCGAAGAGGTCGGTGCGAAGCGGAAGCAAGCGCGATCGACTCGTCAGTGAGCGCTGCTTTTGTTCGCATGGCCACGTGTTCAATACAGCCTTTGCCAGTTTCTAAGAGCCGCGGTGCAATAGCCGGACTACACATAGCGGACTTCGACCCCCAGTTTATCCAACCGACTACGAATCCCATGAGGCATACCGCTGTCGGTGATGATCAGATCGACCCGTGACAATGAGAAGGCCTTCGACGAAGCGCCGATATCCCATTTGCTGGAATCCGCCACAAGGATCACGCGCCGCGCCATGCGAACCAGATTGCGCTTGGTGCGCGCAATGTCTTCCGAGACGTCGACAACATCGAACGCCTGATCGATCGCATGCGCGCTGACGAATGCCTGGTGGGCCACAAGGCCGCCCACGGCTTTGTCAGAATCCGACACAATCGTACTGACTGTGCTGGGAAAGACCCGACCGCCAATCATGTGCACGTCCAGCCCCGGGCGATACATGAGGTGCTGTGCGATGTTCATGGCGGTTGTTGCCACCACGACATTGGTCACCGGTGGCATCTGCATGGCGAGCTGTAGAAGCGTCGAGCCGCTGTCGAACACCACCGACTGATTGTCCGTGATCTGGCGCGCTGCCATCTGTGCGATACGCCGTTTGGCGTCGAAATTGCGATTCATGCGTTCTTCGAAGGCCGCTGCGGGCGAGCCGGCTGGCAAGGCAATCGCACCGCCGTGCGTTTTGATCAACTGCTTCTTTGCATCCAGAATTTCCAGGTCGGACCTGATCGTTACCTCGGAGACGCCGAAGTTTTCCGCCAGCTGGCTGGTGCGTGCCTGACCGGTCCGTTGAAGCTCCAGCATGATGTGGTGTCGCCGTTGTTCTGCAAGCATATGTGATCCCGAATTGCCGTTGGAATTGGTGCAGGTGCCAAGCTTTCGAAATTCGAAATCTGCGAGCGCTTTGTCTGTGCAGATTCCTAAGATAGCAGCTCATTTTTTTGTAAATTACCAGATGCAATCGTATTCTTAAATCAAAACGAAAGAAATCGAAATATTGAGTATTGTTTTACTTTCGAGTTAGGGTCTCTCACCGCCGGATCAAACATCATGAAGGGATTTCTTTGTCATGGGCCTTGGAACCAAAGTTCGCCTGTCGCGTCTGTTCTCACATCCATCCGGGCATCTGTTTGGTGGTGCGGTCGACCATTTCGTGGGCTACGGCAACGTCCGCGAGGGCGGCCTTGCAGATCTGCCCGGAGCGCTGGCGCGGGTGATGGCCGGAGGGCCGGACTACATCAGCATTCAGCCCGGTGCGGCACGTCATCTGTGGCCCGCATACGCAGGCAAGGCGGCGCTGGTCATTCAGGCAGGCTGCTTTACCCCCGACGACCGGATCCGTCAGTTGATCGCGACACCCGAAGATGCGGTGCGCTACGGCGCCGATGCGCTGGCCGTCGCCATCCCGGTGCGTGGCGATACCGAGGGCCACTACATTCGTTGGCTTACAGATACGGTCAACGCGGCCGCCCGCTTCGAAATGCCGGTCGTTGCTCACGTTTATCCCCGCGACTATGCAAACGGCGGCAAGATCGTATTCACCCCCGACGAAATCGCTTATGCCGTGCGGATCGGCTTTGAGACCGGAGTTGACGTGATCAAGGTCGGATACACTGGTGACTTTGGATCATTCCAGGAAACCGTGGCCACTTGCCCGGTCCCGATCGTCATTGCCGGCGGCCCGAAGACAGACACTCTTCTGGGTGCTCTGATCCAGACCTCCGAAGCGCTGCGCGCCGGCGCAAAGGGTGCCGTGGTGGGTCGCAACCTGTGGGGACACGGTGACACGACGATGGCCGCGCGCGCCTTCAAGTTCGTCATTCACGACGGTATGGCGCCGCAAGAGGCGCTGGCGGCGGCAGGCGCCTGACACGTGACGCGCGATCTTCAGGTTTTGGGCTTCGGTGCCTTGGCGATTGACGACATCATCTACGTCGACCGGCCGTTGCATGCCGGTAAAGGAAAGGTGACGAATCGCACCCAGGACCACGGTGGCAATGTGGCGACGGCACTTGTTGCGGTCGCCAAGTTGGGGGGACGCGCCGGCTTCATCGGGTGGCTGAGCGATCAGCCGCTCACTGATGCTAGCGGCCGCGAGCTTGAACGGCACGGGGTCGATATATCTTTCGCGCCGCGTCGTTCCGATGCCAGGCCAATCCGGTCGGTTATCACGGTCGGGTCTGATGGCGACAGATTCATTGCCTACGATGATGACGTGCCGCACGGAACCTCTGACGTGCTGGCCGACGGCACCCTTGCGCAAGCCCAGGTGCTGTTGATCGACGGCTATGCCACACACGCCGATGCGATCGTTGCTCGTGCCCGCAAGCTGGGTCTGGCAGTGGTGGCCGATATCGAATGGACAATCGGACTCGAGACTGAACGATTGATGGGCCTATCCAACCACCTGGTGGTGCCCTTAGGATTTGCACAGGCCTATACCGGCGAGAGCGATGCGACGGCGATCCTGCGCAGGCTGTGGTCAGATGACCGCGCTGCGGTCGTTCTAACCGATGGTGACCGAGGGGCCTATGTCAGGCAAAAGGACGACGTTGTTTTGTGGCACGTCCCTGCCTATAAGGTCAGGGCGGTGGACACCACCGGTGCCGGGGATTGCTTTCATGGCGCCTACGCCTTTGCCCTCACAGAGGGCAAGCCGCCTGTCGCCTGCGCTATTTACGCGACTGCCGCCGCCGCGATTTCGGTCACGGGGAGGGGTGGCCGCATGGCTCTACCAGATCACGGGACGTGTCTCGCATGGATAGCCGGAGAAAATGCGCCCGTGCCCATACCGATTGCGCCAGCGGACTGAGAACTCATCACCCCCGAAGCGTCGACCCGGGTCGGATCGTCGTGGTTGTTGGTTTCAGGCGTTGATACTGGCGACTGGTCTTGAAGCTTTTGTCTGAATGCCGCCGCGCGTGGTGTGAGGGCTATCGGAGGTTTGGGTAGCTTTGATGATAGGGAGGAAGTTACGTGGCTGTTGTTGTATTGGACAAAATTTGTAAGACCTTCGGGACAAAATTCCACGCGATTAAGGATCTTAGCCTGACGATACACGATGGCGAGTTCCTGATTCTCGTGGGTCCTTCGGGATGTGGGAAATCAACCGCCTTGCGCATGATCGCGGGGCTGGAGGAGATCACCAGCGGAACCTTGAGCATTGGTGGTGAGAATGTCGAGGACCTGGCGCCGAAGGACCGGGATATCGCGATGGTCTTTCAGAATTACGCTCTGTATCCGCATATGACGGTGTTCGACAACATTGCCTTCTCGATGAAGCTTGCGGGAAAGAGCAAGGCCGAGCGTACGAAGCGCGTGAATGAAATAGCAAAGATCCTGCAGTTGCATACGCTGCTCGACAGTAAGCCGGCGGCGCTGTCTGGCGGACAACGTCAGAGGGTCGCAATGGGGCGCGCGATGGTGCGGGAGCCTGCGGCGTTTCTCATGGATGAGCCCCTGTCAAACCTGGATGCCAAGCTGCGTGTGCAGATGCGCGCAGAAATCGCCAGCCTGCAACGACAGCTGGGTGTGACCACGATCTATGTAACGCATGATCAGACCGAAGCCTTGACCATGGGCGACCGGGTCGCTGTCTTGAAGGGCGGCGTCCTCCAGCAGGTCGATACGCCCAAGACCTTGTACAATCGACCGGTCAATGCGTTCGTCGCTGGGTTCATCGGTTCGCCGTCGATGAACCTGTTCGAAGGCCGTTTGCACGATGGCAGGATCAACCTGCCGACCTTCTCGATACCGGTGCCGGCAAGCACGCTTGAGCGCTCTCCCGATCTGACTGCATTCGAAGGCAAGACGGTCATCTTCGGAATCCGCCCGGAAGATCTGTATGATAGCAATCTGGGATCCGGATCGCACTACGCGACGATGCCGGCAATTGTAAAGTCGATAGAGGAATTGGGTTCCGAACTCATTGTCCATTTGAGTATCGACGCGGTTCGGATCGATTCCGGCGACCCTGATGCCGTGGAAGACCTAAGCGGCGCCGCAAACGCCGTGGCGAAGTTTGAAGCCGTCAGCGCGGTCCAGTCGGGCGAGTTGATCAACCTGGCGATCGATGTGGCCAAGCTGCACTTTTTCGATCCCCAGACACATCTCGCGATCTAGGCCGATTCACGATGTTGATCTGCGCGCGGGTACGGGTGGTTCGCAAATGTTGTTTCAAGCTTTCAGGGCCGATTGTGCACGCAAAGAGTAGACACTTGTAAAGCTCATTTACGCAACCCCTGCCTCCCATCTCGCTCCGCCGCTGAGATCGGCTACACGAGATCATCGGGACCCGTTGCCTTAAGCCGCCTGCTGCGACCGGTGCTGGTTGCGAGGTGGGGATTCGGTTGACGGCTAAATCCATCGGCCGTGTCGCATTGAAGGGAAATTTGGGCGGCGCCTTGGTCGGTAAATGGGGCAACTTCGCTCGACGTCAGATTGGCGCGTTCGGTGTGCTGATTTGCCGGCGGTGGCAGGGCCCGATTGGTCGCCTGACCGTGAAGTACCCTATCAAACCTCGGGAAACGACAGCCCCTTGCCATTGCGAAGCTGGGGTGCCGGCCGACCACGCGCTTCAAGTCCGGTCGCGTGCCCTTTTCCTTCGGGCGATACAGGTTTCATTTGCTTTCTTTTGGGCGAGGAGACTTTCATTTGTTTACGAACGTAAAGAAAAAATGCTTCGCGTGCGATGCACAAAATAGAAAAAATACTTGGGCGAGCTTTCGCTTTAATCAATTTAAATCAGTATCTTACGCAACCCGTCAACGCTCTGACGGTCTGGAGATCCGCCACGATTGCAGTTCTTCGTTGACACAAACATCCGGAAAGGAACCTACTTTGATTGCGATCTAGGGAGGATCGAGCCAATTATAGGTCCCATGGGAGGGAAACATGAACGTTAGAAAATACCTTGCGACGATGAAGTCTGCTGCGGCTGTTTGGGCACTGTGTGCTACCTGTGCCTTTGCTGAGACCAATATCGAATTCATCCAATGGTGGGAACCTGAAATGCCTGCTGGTGCCTTGCGCGGCATCATGGACGACTTTGAGGCCGCAAACCCTGGCATCAAGGTCACACTTGTCAGCGGCCCCTATTCCGCGACGCACGATCAGATCGTGGTTGGTGCCGCGTCGGGGACGCTCAGCGATGTCGTCGGTCTGGACGGCGCGTGGGTCAACGGACTTGCAAAGCAGGGCGCGATCGCGTCGATGGACAGTCTCATGGCTGACGCCAAGTATGATCCAAGTCAGATCGCCGACATCGTCAAGGTCAGCGGACAAAGCGTCATGTTCCCGCTCGCCTCGTTCGTCTACCCGGTCTTCGTCAACCTCGATCTCGCCAAGGCTGCCGGTGTCGACAAGATGCCGACCAACCGCACTGAATTCGCCGATGCCGCGAAGAAAATGACCAATCCGGACAAGAACGAGTACGGCTGGGTGCTGCCGCTGGCCCTCCAAAACCCCGGCGGCATCCAGAACGACGTTATGTCGTGGGTCTGGGCTTCGGGTGCGTCGATGCTGAAGGACGGCAAGCCCGATCTGGAAAACGAAGCGGTCGTCGGTGCGCTCGAATATATCAAGTCGCTGCAGGACGCCGGCGTCATCTCGCCCGGTATCTTCGCCAAGAAGGAACAGGACAAGGTCGAAGAGTTCGTCAACGGCCGTGTCGGCATGATGGTCGACTCCCTGGCTCACATCAACCTGATCCGCGAGCGTAATGCCAAGTTGAATTTCGGCATCTCGGCGCTGCCTGCCGTCGATGGTTATACGGGCAAGCGCGGACTGCCCTATGCCTCCTGGGGTATCGGCATCAGCGACAGCAGCGAGCACAAGGCAGAAGCCTGGAAACTTGTCGAATATCTGATGAGTCCGGACGTGAACGGTCGCCTGGTGTCTATCGCCAACGCCTTCCCGGGCAACGTGAAAGCCAAGCCCGACTTCTCGAAATCGGACCCGCTTTTTGAAGAAGCCTTCAAGATCTTCCAAAGCGGTCATCTGGCCAACGAATTCGTGGGCCTGCCGGTCGCTGAAGACCTGATGCGCGATATGAACGTCGAAGTGCAGAAGATGTTCGACGGCCAGCAAACCGCAAAGGACGCGGCTGCCAATACGCAGAAGCAGTGGCTGGTTGAATTCGCCAAATAAAACACAACCGGAAACGTTCTGGCAGCGCGGCGTGATTTGTCGTGCTGCCATTAAGGCACATCCACCAATCCTTCACGACCAAGTGGAAAATCACATCTGATGAGCAGCGCCAATGAAATGCTGATGGGGACACAAGCCAGGACACTCAAGCCCAGGACACGCAAGCGTGGCCTGCTTTCCTACAAGACGAGAAAGAGGCTTGTTCCTCTTTTGTATGTCGCCCCGGCCGCGGTTCTGTTTTCTCTGCTGATGCTGTTTCCTATGATCACCGTCCTGCGCTATTCGCTGATGGACGGAGCCATCATGAAAAAAGATGCAGCTTTCGTGGGATTGCAGAACTACGTGACGATCGTCGAAGATCCGGTTTTCTGGCAGTCGGTCGGACAGACGCTCTATTTCACGTTGATGAGTGTGATCTTCCATCTTCTGATCGGTCTGGCCTTCGCCCTGTTGCTCAATAGCCAACGCATCGATCCGATGATCAGGAGCATCCTGCGGGTTCTCTATATTCTACCATGGCTCTTTACCGCGGTGATCATCGCGATCATCTGGCGGCTGCTCTTGGATACCAATGGGGTGGTAAACAGCATCTTGATGGCGCTCCACATCTTGGACTTCAAAGTCGAGTGGTTCTCTTCGACGAAAACTGCGCTCCATGCGTTGACGTTTGCGAATATTTGGGCGGGATACCCGCTTTACATGGTCAGCCTGTTGGCCGGCCTCCAGGGTATCCCCAAGGAACTTTACGAGGCCGCAGGCATTGATGGCGCCAATGAGTTCCAAAAATTCTGGTACATCACGATTCCCCAGCTAATGCCGATCATCATCAGCATCGCGTTGCTTGATTTCATCTGGACGATGCAGGTCTTCCCTCTGGTCTGGATGACAACGGGCGGTGGTCCGATCCATTCGACCGAGGTGCTGAGCACTTATACCTACAAACTGGCGTTCTCGAGTTACGAATTTTCGCTGGCTTCGGCGAGCGCGATCTTCATCCTGATCATGTCGATGAGCGTGACATACCTCTACATCAAACATCAGAAGGCCAGGTAACCGGCAATGGCAAAGCGTTCTTTCAACAACACCGTGTTACCGACCGTACTGACATATCTCGGGCTTGCAGGAGGTCTGGTGTTCGCGGGCTTTCCGATCCTGTGGATGTTTTTCACATCTCTGAAATCGAACACCGAGATCTTTGCCCTGCCGCCGAGGCTGCTGCCCGACCATTTCACGAACGTTGCCTATCTTTCGATCTTCAACGATCCGGTCAAGGTCCGGTTCTTCATCAACAGCTATCTCGTCGCCGGAGTGGTTACCCTTCTAACGGTGCTGATCGCCATTCTAACGGCCTATGGGTTCAGCCGGTATTCGTTTCGGTTCAAGAACACGCTTAACGTCTTCATCATCAGCACACAGACCGTGCCACCGATCACCCTTCTGATCCCCTACTTCGGCATGGTCGTTGCCTTCGGCATTTTTAATACCTATTTCGCGCTGATCCTGACCTATATGGTCTTTACCCTGCCTTACGCCATCCTTCTGATGACGGGCTATCTTAACACCCTGCCAAAAGAGCTGGATGAAGCGGTTTTGGTCGACGGCGGGTCAAGCTGGACGGCACTGTGGCGTGTGATTGTCCCTCTTTCAGTGCCCGGTATCGTCGCGACTGCGGTCTATACGTTCCTGCTCGCGTGGAACGAATTTCTCTTTGCGCTTACTCTAACCAAGTCGATGGACATGCGTACCGTTCCGATCGGTATTGAGTTGCTCATGGGCCAGCATGCGTTTGAATGGAACGAGATGATGGCGATGAGCGTGCTCGGATCGCTTCCGCTTCTGGTTCTGTATCTGATTGCACAACGCTACTTCCTTGCGGGCATGACCGCTGGCTCTGTAAAGAGCTAGGTTATGGCGGCAACGCTGAACTGCTGCGCCCAACACTCTCTACTATGAACTCGATGAGAATTTGGAGGAAGTTTAGGTGAAGGTAGCGCACGTTTTGACGTTTTGCATGTTACTCGGCTACGGCGGTGACGCATCCGCACAAGTCTTCGCGGGCCGGCCCAACTGCCCCACGAACAATGGCTTCAAGACGAGTTGGTTGGATTGGGTGACGGCTGAGAAAAAGGACAATAACAACGCGTTCTCGATCTTCCTCAACAAGCAATCCCCGATGATCGGCATACTCAAGCCTGGAAAGTGTCACACCGCACTCGGAAGTAAGAACGGAATTCGCATTCACCAAAGGACCGACAAAGGCTGGCGCTTGGTGCACCTTGGTAAGATCGACGCAGAAGCAAAGTCGTTCACCTATGACGAGCACACGCTTTCATTCAACGAGGCCGGCGACCTGTTCCACCTCAACTACGGGCTTGTTGGCTCGTTCAAATGCACATTAGGGTCGAACTGTAGAATGGGGTAGCTCGTTACGCCTAATCCAAGAGCCCATCGGTTTGCCTCACCAGAAATACAGCAACTTGCGAGAAAGATCGAAGAGGGCGACGAGTTGTCGTCCGGGGCGAGGTCGTCAGACCCAGACGGGTCCGGCAACCTTCTACTCTCCGACTATGGACGCCGACGGGCGGCGTGAGGTTATCGGATCGGCATGACGAAGGACGATCCTCCACCCGCCTTCCTCTCGCCGGAATATGGTGGTGACCCGAAGCGCAATCGGCACCAGCTTGTCGCCACCACCGACCTTGGATCGGAAACGCTCGACCTCGATGATGTACCCCAAGTCCGCCGTCGCGTACTCGGAGATGCGCTCAAAGGCGGTGGCCTCGCCGTCCCGGTAATTGGTGGCAGCCCGTTCCATGGTCGCGGCGGCCCTTTCCCACCCCTTCGCCGGCGGCCCGAACGGATTAGCGATAATAACGTCATCCCGTCGCGAGTAGAGATTTTTCAGAGGTTCAGGATCACCCTTCACGAAGGCATCCAAAGCCAGATGATCCTGTTCGATAAATTTCGTTAGGTCAGAGGCTAGCATCTTGGCGTCCTCAGATGATCAGAAAGAGAACTTTATCCGAAAAGTCCGCCCGCCGCTCGCGCTATCGAACGCGGTGGCGAACTGCTGGCGCAAATCAAAGCAGCGAAGCGCCGTGTCTGCGGGGGCAGCAACGACGGCGCCGGATAGGAAGCGCCGGCTCCGACAATGAATAGGACCTCGCCACGATCACCAGCGAGAAGTAACTCCTCGGGAGGCAGTCCCTCAACCCAACAGCCGGCTGCCCCATATGTCTCCCCAATATTTCTTCTGTTGCCATCCCGCCTGATGCAGCCGAGTTACGCCTTTCCATCGACGATGTTCACGCCAATCCGATCCGCCAACCCGAGTAGCGACGAGTAGGCATCAAGGTCTGAAACGACGTCAATTGAATCACCCCGTGGCACGAGATCCTTCGCTGACACCCTGTCCCCGAACAACACTAGAGCTTGAGCACGATCGTCTTGGCGCGATATCCAGCATAGGCCCTCGATATCAGGACACTGAGTATGGATCGCCTCCGCCCACGCGCGCGTGTCTGGATAACGATCCTTTTCTGTATCGATCAACTGGTTGCGCTGGATACCAAGTTTTCGCAAGGCGGTCGAACTTAGGTCGGCCAGCGCGAAGTCACGTTGGGGAGCGACTTGCGAGTAGACCTGTCCGGTCAGCTTCTGCCGATCATAGGTCTTCAGGCCGGCCGCAAAAGGCACGTCATGAAAGACCGTTTCCATTGCGGCGCAGTCGAACGTTGTGCCTCCGTAGAGGGTCGGTACGCTCGCTCCCATGGCATCCCTTATAGGGCTGAATCGCGCATTCCCTCTCACGCCTGGATTGAACTGTACACCCCGGTACAGATTCAGATGGATTCGATGAATGATCTGGCCCTTCGGCCAGATCATAATTTTCACGGATTTCGGCAGGTCATTTGGCGGGGCAGGGAGATCGGCGGTCGATACAGCGACCCGTTTATCTCCTGGTCCGGTTTTCGCTTTACCCATGGAGTGCGCCAGCCAACTCATCTTCAGCGGCTGCAACAACTCGTTCGGGCTGATCCGCCAGCATGTCCTGTGGCCGCATGCCACCTAGGAAACTGTTTACCGAGGCAAACCAGTACGCGAGACCCCAATCGTCCTTTTTCTCACCAAAAACCTTTAGAACCTTGGCAAGTGTCTTGATCGGGCGATAGCCAGTTCCCGGATCCAACGCATATCCTGGAAAGTAATCGATACCCCGATGCCTGACAGCAAAGATCAGGCCATCCTTTTTCCATTTATTGGGCTGGGCGCTTGGATTGGTTGTGCTGAAGCCCGCGACTTCCGCGATTTGTGCAGCTGTCAGCCAATCTCCGCTTTCAAGCACGGCCCTTCTCGCGTCCGCTGTCATGCGTGCTTCAACGAGCATATGCTGTGGAGGTGGCACTTGAGGCACCAGCGCCTCGATTATCGATTGGATAGTTTCGCGCTGACGACGCTCCAGAATAGTGCGAACCAGCGGTGCAATGCTAGCGACCGTCTCGGCTAGGGCCCTGACTGCGGGGCCACTTCCGTGCTCGAGCGTTAGTGCAATGACTTGCTCAGCAACAAGCCGATCAAGCTGGTCGCCGACCTGCTTAGGCGTTCCTGTGAGCGTCGCGAAGCCGGATAGCTCTATTGATCCGTGGGCAAGTGCCATGATTCCGCTCCGGTAAAAATGATCATGGTTATATACATAGCATGATAACCCAAATCATCAAGGACGTATCGTCACTCACCGAGGCCTTTACGGCCTTGCTTTTCTCTCAAATTCCGTCTGCTCTCGCCTTTTTTTAGCGGTTCTCCTCCCGCCCAGTTGACCAGTCCAGGATTCTTTATTCTCCGTAGGGGATCCAGATATTCTTCACATCCACAGCACGCCGAAGGTACACCACACCTTCGGCGGCGGCCTTGTCCATCCAATCCGTTACCTTGCCATTGTCCACGAAAGTTCGCTTCAGATTGCCCGAAGACAGCTTCTCCACCATCGCCGAAAGTTCAGTGGAGCCGAAGGCCCACAACGCATCGACGTCATTGTGTGCGGCAAGGGTCCTTGCCAGTTCGTCCGCCGATCCGGTGACGATATTGACGACACCAGCAGGCACATCCGACGTTTCCAGAATGGAATAGAAATCCGTCGCCGACAGCGGATAGGGTTCGCTCGGCACCGCGACGACACGATTGCCAGTGGCAATCAGTGGCGCCACCAGACTGACAAAGCCGAGCAGCGGCGCTTCCGGCGGGCAAATGACGCCAACGACGCCGATGGCTTCCGGCATAGCCAGGGCAACACCGCGAAGCGGCGGCTGGTGAACGACGCCTTCATATTTGTCCGCCCAGGCTGCATAGGTGAAGAGGCGCGAAATCGCGGCGTCAACCTCTGCTTTTGCATTGGCTGCGGAAGCGCCGGTCATCGCTGTTATCCGCGCGGCGAACTCATCGGCGCGACCACTGAGGTTTTCGGCGACATAGTAGAGAATCTGGGCGCGGTTATGGGCGGTAGCGTTCGACCAAGCGGAGGCGGCTTGAGCGGCAACCACGGCATTGCGGATGTCCTTGCGGTTGCCCTCGCCAACTTCGCCGATCGCCTTGCCCTTGGGTGAGGCGATGACACGGGAATAATTGCCGTCCGGCCGCGCCTGCTTGCCACCGATGAAGAGCTTTGCCGTCCGGTCAATGGTGGACAGGGTAAAATCGCCGGCAGCCGGCTTCACTTGCGAAAGAGCGGGCGTTGCTGTGCGCGCCTTGCGACCGATCCAAGCCTTCGGCTTCAGATATTCGTAACAACCTTCCCGTCCGCCTTCCCGGCCGAAACCGGATTCGCGTTTGCCGCCAAAACCGACGGCTGCGTCGAACAAATTGGTGGCATTCACCCAAACCACGCCTGCTGCGAGCTTCGCCGCAACGTTCAGCGCCAAGCCGATCGTCTCGCTCCAGAGGCTGGCGGCGAGGCCGTAGCGCGTGTGATTGGCAAGCTGGATCGCCTCTTCCGGTGTACGGAAAGTCATGGAGACCGCAACCGGCCCGAAGATTTCCTCGGTCGCGACGGTCGATGTCGGCTGCACGCCGCTGAGAAGCGTTGGCGGATAGAAGCTGCCGCCCTTCGGCATGTCGATCTTGGCTTGATGCAGCGTCGCGCCTTCTGAAACTCCCTTTTTCACCAGTGCTTCGATGCGCGTCAATTGCACAGGCGCGATGATCGCACCCATGTCGATGCATTTATCCAGAGGCTGGCCGACCCGCAATGTCTGCATACGGCGCTTCAGCCGCGCATGGAAAAGATCGGCAATGCCTTCTTGGACCAGAAGCCGCGAACCCGCGCAGCAGACCTGCCCCTGATTGAACCAGATCGCATCGACGACGCCTTCCACGGCGCCGTCAATATCTGCGTCGTCAAAAACGATGAAAGGTGACTTGCCGCCGAGTTCCAATGTCAACGATTTACCGCTGCCCGCGGTACGCTCACGAATGACGCGCCCGACTTCGGTCGATCCGGTAAAGGCAATCTTGTCGATATCCTCGTGCCCGACAAGCAGCGCTCCTGTTTCGCCGTCTCCCGTCACGATGTTGAGCACGCCCGGCGGAAGGCCCGCTGCGGATGCGAGTTCGGCAAAGAGAAGCGCCGTCAGCGATGTGAATTCGGCAGGTTTTAGAACGACGGCATTGCCGAGCGCCAGGGCCGGCGCCACTTTCCAGGCCAGCATCAGGAATGGGAAATTCCACGGGATGATCTGACCGACGACGCCCACCGGCACATGATCGGCAAATTCCGTGTCCTGGATTTGCGCCCATCCGGCATGATGATAGAAATGACGGGCTGCCAGCGGCACGTCGAGATCGCGGGTCTCGCGGATCGGTTTGCCGTTATCGATGGCCTCGACCACAGCAATCAGACGCGCATGGCGCTGGATCATCCGGGCAAGGGCATAGAGATGGCGCGCGCGCGCATGACCCGACAGCCGTGCCCATGACGCCTGTGCCTTGCGGGCCGCGGCAACCGCGTTGTCCACATCCGCCGTGCCGCCATTCGCGAGCTTCGCCAGGACCTTGCCGGTAGCCGGTTCGAACGTGTCGAAGCACTTAGCTGACGCGGAGGGCACGAACGCGCCATTAATGAAGTGACCGAAGCCGGAAGTGTGGCGCGCCAGCCATTCGCGAGCTTCTGTATCGGCTTCAGGTGCGGGGCCGTAGGACATTTCGTCGAAATATTTGGCAACAGTCATCTGGATCATCCAATCGGGTGTCTGTTGAGGGCCGAATAGGCACCGGTGACGTGGTGCTCCAGCTGCCGCTCGATATCCGCAAGCAGGCTCGAAGCACCGATACGGAAAAGGTCAGGTTCCAGCCACTCGCGACCCAGTTCGTCCTTCATCAGGAACTGGTAGTTCAACACGTCCTTCGCCGCGGAAATGCCGCCGGCCGGCTTGTAGCCGATCTTGATGCCGGTGCGCTCCTGATAGGCGCGGATCGCCCGCAGCATGGTCAATGTCACGGCCAGCGTCGCGTTGACGCCTTCCTTGCCGGTCGATGTCTTGATGAAATCGGCACCTGCCATCATGCAAACCAGCGAGGCCTTGGTGACATTGCGCAACGTCTTCAGGTCGCCGGTCGCCAGAATTGCCTTGACATGGGCATCGCCAGAGGCTGCGCGATAATCCCTCATTTCCTCGTAAAGCGCTGTCCAATTGCCGGTCAGCACATGCTCGCGGGTGATGACGATATCGATTTCTCTGGCGCCGTCGGCAACCGATGCTTCGATTTCCTTGACCTTGAGATGGTGCGGGCTGAGACCGGCCGGGAAACCGGTCGAAACCGCGGCAACCGGAATGCCGGAATCTCCGAGCGCCTCGACGGCCGTCGCAACAAAACGATGGTAGACGCAGATGGCTCCGGTGGTGATCGAACGGCCGCCCATGCCAAGGGAATCCAGAATGTCGGCGCGTACCGGGTTCATCGCCTTGGCGCACAACCGTTTGACACGCTCGGGGGTATCGTCGCCGTTCAGTGTCGTCAGATCGATGCAAGTGACCGCCTTCAGGAGCCAGGCCGCCTGCGCGTCCTTCTTGACCGTGCGGCGGCCCGGCAGGGTCGCGACGCGGCGTTCGGTCGCCGACAGGTTGACGCGCGAATCCAGCACCCACGAGAGATCGAGCGGCATGCCCGGATTGCGCACCGGGGCGTGGTTCGACAGAATCGGCGACGCCTCAAGGGCCACCGTCCTGTGCTGCTGTCCGGTGTCTGCTTCCACGTGCTGTCCCTCCCGGTAAGCTGGGATGGTGTTATAGACCAAAGCCCGGCGACAATTTGTTATTTTTGTTTCACTTTTTTGTTACCATTCCATCAGATTGAGGCGACGTCAAGATTGATTCTCACAGGGACGCGTAGAAACAGGCAATCAGCCGCCGAATTCTCTGATTCCGTCTTCGGTGATGACGGCGTCGAAAGATTGCAGATCGCTGAAGAAAACTGGCTTGAGCTTCCCGATCTTGCTGCTGTCGACAAGAAGAATGTTCTTCTGGGCCCGGGACATGGCTTTCCGCTTTATTTCCGCCTCGTGGAAATGCGCGCATGTCGCGCCGCGGCGGCTATCGACGCCTGCGGCGGAGAGAAAGGCGACGTTGATACCGAGCGAATCGAGCGTTTCCAGCGCTGTGGAACCGGAAAAAGATGCTGAAGCCGGATGATAAAGCCCACCTAGCATAACGAGGCGGACGTTCGGTTTGCGGGTCAGCCGTTCGGCGACATTGAGGGCGTAGCAGATCGCGGTGATATGAAAATGATCCGGGAGAAGGTCAACAAGGTATGGCAGCGTCGTGCCACAATCGAAGAAGATCGTGTCGTCATCGTGAATGTACTCAATAGCGTGGGAGCAAACTTGCTTCTTTGCAACGGCATGACTATCCGCAGCTTTGGCTAGTTCATAGGGATTGTCGTTCTCAAGATCTGCGGACGGTACGATATGGCCGCCGAAAAAGGCGAACTGGTCCGGGTTGGCGCTCACATCCCGGCGGACTGTCATCTCGGAAACGCGGAGTATCTGGGCAGCGCTTTTGATGTGGAGAATGCGGTGCTGTGAAAGGGCATCTGATAGCGCCGCGATGCGGTGTCCCTTACGACTGTTCATTCGATCCTGCCCTTTCGGTTTCCCGAGAAATATCGTTTTGATGAGAATTTAACAAGTGGGCCACGATCCCGCGCTTAACAATTGTCAGTCTTTGGACCCAGGACCGTTGGGCGGTATTCCTGGCGCACATTTTATCCAATATCGCCGTCCATGTTCTTTCGGCCACATCGCATTGTGAACCATAGCCCGGTCTGCGCAATCTTCGTTTCATCTTATTTGATAAAATATTCACAAAACTGCACTGCGTGTGAGGGGTCTGGATGGCAATCGCCGGCGAAGAGGCAGGTGAACGTCGCATGGTGTTGCGGCGGTCATGTTTTCTCCCGCTTTTGACTGACTGTTTCCGCAATGTTTTTAGATGGCCGCGTTCGATAAACGTATAGGTCAGGACCAACAAACTGAAAAAACTCGGATGACGACTTCGAGCCCAGGACGGACCTCAATCAGCCGGTCGGTGGCTTGCCGGTGTAAACCCAATCCCGTCGAAAGCCCGCTTGTAGGCGGACCGCGCTTCGCCGCGGGCGACATAGGCGGCCAGGTTCGGATTTTTCGTTTGAGGGGGCCCGGTTGCGCCCACTGAATTTGGATGAGTCAGGTCACTCACACTATCCGAGCTCTGATTTCTTCGTTCTCGCCGGATTTAGCGTCTTCGAACGCCAGACCCATTGGTTGGAATCTCAAATAGAAATTCGTCGGTCCATTGAAAGTTCGTCTGACCCCATCTGAGGGTCGGTCATGCTACGGAAAGCAATCGCTGATCGCGGCTCTGCACACATTGCATCGGCTGCAGGAAAGCGTTCCGAATACCGAGTGGACTCATGGACCTTTCGAAAATCAAAACCCTGATCGATTTTGTCGGGCAATCTAAAATCACCGAACTGACCGTCTCAGAAAAGGAGACGACGGTTCGGATTTTCCGGACGGCCACCTCCAACGAAGGGGTGCCGCTCGTTTCGGTGGATGAAGCGCCCACTGATATCTCACGAGGCCCGCCGACCGCATCCGCCGTCGACCCTGGACTGGTCGTGACAGCGCCAGTTTACGGGGTCCTTCATGCAGCGCCTGCGCCGGGAGAAAACGCCTTCGTCAAGCTTGGCGACGAGGTCGAAGCGGGACAAACGCTCTTCATTATCGAGGCAATGAAAGTCTTCAACAAGATCGCTGCGCCGCGCTCGGGACGCCTGACGCGCCTGACCGACATCGATGGCGGCGAAGTTGAGGTGGGCGATATGCTGGCGGAGATCGCCTGAATGGGCAAGGTGCAGGTCAAGGTGGCGGAAGTCGACCGTCAGTTCGAGGCAGTTCTGATCGCCAACCGCGGTGAGATCGCGCTCAGGATCCAGAGAGCCTGCCAGGAGCTTGGCCTGAAGACCGTCACTATCTGCTCGGAAGCGGACCGTGACGCATCCTATGGCAAGTCTTCCGATGTGTTCCTCTGCATCGGCCCCTCAAGCGCCGGTAAAAGCTACCTCAATCAGGATGCCATTCTCCTGGCCGCGCGCCTGTCCGGGGCGGGTGCGATCCATCCCGGCTATGGGTTTCTTTCAGAGAATGCCGCTTTTGCGGAGGCGGTCAAAAAGGCCGGCTTGGTCTTTATCGGACCGGACGCGCGATCGATCGCAACCATGGGCGACAAAATTTCGGCAAAAAGCGCGATGATGGCGGCCGGAGTGCCCTGCGTGCCCGGGCCAGACACCGCGCTTCCGGACGATCGCGATGCTGTTGAGAAGACCGCCTCGGAGATCGGCTATCCGGTGATTATCAAAGCCGCCGGCGGTGGCGGCGGGCGGGGCATGCGCGTCGTAACGGAGGCCGACTCGCTGCATGAAGCGATCGCGTTGACTCGTGAAGAGGCTCGGCAGGCATTCGGCTCACCGGCGCTCTATATGGAAAAGTTTTTACAGCGTCCCCGTCATATCGAAATCCAAGTGCTTTGCGATACCCATGGCAATGCCGTCTGGCTTGGACATCGCGACTGCTCGATGCAGCGCCGTCACCAGAAGGTGGTGGAGGAAGCGCCGGCGCCAGGGATCCCTCCGGAACCGATCCGGCAGGTCGGCGAAGCCTGCGTCGAGGCCTGCCGGCAGATCGGCTATCACGGCGTTGGTACTTTCGAGTTCCTCTATGAAGATGGCGCGTTCTATTTCATCGAGATGAACACGCGGCTTCAGGTCGAGCACCCGGTCACGGAGATGACGACAGGTCTCGACATCGTTCAAGCGCAGATCAAAGTGGCCCAAGGCAGGGCTCTGGACATCGGCCAGAGCGAGATCAAAAGCGACGGCCATTCGTTCGAGTGCCGGATCAATGCCGAAGACCCCGCGACGTTTATGCCCTCAGCTGGTGTCATCACCGCCCTGGAGTTACCCAATGGTCCGGGCATCCGTGTCGATACCCACGTGCAGACTGGCTACAAGGTTTCGCCATACTACGATTCCTTAATCGCAAAATTGATCGTTCATGCCGCGACTCGCACCGAGGCCATGGCCAAAATGCGCGATGCACTGGCGGACATTCGTCTCGACGGGATTTCTACCAATATCCCATTCTTGCGCGCTTTGTTCGAGGACCACGAATTCGCACGGGGCGAGACGGACATTCATTACCTCGAAAAGTGGCTGAAGCAGCGGAGCGCGTCATGAGCGAACTGGACTTCAGCGACCCCGCCACGATCGCTTGTCTGGCCGCAGCGCTTGAAGCCGCTGGTGTGGATGGACTGGAAATCAAGCAGCCGGCCCGTCAGCTGCGGATCGTGCTTGCCAGGGGCAACCGTCCTTCCATACTCCTCTTAGAAGAGGGGAAGCCGACCGCTCCTGCGACGCCGGCCGTTCTCATCAAGGCACCGATGGCCGGTTATTTCTGGGGTCACCATCCGTCGCGTCCGCCCGCGGCCAACAATGATCGGCAAATTGTGACGCTGGCGGAGATCCTTGGCTTCATCCGTGTCGGGCCCATCCTACTTCCGGTTAAAGCCAACCAGCCAGGCATTCTGTCGAAGTGCTTCGCCGCGCATGGTGCGATGGTGGGGTTCGGCGACTCTCTCTTCGAAATCGAGCCTTATCCATGATCGCGTCGTTGAAACCATATGCGCCGGAGATCAAACCGTCCACATTGGGCCGCGCGCGCATCTCTGCCATCGGCTCCCGAGCATTTTTGCTTGAAGCTCCCGGCGATTTTGATCTTGTTGCCCAGCGTCGCATTTGGGCACTTTCGAAAATCCTCAAGAGCTGGGAAGATTTGTCTGAAATCGTCCCGGGGATGACCAATCTGCTCGCCGTCCTCAAGAAGACCCCGGAAGATCCAGATGCAGTCGTGAGGCGTCTGCTTGAGGCCTGGGACGGCGCGCAAAGCCTGGATTTGAAGGGAAAGACGATCGAGATCGCCGTTCACTATGGTGGTGAACACGCAACCGATCTCGCAGCCCTGTGTGATCTTTCCGGTCTCCGTGACCGGGAGGTCGTTCGCATCCATCACGAAGCGACCTACAGGGTCTTCGCCTTGGGAAGCGCACCCGGCTTTGGCTATCTCCACGGCCTCGACCCCCGGATACACATGCCCCGGAAGACCATACCCTCCTTGAAGATGGCTAGGGGCTGCGTGACGATCGGCGGCATGCAGACCGGCGTGGCCGTTCTCACCGGGCCGAACGGGTGGAACTCCATAGGCTTTGCCGATTTGCAGATGTTCGATCCCACATCGCCGAACCCGGCAATCATGGCGCCGGGCGATATCGTGCGCTTCGTGCCTGCGAGGATCGAACTATGATCGAGATCGTCGAGACTGGCCCATTTAACACCATCCAGGATCTCGGCCGGCCGGGTTATCGGGATATTGGCGTAACCGCGAGCGGCGCCATGGATCCACTCGCCCTGAAGGTCGGCAACATACTCATTGGCAATGACGAAGGTGCGGCGGTGATCGAGGTGCAGACCTTCCCCTTCCGCGTGCGCTTCGCTGGCGACGTTATGTTCACTGTGACAGGCGCGGAATGCAACGCGACGCTCGATGGCATCGAACTGCTGCCTTGGTGCACCCAGACCGCCAGATCAGGGCAGATGCTTGTTCTGCCAATGCCGCCAGCATCGGCGCGCCTGTACATCTGTGTGGGTGGAGGAGTTGACGTCGCGCCAATCATGGGGTCGCGAAGCACGTCGCTTCGGGGCGCCTTTGGCGGAAATGCCGGTCGTTCGCTGGCCAATGGTGACGTCGTGGCGGTTGGAGAGGCATTCGATGAAAGCCTGATGCCGAAAGACGGTATGGCCGTCGTCCCGCCGGCATCGGCGCTGTCCGAGGTCTTTCCTTCGAGCACGGACGGGACGTTGCTGATCCGCGCTCTGCCGGCCGGGGAACACGATCTGTTTGGCGTCGACGCCGACCGGTTCTGGAACCAGACATGGAAGATCTCCTCTCAAAGCGACCGGACCGGCTATCGCCTCTCAGGAGACCCAATCAAGCCGATGGCGCCGTTGGAAATGCGCTCGCATGGCATCGTGCCGGGCGTCATTCAAGTGCCGCCCGGCGGCGAGCCGATCGTTCAGATGAGCGACGCCAACACGGCTGGCGGATATCCGAAGATCGCAGGCGTGATCGAAGCCGATCTATGGCGGCTCGGCCAGGCCCGCATCGGTAGCCGGTTACGGTTTGTCCGATCGACACATGCCGAAGCGCGAGAGGTCGATCGGGCGGTCGACGATTATATCGAAGATGTGCGCAGTATATCGCAGATGGTGAAACGCGCCTTGAAGGCCATGGCTCAGCGCTAACCAGCCTTTCAAAAGGAATATCCGATGAAGATCGACCTGAATTCCGACATGGGCGAAGGATTTGGCCCCTACCGGCTTTGCGACGACGAGGCGATGATGAAGGTCGTCTCGTCGGCCAACATCGCCTGCGGGTTCCACGGCGGCGATCCTGACACGATGGCGCGTATGGTGCGTCATGCCAAGGCGAACGGCGTCGGCATCGGCGCTCACCCCGGCCTGCCTGACCGGATGGGGTTCGGCCGCCGCGAAATGCCATTCGGCGCCGACGAACTTCGCCAGCAGATGCTCTACCAGCTGGGTGCGCTGGCGGCCATTGCAGGGAGCGAACATATGACCGTGTCGCACATTAGCTTTCATGCGGCGATGGGGAACATGGTCAATCGAGACCCGGTGCTTGCCGACCTCATAATGGATGCCGTCAGGACGGTGCACCCGAACCTTATCGTCTTCGCCATGCCAGGAAGCGAGATCGAACAGGCGGCCAAGCGTGCCGGCTTGAAGACCCTCGCGCTCTTTCTGGCTGATCGCGCCTATGACGCGCAGGGTAGGTTGGTTACCCGTGGGCTGCCCGGCGCCGTCATCAAGGAAGAAGCCGCAGTGCGAGAACGGGTGCGACAATTTCTGCTCGAAGGCTCCGTCAGGACCGTCGATGGCGGAACGATCGCCATCCCGGCACGCTCCATCCTTGTCCATAGCGATACGCCAGGCGCGCTCGAGCTCGCACGGATTGTGCGTAGCGAGATCGAAGCCACCGGCGCGACTATAGCTCCCGCCGCCGAGATCGTCGGCTGACGAGCTTCAGGCCGCGCTGTGAATCGCCCTCAACTCCAATCCATATCGAGAGTCACGTTCATGCCTGCAATTGCCGAACGCCTGAAAAACGTTTCCATTTCAGCCTCCGCCGCGATGACACAGCGCGCCCGGGACCTTGCCGCCAAGGGCGTGAAGGTGGTCAGCCTGTCATCCGGAGAGCCGGACTTCCCAACTCCGATCCATGCAATCGAGGCTGCCCATGCGGCGGCTCTTGCCGGCGACACGAAATATCCGCCGATGGACGGAACGCCCGCCCTGAAGGCTGCTATCGCCAACAAGTTCAAACGGGACAACAATCTCAATTACGATGCCAGTCAGATTGTCGTTTCCGGCGGCGGCAAGCAGGTGATCTTCAACGCAATGCTGGCGACCTGCAATCCCGGCGACGAGGTGGTTATTCCAACCCCATCGTGGGTCAGCTACGCCGACATCGTCAAATTTGCGGGCGGCATTCCCGTTCCGGTTGCTTGCCCCCAGCAAGCCGGCTTCAAGCTGCGCGCTGAGGACCTTGAGGCTGCGATCACGCCCCGCACCAAATGGCTCTTCTTGAATTTTCCGAGCAATCCGACCGGCGCTGCATGTTCCCGAGCCGAAATGGCCGCCATCGCCGAGGTCATGCTGCGCCATCCGCACGTCTGGATCATGACCGATGACATCTACGAGCATCTGGTCTACGACGGTTTCGAGTTCTGCACGATCGCAGAAGTGGAGCCTAGGCTCTACGACCGGGTGTTGACGATGAACGGTGTCTCCAAGGCCTATGCCATGACTGGCTGGCGGCTTGGTTTCTGCGGTGGTCCGAAAGACCTGATCGCCGCGATCAGCAACGTCAACGGCCAGAATAGCGGTGGCATCACGACGGTGACCCAGGCCGCAGCAACGGCCGCGCTGAAGGGACCGCAAGACCTGCTAAAGACGCGGGCCGAGATTTACAAAGAGAGGCGCGATTTCGTCCTCGGCAAGCTCGCCGAAATCGAGGGGTTGCGCTGCCATAAGCCGGAGGGCGCCTTCTACATTTTCCCGAACATTGCCGAGCTTATCGGCAAGACCAGCAAGGGTGGACGAAAGATCGAGACGGATGTCGATTTCGTCATGGCTCTGGTGGATGAACATCATGTCGCGACCGTTCAGGGCGCAGCCTACGGAATGAGTCCCTTCTTCCGCATTTCCTATGCCACGAGTATGGAGCAATTGGCGGAAGCATGCGCGCGGATCGCCCAATTCTGCAAGGATATGAAATAAGAAACGAGATCACCCCTTCGGCGCCGCTGCACTGCAGCTTAGGGCCGTAGCCGCGCTGTCAGCTCCAGAAGAATATCTTTGACGGCAACCGCCGATTCCGACAATGGCGTCTGGTCCGACACGCAGAGCGAAAGCGTCTCCTCGATCTTTGGGGAGACGATCCGACAGATCAGTGGCTCGCTCGATTCTGTCACGATCCGATCGGCGATGGCTTTCGGCATGATGGTTGCGCCGAGACCGCCGCTGACGGCGCGTGTAAGCGTCCTTACGATCTCCACCTCACCGACCACCTTGAGATTGGTGCGCGAACGCGTGAACGCCGTATCGACCGCACGACGGACGAAGTTGTAGGCGGGCGGTAGCAAAAACGGCATCCCGTCCAGTGCAGTGACCGGCACCGGCTTGTTGTCGGCCTCGATCGCAAAGTCCCGGTGCGCGACGAGAAAGAACTCCTCGCTGAGGAGCGGCTCGAAACGGACGCCTTTGATTGGCCCGGATCCGTGGATAAGAGCCATTTCAAGTCGGCCGTTCATGATCATCTGGCTATAGGTCTGGCCAACGCTTTCGGTGAGATGCAAAAGGATGCCCGGATGGCGCTTTCTTGTCTCGGCCAGCAAATCGACGGATAGCGTCGCGGCGCTGCTGAAGGGCACCAGCCCGACCGACACACGTCCGGCCAGAGAATTGCCCGCAGCTGACGCATCTGCCTGTGCCTGCTCCATCTGCCGCAGGATGATCTGCGCGTGACGGTAGACCGCATGCCCGGCATCCGTCATGCTGACGCCCTGCTGGCTGCGGATCAGCAGTTTCTGGCCAAAATGCTCCTCCAGCGAAGCCAGCTGCTGACTCAAGGCCGGTTGCGCAATGTGCAGGATATCCGCGGCGCGGGTGATGCTGCCGCTATCGACGATCACAATGAATGATCTGAGACGCCTTATGTCCATCAGGGTTTATGATCTTGAACCGTGTGCATCTGGCCATGTTACAGAGCCACAAACCTTTTGCAACTGGACGGTTACGCCGAGGCTGTCGGCGATCGGCAGCTTCGCGGCGAGCCGACGCGGACGTTCGCTGCTGACCCCCTGAATGCCGGTCGCAGCGGCGATAACAACGCTCCATAAGGCTTGCTTATTGCTCCAGAGATAATCGGTCTTAGGCAGGGCCTCAAAGCTCCGCTAATGTTTCACAAAATACAAGGGGAACAATAGATGCCATTTTCCGACTACAAGACCGCTCTCGTAACCGGTGCATCTTCCGGTATCGGTGCTGCTGTGGTGGAACGGCTCCGCCGCGAAAATATTGAGGTTCATGCGATCGCGCGCAGCGCCGAGCCGCTGAAGCGGCTTGCGGAGCGTACCGGCTGTATTGCGCATGTGATCGATGTCACCGACCGTCAGGCGCTGGCAGAACTCACAAGCCGTGTCGGCTTCGACATCCTCGTCAACAATGCCGGCGTCGATCGGCCCAAGAAATTCCTGGAGGCGGACGAGGGCGACATCGATCTCCTTGTGGACGTCAATCTTCGCGCCGTCCTGCATCTCTGCCGGATGGTCGTGCCAGGCATGGTGGCGCGCGATTGCGGCCATGTCATCAACATCTCGTCGATCGCCGGTGCCTACAATTTCGGGGGCAATTCATCCTATCACGCCACGAAGGCCGGTGTGAGCATGTTGTCCAACCAGCTGCGCCTCGATGCGTTCGGAAAGCGGGTGAGGGTGACCGAGATCTGCCCCGGCCGCGTCGCGACCGATATTTTCGCTCACGTGCATGGGGATGACCCGTCCATTCGGGAACGCTTCATAGATGGTTTTGAACTGCCCCAGGCGGCCGACATCGCCGATGCGATCGCCTTCGCCATTGCCGCACCGGTGGCCGTGAACATCGGTCACATGGAGATCACGCCGACGCTTCAGGTTATGGGCGGGTTGCAGACGGCCAAGCCGTCAACACCCCGCCCGGCTGCTTCCTCGAAAGGATCAAAGCCGTGACCGGGTTCGATCTTTCAGCTATCCTGACCAACCCGGACTATGTCGCGATGCTCCTGCACGGCATCGTGATGACCTTCGTCATCGCGATCGGCTCCTGGTTGCTGGCGATGACGCTGGCCATCCTGCTGCTTGCGCTTCGCTTCTCCCCCGGCCGCTTCGGCAATTCGTTTGTCGCCGGCTACGTCTCCTATCACCGCAACGTGCCGACGCTCGTGCAACTGATGCTGTGGTACTTCGGCATCTTCACGCTGATGCCAGATTGGCTGGCCTATTGGCTCGCGAGCCATAATGCAGAAGCGATTTTTGCGGTCATCGGGCTTGGGCTCTGCCAGGCTGCCTATTTCAGCGAGGATTTGCGCTCGGGCCTTCGCTCGGTCGGCCCGGGACAGATGGAAGCTGCTCGGGCACTCGGTCACGGTTATATATCGGCGATGCGCTTTGTCTTGATGCCGCAAGGGGTCCGCAACGCCCTGCCGCCGTTGATCAACCACAGCGTTTCGCTTTTCAAGAACAGCAGTCTGGGCATCGTGATCGGTGCGTCCGAGCTGACACATGCTGTCAAGGAGATTGAGAACCTCAGCTTCCAGACCTTTGAGATCTATCTGATCGGAACCGTGCTCTACCTGTTCTTCTCGCTCCTCATCATGGCCGGCGGCGCCTATGTGACCATGCGCGCCGATCCAGCCTGGAGGGCACGGGCATGATTAACGACATCCTCGCCATCATTCGCGATTACTGGCTCCTGCTGTTGATCGGGCAGTTTCCGAACGGTCCGCTGGGCGGTCTTGCCAACACATTGATCCTGTCGGCCTTGAGCATCGCTCTTGCATTTCCAATCAGCATCTTGCTGGCGCTGGCGCGTCTGTCCAAATGGCCGATCCTGCGTTGGCCGGTCACAGTACTCGTCTACGTCACTCGTGGCGTGCCGCTCCTAATGCTCATTCTCTGGAGCTATTTCCTGGTTCCCCTGCTGACGGGCGCCGATGTGCCGAGCTTTGTGACGATGCTGACAACACTCGTCGTCTATCAAGGCGCCTTCCTCAGTGAGGTTGTGCGGGCAGGGATCGTCGCGCTCGGGCACGGGCAGATGGAAGCGGCCAAGGCTCTGGGTCACAGCTATTTCGGTGCGATGCGCTTCGTGATTTTGCCCCAGGCGCTCTACAACATGATCCCGAGCATCCTGTCGACCTTCGTCTCGACGATCAAGGATACGACGCTCGGCTATGTGATCAACGTGCCGGATCTCACCTTCGCCGCGAGCCAGGTCAACAACCAACTCCTCACGCAGCCCTTCCAGGTCTTTCTCATCCTGGCGATCGTCTACTACGCGATCTGCTGGAGCTTGACCCACGTCGCCCATCGTCTCGAGCGCCGCATTGCCCGCAGGCGCGCCGGCCTCACTGGCGCCCGCCCCGCAGGGGTGGTCGCGCTCGCAAAAATCGTATCGGAGCAGCCATGACCACGTCAGAATTGCCGCAGGATTTGCATGCGATCAAGATCTCGAAGGTCTCCAAGCAATATGGCGACTATCAGGTTCTGAAGGAGATCGACGCTCAGGTCACCCGAGGCGAGGTCGTGGTTATTTGCGGACCGTCCGGCTCTGGGAAATCGACGCTGATCCGCACGATCAATCGTCTCGAGGAGATCAACAGCGGCTCGATCTCCTTCGATGGCCTTAACATCCACGCGCCGATGAAGACCCGCGAGCTCAACCGGTTGCGCAGCCGGATCGGCTTTGTGTTCCAGAGTTTCAATCTTTTTCCGCACCTCTCCGTTGTCGACAACGTTTCGATGTCGCCAATTCGGGTGAAGGGCGTCGCGCCGGACGTTGCCCACGCCAAAGCACTGCTCCTTCTCGAGCGCGTCGGGCTGGCTGACAAGGCCAATGCCTATCCCGGTCAGTTGTCCGGCGGGCAGCAGCAGCGCGTGGCGATTGCCCGCGCACTCGCCATGGAGCCACCGGTCATGTTGTTCGACGAGCCGACCAGCGCGCTTGACCCTGAGATGGTCGGAGAAGTCCTGGCCGTCATGAAGAGCCTCGCCGCCGAAGGTATGACCATGCTTTGCGTGACCCATGAGATGGGTTTCGCACGCGATGTCGCCGATCGGATCTGGTTCATCGATGCCGGCCAGATCCTCGAAATGGCGACGCCTGAAGAGTTCTTTGGCAACCCCCGCCATCCCCGCGCTCAGCGGTTCCTCGCCGATCTGCGGCACTGACTACGTCAATAATAACCAAAGGAGAACAGCAATGACCTTGAAATGCATCGCCTTCAGTTTCGCCCTCGCGGCTACCGCCGGGATCACGCCCGCCAAGGCCGACCGGCTGGACGACATCATGTCCGCCAAGACGCTCCGCTGCGCGACCTTCGCCGACGTGCCGCCCTTCGCCTCTCCCGATCTGCAGACCCGCGAAATGGCCGGCTTTGACGTTGATCTGTGCAATGCGATCGCCAAGCAGCTCGGCGTAAAGGCCGAGGTCAAGCCCGTCTCCGTCGAAGCCCGCGTGCCGGAAGTCAAGCTCGGCCGTGTCGACATAACTGTCGCTAACCTCGCCTACACTCAAAGCCGCGCCGAACAGATCCAGTTCAGCGACCCCTATTACCTCGCAAAGGAAATGCTGATCGTTCCGGCCGACGATCCAGGCCAGACCAAGGCCGATTTTGCCGGCCAGCGCATCGCCTCCACGAAGGGCTCAACCTCCGAAATGTCGATCAAGCTCAATAAGTCCGAGCCACTGACGTTCCAAGACACCGCATCGGCCTACCTTGCCGTTCAGCAGGGCAAGGCACGCGGCATGGTGGCGAACACGATGACCACAACGAAGTTCGTCAACGAGTCCCAGGCCAAGGGCAAGAAGATGCGGATGATCCAGGATCCGATGCTCTTCCAGCCGATCGGTATTGGCATGGCAAAGGACCAGCCGGCCCTGACTGCCAAGATCAACGAAGCGCTCCACGCGCTCGATGAATCCGGTGAGATCAACAAGATCTGGGACAAGTGGCTTGGTCCGACCACCGAATACAAGATGACCCGGACTGACAAGGTCGTCCCGCTCTCCGAGCTGAAGTTCGACCCGATCCCGTAAGACCCGCTACTCAGCAACCGATCCGTCTAAAGACTTGAAGCGGCGGGCTTTGCCCGCCGTCATCCTTACCCTTGGGAGGTTTTATGATCCACATCAAGAACATTGCCGAACGGCCCAGCCCGGCAGACATCGACGCCATCGCAAAATTCTCGCCGGCGACAATTCATGAGGCGCAGGGCCGTCGCGGTGCATTGTCGTCCCGCATCAAGCCCGTCGACTACCGCATGAAGCTATGCGGCCCCGCCTTCACGGTTAAATCGGCGCCGCGTGACAACATCATGCTGCAACTCGCCATCAACTACGCGCAACCCGGAGATATCATCGTCGTATCGGCGGGCGAATACGAAGAGGCCGGATCTTTCGGTGATGTGCTAGCCAATGCCTGCCTGGCTAAGGGGATTGGTGGTCTTGTGACCGACACGGGCGTACGCGATACGCTTCAGCTCCGCGAACTTGGTTTTCCGGTATTTTCCTTGAGTGTGTGCATCAAGGGAACGGTCAAGGAAAGCCTGACGGCCTTGAATGACCCCATTATCGTCGGCGGCGAGCTAATTAATCCCGGCGACATCATCGTTGGCGACGCGGACGGGTTGGTGGTGGTTCGCAAGCAGGAAGCCCAGGACGTCGCAAAGCTCTCGCAGGCACGCGAAGATGCCGAAGCCGGTTACATTGCGGCTTACAAGCAAGGCAAGTCGGTGATCGAAGTCAGTAATCTGGATGCAGTGCTCAAAGCCAAAGGACTGGTTGTCAGCTCCTGACGCTCCAAGTCAGGCCGGCAGTTTGAAGGCCGTTCAAGACAATCCCGGCAGTCGGGCAGCGAAAGGGATTCCGAAGCTCAATCAGGCCACTACAGACTACGCCGACTTTCTGAGCATGATCTCAGCGCTGAGCAGTGTGCGCTCGGAAACCGCTTGTCCCGAGGCCGGTGCCTCGCCCACCTTTTGAAGCAGCAGCTCGATCGAAAGACGGCCGATCTCGTTATAATTTTGGGCGACCGTCGTGATTGGGGGGCAGGCGTAGCGGGAGAGGGGATGGTCGTCGTGGCCGGCGACGCGGATATCGCACTCGTTGCCATGCCCGACTTTCAGGCCGATCTCATAGGCCGCTGCAATGACACCGAAGGCCAGCCGGTCGTTTGCGCAGAGGATGGTCTTCGTCGGCAGCGGTGTTTCCTGCTGGAACAATCGACTTGCCTCTTCGAAGGCGAAGCGTTCGAAATCCCAGGTGGCGGCATCCGAGATGTCGATGATCCGGGGCTCCAGGCCGAACGATTGCATGGCTTCGATGTAGGCGGCCCGTCGTGTCGTGGCGTTCGTATTGACATGCGGCATGCCAAAATAGCAGGGCGGCTCGCCGGAGCGGCAGAGGTAGTCGACGATGAGGCCGAAGCTCTGCCGGTTGTTGGTGCCGACAAAGGCCGACTGCTCGTCGAGTGGTGAATCGACGTACACGAGCGGAATGCTCCGGCCGAGCTCCTCGAGCGTCGCGTGATGCGACTTGATCCCGAGCGGGGCGATGATGGCGCCGGCGACGTTCATCGACTTGAACGTCTGTATAGCCTGATCCTCCATCTCGGCCTTGCCATCGGAGGAGAGGACGAAGGCGAGGAAGCCGGCTTCGTTCGCGATCAGTTCGATCCGGCGGGTGAGGGCCATGTAGAACGGATCGGCCGAGTTGGGGATGATCACGCCGATGATGTTGCTGCGCCGGCGGTTCAGATTGACGGCGAACATGTTCGGCCGGTAGCCGGATTTCTTCAACGCCACCTCGATCGTATCCCGCGTCTTCTTGCGTACGGAGAAGGGGTCGTTGAAGTATTTGGAAACGGTTGGGCGAGACAGACCGACGAACTCGGAAAAATCTTCCATAGTTCTGATCTTCTTCACCTGTAACCTCCGCGACTCGGCGAGCTGAGAATGGTCTCGTTGTACTGGACGCCGCGCCGTAGGCAAGATGAAAGCGTGCGGCGCTACTCCTCGCTTGCCTCGTCACGCGCCAGCGGCGAACTGGACTTTCATCGTGGCCACATCACTGGATCCCTTTGACAGGAAGGGCAGGATCTCGGCGAGCGGCAGGCGGTGTGACACCAGACGCGCCATCGCACCGCTGCCAGCCTGGTCGGCCGTGAGCGTTTCCAGCGCTTGTGGAATGTTCCGGTTTAGCGAATGCGACCCCACGACCTTCAACTGTCGGCGAAAAATCTCGAACGGCGCGATGGCGATCCGCGCATCCGGCGCGCAGACGCCGAAGACGAGTATCGTGCCGCCATCGGCCGTCAGGTCGATCATACCTTCGACCACACGGGGGATGCCGGTGGCATCGGCAACGAAATCGAATGTCCGGTGCTGTTCCGAGAGCGCGGCCGAGCCCGACACCGCCGTTTCGAGGCCGAGCGAACGGGCAAAATCCAGCCGGCTCTCGTTAATGTCGGCGATGGTCACGATCTCCACACCCCGCGCCTTGAGGGACAAGGCGAGCAGGAGGCCGATCGGCCCGGCGCCGAAGACCAGCGCAGTCTGCGTCCCCGTCGGACCGGTCTTAAGGCTGGCGCTCGTCAGCCCGTTGACGACGCAGGCGAGCGGTTCGGCCAGTGCAGCGACATCGAAGGGGAGGTCCCCAATCGGGTGAAGATGCGTGGCCATCAGGGCGCTGTATTCGGCAAAGCCGCCTGCCTGTGTCACGCCATAGGCACCAAGATGGGCGCAGAGATTGGTCAGGCCCTTCCGGCAGGCCGGGCAGTCGCCGCAAGGGAGGTTCGGATCGACCGCGACGCGGTCGCCGGGCTTGAGCGACGTGACGTCTTCGGCCACGCGCTCGACGGTGCCGGCATATTCATGGCCCGGCACGAGAGGAAAGCGGCCTTCGCCGTATCGGCCGTGCAGCACGTCGATGTCGGTGTGGCAGAGCCCGGCCGCCTGGACCTTGATCAGCGCATGTCCCGGAAGGAGTTCCGGCATCGGAATGTCAACCGACGCCGCGAGGCCCTTGGCCGTATAGTGGATCGCCTGCATGGTGGTCATCGTCCTTGTCTCAGTTCATCCAGTTTCCGCCGTCGACATTGTATGTCTGGGCGAGGATATAGTCGCTGTCGGCGGAAGCCAGGAATACCGCGAGGCCTTTGATGTCGTTTGGCGTGGCGAAGCGGCCGATCGGGACGGATTTGGCGACGGCCGCCTTCTTCTCTCCCGGCTTCAGGCCTTCCCACTTGGCGAATTCGGCATCGACGACATCCCAGTGTTCACCGTCGACCACGCCGGGAGCGATGGCGTTGACCTTGATGCCGTGCTTCACGAGGGCGAGCGCTGCCGACTGCGTGGCGGAGATAATGGCCGCCTTCGAGGCGCAATAGAGAGCGACCAGCGCTTCGCCGCGACGGCCGGCCTGGCTCGCCATATTGATGATCTTACCGCCGCGACCGCGGGCAATCATCACGTTGGAGACCGCCTTCATCATGAAGAGGGGACCCTTGAGGTTGATGCCGAAGACCCGCTCATAGCTGGCTTCCGTGATGGCGTTGATCGGCGCCATGTCGAAGATCGCGGCATTGTTGACGAGAATGTCGATGCCGCCGAAATCCTGGTCGATCTTCTGCACGACGTCTTCGATCGCGGAAAGATCGGTCACATCCAGCGCAATGGCGAACGCCGCAGGCCCGATCGACGATGCGGCATCGGTGGCGCGTTGAATGTCGATATCGGCAATCACCACCGTAGCGCCTTCCTTCACGAAGGCTTGCGCGAAGCCGAGGCCGATGCCACGTGCTCCGCCGGTGATCAGCGCAATCTTGTTCTGCAATTTCATAAGTTAGTCTCCGGTCGAGCTTCGGTGTCGAGGAAGGTAAAAAAGGGGACCGGCTCCCGTGGTGAGGGGCCGTATCGCTGACGGAAGATCCGGCAGACAGGCTGCCGGACCTCCTCCGGGAGGAACCCGCAGCCGGGGCCGCGGGGTAGAAACACTTACTTGATGTAGCCGGCGCGCGTCATGTCACGCTCGACCTGTGATTGGGCGGCGTCGAGTGCCGCATCGACTGTCTGCTGACCGGCAAGCGCCGAGGCGATCTGCTGACCGACCACAGTGCCGATCGTCTGGAACTCAGGGATCGCCACGAACTGGACGCCGGTATAGGGGACCGGATCCTTGGTCGGCCTGGACGGATCGGCCGACATGATGGCATCGAGCACGGTCTGGGCGAACGGCGCCGCCTTCTGGTACTCCTCCAAAGCATAGGTCGATTTGCGGGTCCCGGGCGGAACTGCAACCCATCCTTCCGACTGGCCGACCATCTTCACATAGTCCTTCGAGGTCGCCCATTTCAGGAAAGATTTGGCGGCTTCAGCCTTTTGCGACGTCTGCGGAATGGCAAGGTTCCACGACCAGGACCAACTGGATCCGTTGGGCGTTTCGGCGACGGGTGCACGGCTGAATGCAATCTTGTCCGCAACCTGGCTCTGCTTTGGGTCGTAGACGCGGCCCGCTGCCGAGGTGGCATCGATCCACATCGCGCAATGGCCGGTGGAGAAGAGGGCCTGGTTTTCGTTAAAACCGTTGGCGGTTGCGCCCGGAGGGCCGAAATCCGTCATCAGCTTGACGTAGTCGTCGACCGCCTTCTTCCAAGGTTCGGAGTTGAGCTGAGGCTTCCAGTCCATATCAAACCAACGGCCGCCATAGGTGTTCACCATGGTGCCGAGGAACGCCATGTTCTCGCCCCAGCCGGGCTTGCCGCGCAGGCAGATGCCATATTGCTGCTTCGACTTGTCGGTGAGCTTGGCGGCAAATTCCTTGATCTGGTCGTAGGTCGGTTGCTCAGGCATCGTCAGGCCCGCAGCGTCGAACAGATCCTTGCGATAGAGCGTGAAGGAACTCTCCGTATAGAAGGGAACGGCATAGAGCTTGCCGTCGATACTCAAACCCTTCTTGATGGGATCGAGGAGGTCACCATAATCATAGTCATCGCCCAGATCGTCGACTGCCGTTAGCCAGCCGGCCTTGCCCCAGATGGGTGCCTCATAGCCGCCGATTGTCAGAATATCGTACTGACCGCCTTTTGTGGCGATGTCCGTCGTCACGCGCTCACGCAGCACGTTCTCCTCGAGAACCACCCAGTTGAGCTTGTTGCCGGTTTCCTTTTCCCAGGTGGTCGACAGCTTCTGCATGATGATCATGTCGCCATTGTTGACTGTGGCGATCGTCAACTCTTCCGCCTGCGCAACGCCGGCCAAGCTGGCGACCAGGCCCACGCCGACGACGGACGACAACAGAATTGCAGTTTGTTTCCTCATTTTCCCGCTCCTCCTTGACGGATGTCCACGTATAACACTACACGCGTAAACTTTTTATCGATCTAACCATAAAATCTGTCAAGAGAAAAACGGTGGCTACTGGGTCTAGCAAGGCTAGTGGCCGGAAATAGCACGGATATTTCGTTACATTCGTGAAGCCTTTGCTTGCGATACGCAGTTTTTTGCGCCTCGCAGCGTAAGTTTACGCATGTAAAATATTGTTGACATTAAACTTCGCTTTGGCTACTGGCGAGAGGAGAAATGGCGCCACTCTTGCAGCGGCCAATGAGCGGAGGTGAATGTGACCGGTACTGCGAAAGGGCTTGCGCCCGAAGCTCTCGGCCCGACGATCACGATCGGGGAAATTCTCGTGGAGATCATGGCGACGACAGTCGGCGATGGCTTTCTCGAGCCGCAGTCCTTGATGGGCCCCTATCCGAGCGGCGCACCGGCGATCTTCATAGATCAGGTCTCACGGGTCGGCGGGGCGGCGGGTATCGTCGCCAGTGTCGGCCAAGATGATTTCGGCCGGTTGAATATCGAGCGCCTGGCACGCGACGGTGTCGACGTCTCGGCGATTTCCGTCATCGACAAACCGACGGGCAGCGCGTTCGTCCGCTATCGTCAGGATGGCGCACGCAATTTCGTCTTTAACATCGCCCATTCGGCGGCTGGCGATATTCGCATGACGGATGCGGCGCACGCCCTGATCGCGCGGGCGGGGCACGTTCATGTCATGGGATCGGCCCTCACCATCCCCGGGGTCTTGGACATGCTGTCCATCGCGACCGCCTCTGTTAAGGCGCGGGGCGGCTCGGTCTCGCTCGATCCGAATATCCGTGCCGAACTCCTGATGGATGCCTCGGGGCAAAGCCCGCTCGCCAAAATCCTTGCTGCAACAGATCTCCTCCTTCCCTCAGGCGAAGAGCTTTTCGTCGCCTCTGGCCATTCTGACGAAGCCTCTGCCACGGCCCATCTGCTCGAGTCCGGTATCAGCGAAATCGTCCTGAAGCGGGGTCGCGACGGGGCAACCTTCTTCGGCCCGGGCGCACACCGCATCGATGCGCCCGGCTTCCATGTCAAGGAAATCGACCCGACGGGCGCCGGCGATGTCTTCGGCGCCACCTATCTCACATGCCGGCGTATGGGCATGGCGCCGGATCGCGCGCTTCTCCTCGCCAACACCGCCGGCGCCCGCAGCGTTACGCGCCAGGGGCCGATGGAGGGTGTGTCCAGCCTTGCCGATCTCGACACCTTTCTCGCCTCCGCCACAACGGGAGTTCTAGCATGACCGATCTTCTCCTGCGCCTTGCATCCGCCCGGCGCGACAGCACGCCCTTCGGCATCACCTCCGTCTGCTCCGCCCATCCGACCGTGCTCAGAGCGGCGATCCGCCGGGCCGCGCGAACGGAGCGCGAGGTGCTGATCGAGGCGACCTGCAACCAGGTCAATCAGTTCGGCGGTTATACCGGCATGACGCCGGACAAGTTCGTGGATCTTGTCCGCGCAATAGCCGCTGAAGAAGGCGCTGATGCTGCGAAGATCCTGTTTGGCGGCGATCATCTCGGACCCAATCCCTGGAAGCGGGAGGCTCAGGAAAGTGCGATGGCCAAGGCCGAAGCCATGGTCGAAGCCTATGTGAGGGCAGGCTTCACGAAAATCCATCTCGACGCGTCGATGGGCTGCGCTGGCGAACCGGCAGCGCTCGACGACGCGACGATCGCCAAGCGGGCCGCGCGACTGGCGCTTGCTGCCGAGACTGCCGCAAAGTCTGCCGGACTTGTGCCGCCGGTCTATATTTTGGGAACGGAGGTTCCAATGCCGGGCGGCGCCGATCACGTGCTGGATCACGTCGAACCGACCGCGCCGGAGGCCGCACAAGCGACGATCGCAGTTCATCGCGAAGTCTTCCAGGAAGCCGGATTGGCAGACGCGTTTTCGCGCGTCATCGCTTTCGTCGTTCAGCCCGGCGTCGAGTTCGGCAGCGAGAATGTGGTGGCTTACGAACCGGCACGGGCCCTTCGCTTGGCCGCGTTGCTTAATGAGGAAACGCAGTTCGTTTTTGAGGCTCACTCGACGGATTATCAGACAGCGGAGGCGCTGCAGGCGCTGGTGCGAGACGGCTTTCCGATCCTCAAGGTCGGACCCGGCCTCACGTTCGCCTACCGCGAAGCAGCCTATGCGCTCGACCTCATTGCCTCGGAAATCGTGGCTGGCTACGGCGACCGCCCGCTGATGCGGACCCTCGAAGCCGCAATGCTGGCCGAGCCCTCAGATTGGCACGGGCATTATCACGGCGATGAAACTGCCCTGCGTGTCCAGCGCCATTACAGCTACAGCGACCGCGTCCGTTACTATTGGAATCTGCCCGAGGGGCGCGCGGCCGTTCATCGTTTGAACGAAGCGCTGCGGGACGTGGCGATCCCCGAGACATTGATGCATCAGTATCTGCCGTTGATCCCGGCTCAAGCTGCGCTAACACGCGATCCGGAGGCGATCCTGATCGCCGCTGTGGACATGGTGCTTTCGATCTATGATCAGGCCGCCTCTCCGTCCGGCGAGTCTGCGGATCGCTTGGGATAGACCAAAAAACCGGATCGATTGAACGGCTAGGAATAGGGAGGGTTGTTCCAATGGCGACACAGAATACGCGGGCGCTTGCGCGCCTCATGGTGGCCCCGTCGGTCGGGCTGCTTCTGATCTGGATGATCGTGCCGCTGGCGATGACGCTGTGGTTCTCGTTCCAGAACTACAATCTGCTCAATCCGGGCAATGTCAGCTTCGCCGGCCTGTTCAACTACCAGTATTTCTACACGGATCCGGCCTTTTTCCAGTCGATCTGGAACACGCTGGTCATCGTCGTCGGCGTGCTGTTCATCACCGTCATCGGCGGGGTGGCGATCGCGCTCCTGCTGGACCAGCCGATGCTGGGCCAGGGGATCGTGCGGATCATGATCATCTCGCCGTTCTTCGTCATGCCGCCGGTGGCAGCCCTGGTCTGGAAGAACATGATCATGCATCCGGGCTATGGCGTGCTGGCCGATATGAGCCGGGCGCTCGGCCTGCAGCCGGTCGACTGGTTCGCGCAGTATCCGCTGTTGTCGATCATCATCATCGTTGCCTGGCAGTGGCTGCCGTTTGCAACGCTTATTCTTCTGACGGCGCTGCAGTCGCTCGACGGCGAGCAGAAGGAAGCCGCCGAGATGGACGGCGCCAATTTCGTCAACCGGTTCATCTACCTGACGCTGCCGCATCTGGCCCGCGCGATCACCGTCGTCATCCTGATCCAGACGATCTTCCTGCTCGGCGTCTATGCGGAAATCCTCGTCACCACCAATGGCGGACCGGGCTACGCCTCCACCAACCTGCCGTTCCTGATCTACCGCACCGCGCTGCTCGGCTACGACGTCGGCGGTGCCTCGGCCGGCGGCATCATTGCAGTCATCCTCGCCAATATCGTCGCCTTCTTCCTGATGCGCGCCGTTGGCAAGAACCTCGACAGATAAGGGAGGCAGGACCATGGCCCGCGCAGTCTCGACCAGAAGAACCGTCGCTTTCACCATCGCCGCATGGATCGTCGCGCTGATCATCTTCTTCCCGATCCTCTACACGATCATCACCAGCTTCAAATCGGAAACCGAAGCGATCCAGGGTTTTAGCCTGATCCCGTCGGGCACCGTCGAAAGCTATGTCGAGGTGCAGACCCAGAAGGACTACTTCAAGCCGTTCATGAACTCGGTCATCCTGTCGGTCGGCTCGACCTTGCTCGCGCTGTTGATCTCGGTGCCGGCGGCCTGGTCGATGGCGTTCTCGCCGACCAAGAAGACCAAGGACGTGCTGATGTGGATGCTCTCCACCAAGATGATGCCGGCCGTCGCCGTGCTCGTGCCGATCTACCTGATCTTCCGCGACTTCGGCCTGCTCGACAGCCGCATCGGCCTGACCTTCATGCTGACCATGATCAACCTGCCGATCGTGATCTGGATGCTCTATACCTACTTCCGCGAAATTCCGGGCGAGATCCTGGAGGCGGCGCGCATGGACGGCGCTTCGCTCTGGGGCGAGATCATCTACGTGCTGACGCCGATGGCGGTGCCCGGCATCGCCTCGACGATGCTGCTCAACATCATCCTTGCCTGGAACGAGGCCTTCTGGACGATCCGTCTGACCACCACCAACGCCGCACCGCTCACCGCCTTCATCGCCTCCTTCTCCTCACCGCAGGGGCTGTTCTGGGCGAAGCTGTCGGCCGCCTCGACGCTGGCGATTGCGCCGATCCTGATCATGGGCTGGTTCAGCCAGAAACAACTTGTCCGCGGCCTGACCTTCGGCGCCGTGAAATAACTGACGAAAAGACTTGGGGAGAGCACGCATGGGCAATATCACACTGAAAAAGGTCAACAAATCCTTCGGCGCGACGCAGGTCATTCCGGGCATTGACCTCACGATCAAGGACGGCGAGTTCGTCGTCTTCGTCGGCCCCTCGGGCTGCGGAAAGTCGACGCTGCTGCGCCTGATCGCCGGTCTGGAGGACACCACCTCGGGCATCATCGAGATCGACGGCCGCGATGTCACCGGGGCGGCACCCGCCAAGCGCGGTCTTGCCATGGTGTTCCAGTCCTATGCGCTCTATCCGCATATGTCGGTGCGCAACAACATCGCCTTTCCGCTGAAGATGGCCAAGCTCGATCACGGCGCGATCGACAAGAAGGTGACGGAGGCGGCGCGCGTCCTCAACCTGACGAATTATCTCGACCGCCGTCCGGGCCAGCTATCGGGCGGCCAGCGCCAGCGTGTCGCCATCGGCCGCGCCATCGTGCGCGAACCTTCGGCCTTCCTGTTCGACGAACCGTTGTCCAATCTTGACGCTGCGCTGCGCGGCACGATGCGGCTGGAGATCAGCGAACTGCACCATCAGTTGCAGACGACGATGATCTACGTCACCCACGACCAGGTCGAAGCCATGACGATGGCCGACAAGATCGTCGTGCTCAATGCCGGCAACATCGAGCAGGTCGGGTCGCCGCTCGATCTCTATCACCGGCCGGACAATCTCTTCGTCGCCGGCTTCATCGGCTCGCCGCGGATGAACTTCGCGACCGGCGAATTCTCCAAACCGTACAACGCCCATACCATCGGCGTCCGCCCCGAACACCTGCAATTGTCGACGCAATCCGGGACATGGCGCGGTGTGGTCGGCGTCGCCGAACATCTCGGCTCGGACACCTTCCTGCATATTCATGTCGAGGGCATCGGCCTGGTGACGGCCCGCGTCGGCGGCGATTTCGGGGTCAACCATGGCGACCAGGTCTTCCTGACGCCCGACGAGGGACGCGTTCACCGTTTCAATGACAAGGGACTGGCAATTCGATGACGTGTCTCGTCTTCAGAAGCCATTCGCGCTGAAGCGCGGCGTGTTGAGCTCTTGGCAGATCGTCGGTTCTGTCAGCAAGGACGGAGTGGATGGTTGTGGATCACGTTTGATCACGCAGGCTCACGGTTCTCGAAATCGAAGTGCGCGGCAAGCGCGGTATTGGCTGGCGCAAATCCATGCCGGGGGCAGTGAAGCCTTACGAGCGGTTGCGCGATCGGCTCAAACCGGTACGCAAGAAGGACGACGCGGGTGAGGGGACGATTGTGATGAAGTCGCCGCAGCCGACCGACCCTGTGTTTCCCGGCAATTATCTCAAGATGTTCAATAACCTTTTAGATGATCAGAACCTCAAGCTGGACCGCGACGGAAAACCTCGGGCGGCCTACAGCTTACGTCATACCTATATCTGCCTTCGCCTCATGGAAGGTGCTGATGTTTATGCGATTGCCAAAAATTGCCGCACCAGCGTTGAAATGATCGAAAAATTCTACGCGGCGCACATCAAGACCACGCTGGACGCTTCCGTGATCAAGGCGAGAAAGCCCAGGCGGGCCAACTGTGATCGGAAGGGAAACAGGGCGGCGACACCGCCGCCCGCGCGAGAGATCCGGCGCGCTACGGCCCGGTAGACACCCGAAGGGGTGTCGCAGCGAACCGCTTGCCGGTTCGCCAGCGCCCGCTTGGCGGGGCGCTCAAAGGGGTTTAGCCCCACTCGTCCGGTCACTCAGGTTCGCCTTTGTGGCCGGATATTCTTCATGCGAACGCCCGGTCGACCGATCGATACCATTCTTCCCGGCAGACTGATGTAGGATAAAATTCCTTGATGTCAGGTCGGATTTTATGCTACTTTCCATAAAAGACAGCGAGGAAAGGTTTGAAACATGCAGACAGCTGAGAAAGTCAGCATTACGATGACCCCGGAAATGCTGCGCGTGATCCGAGAAATCGTCAATGCTGGAGAATATGCCTCCACGAGTGAAGTCGTCCGCGATGCGATGCGGGTGTGGCAGCGGGATCGTGAAGAGCACGCCGAGCGGTTGAATGCTATTCGTTCCCGTGTACGGCATTCCTTTGAAGACCCGCGTCCCGACCTGAACGAAGACGAAGCCAGCGCAGCGCTTGAGGCCATCCTTGCCAAGGTAGATGAAGACCTCGATCGTGCGGCGTCTTAAGGTCCTTTACCGTCCCGAGGCGATTGCCGATCTTGGGGAGATATATCGGTTCGTGGCGATGCGCGGCCAGAACCGTGTCATTGCGCGGGATTTCGTGGAGCGGATCAAGGCTCGATGCAGCCGTATTGGAAACGCCCCGCTTGGCGGGATATCCCGTGACGATCTGGAGTCGGGCCTGCGCACTGTGCCGTTCGAGAAATCCGCCGTAATCGCCTACAAGGTGGAAAAGGATGCCGTGCGCATCGGTAACATTTTCCACGGGGGCCGCGACTTTGAAGCGCTGTACCATGGCCGGCCACTTGAGGATCGCGATGACGAGGAGGCTTCTTCTTGAGCCCTGAGGACGATGATTTTTTCCCGCCGGAGTATGTTGCGGCCAACAAGGCACAAGCGACGGAGCTGAGGCCACAAGCGGCCGAACATGGCCTACGCTTCGAGGGGTATCTTGTCCCGCTCGGTTGCCAAGTGGGTCCTAGCCGAAGTTGAGCAAGGCCATTTCCGTGATCCCTCCGAAGCTCTATTCGTCGCCATGCATGCAGGCCTATCCGGATTCGCGCGAAGAGCTATTGAGGCGTGAGATCCGCAAGAGTCTGGCTGACGAAGGTCCAGGTCTCTCGGGCGACGAGGTTCTTGCCAAGCTACACGAGCGCATGAAACGAGCAGGTGGCCACAAGCCGCCGATGTGGCGGAAGGTCCCGTTTCCGTCATAGCCGCCAGATTAGGACGCGCATGGTCATATCGTGATCTGACTTGATACCGTCTGTGGTGTCGCTGCACCGATGTTCAGTCCTCATTCAAATGCCCTCATCTCCCATCTGGTTGTCAATCGGCGTCCAAAATTCACCCCTTATTGGCGTCCGATCGACGATAGGGCGCAATTCTTTGGGAACGCTCTTGGTTGCCGGCAGCATCCTTGTTCCAAAACCGCCGGCGGGGATGATGGCCTTGCGGACTTTCTTGTGCATTGTAGGTAGCCTCCAGTTCATACGACTTTGCGAATGGTCTTTCTCAAGGGTTTGGTTGCATCGATCGTCGCTTGGTCGAAGCCGTTTCAGCGTTCCTCAAGACGAGCGTCGTTAAAGCGAGTGCGAGAGAAGCACAGGGCTCTCGACCATGGCGGCATCGAGTTTCCGCCGCAGCAGCGCGCGATAGAGCTTGAGGTGTTCGCGCGCGCAGCCGAGGTGGTCGGCGGGTTGTCGCATGGAGACGCGCAGCCGATCCCAGGTTTGGGTATCACCCAATACCTCGACGATGCGGTCCGCGAGATCCTGGCTGCTGCCTGTGCGAAAGTGCAGGCCGTCCTTTCCGTCACGCACCTTCTCGGCCATCCCGCCGATGTCGGAGCAGATCATCGGCCTGCCATGGAGCAGGGCCTCCTGGATCACAATGGGCGAGTTTTCCCACCAGACGGACGGCAGAACCACCCAGTCGACCGAACGCATCAGGCGTGGCATGTCCGCATTCTGGTAAGCGCCGTAGAATCGGACGCGGTGGCCGGCGTCCGCGATGAGCTTCTTCATCCGTTCCTGGAATTCGATCGGCTGTCGCTCGAGGTTGCCGCCGAAGATCATCAAGCAGGAGTCCTCCCCCCATATCTCCTTCGGGATGCGCGAAACAGCGTCGATCAGGACGTCGACGCCCTTGAACGGAGTCATCTGGCCGAAATAGGCAAAGCGATTGCGGCGCGGGTTGGGACCTTGCAACTCTCGTGGGGGCACAGCTGCTTCCACGGTGATCCCGTTTTCGATGACGCGGAGCTTGTCCTCTTCGATGCCCCATTTGACATAGCGCTCCGCCAGAAACCGGCTGGGGGAGACGAAGGCGTCGGCAAGGCCAAGCATCCCGCGCGCAAACAACTCCCGCTTCAAGAAGCGCGAGACGGGGATGTCGGGAAAGCAGCCGTGGCAGGCGACGGGGGAGGCTGCTTCGCAGAGCTGGCCGGAAGGCCGTTTCACCATCTGCCCGTGATTGTGGCAGATCGACAGATATTCGTGGAACGTGACGAGTATGGGCGCGTGCGGAAATGCTTCTCTAAGGGCGTAGAGCGCTTCGAGACCGATGCCGAGAACATGATGGAAATGCACGACATGGGGCCGGAGATCGCGCGCGAAACGCAAAAGGTCTCGGCTGATCGCCTGGGTATCGCCGTTGGACAAAAAGAAGTGGTCGTAGTCGTCCGCGTGGAACAGCAACTCATCCTCGGCAAGGCGAAGGCTCATCAGCGCGGACGAGGCATGCCGCGGTACAGGATGGCCGACCCGGGCCAGGTAAACCGATTCCACGTTCGGTAAAGCCTTCAGGCCGTGATGCAGGTTGTGAGATGCGATTTCCGCTCCACCGAGCGAGACTGTCGGGTGCGCATGCGAGACGACAAGGACGCGAAGCTGCTCTTTCATGCGGGCCTCCTTTTTGGGTGCTTCTCAACGGCGAGGACAGGCGCCCACTGGCTCTTGAAGATCTTTCGATCGATCTCCTCCACCAGAGCCGCCATCGCCGGACCGTCGCCGTCGCGTGCGTCGTCGCAGCCCCACATCTGCACCGATGGCAGCAAATAGGAGTCGATGCCGGACCGGCTGAGACGGAGGCCGAGATCCAGGCCTTTTTCCTGCGCGCCCAGATAGCCGCCGGAAAAGCCGCCCGCGCGCACCAGGGCGTCGCGGGGCATGACGCAGCACTCGAGTGAGGCTGCCGCGATACGGGTCAGCGTCATCCCGGTAACTGCTTTGAGCGGATATCCAGTATAGCGGCCCACGACTGGTTCGTCGCAGTTGCCGTCATCGATCCAGCTTCCCGCCCAGCGAATGGAATGGTCCTCGTAAGTCAGGACGGGCGAGACGACGCTTCCTTTGAGCGTCGCGGCCGTGGACAAGAGCTTGCCATACCAGCCTGTCCCGTGCGGGATCAAAGAGGCGGAAAGCGACACGACCGTTTCACAGGAGAGTGCTTGCGTGCCGGCTTCAAGCAAGTCGTAGAAGTCGGCTGTTCCCTTCACCGATACCAGCCTGGCCGAAAGGCGATAGAACCGCGCAAGTTCTCTGAGGCGGGCGGCCTGCCTGCGATAGCGCTCGGCAGGCATGGCGATCACGATCGGCGCGCGCCGGGTTTCAGGATCGAGCGCAAGCAAGGCCAGCAGCGGGGAAATGTTCTCCTCTGTCTCCCCAGCGCCGATGACGATCGGCGGGCTGCTTTCCTGATCGAAGGATCCAGCATCTAGGATTGCGTCAATGACCGGCGCCGACCTTCCGGTTTCGCTGAGGAATGGGACAATTTGTGTATCGATGATCGCCGGCAACGCACAGTTCGCGGGATCGATGGAGCCGATCTGGCGCAATGCCGCCAAGCGCGGCGAAACCCGCGTTGGTTTCACCGGCAAAAACGCACGGCGCGAATCGCGCAGCGTCAGTTCGAAGTAGAGAGGCGCACCAGAATCTTCACTCGGCAAGTGGGCGTGGGCGATGAAGCCGTGCGCATGCTGTTCGCTCCGAAGGCTCGGCGCGAAGTGCTGCTGGTCGTTGAAACTGTCCGTGACATCGGGGCGATCGAGGCGCGTCCAGCGTTCGTCGACGCGTGCCGCGGCCTCGCGTCGACGCAGTCTTACCGCTGCGACGTGGTCGTCGGGGTCATAAAGCCAGCCGGAGACAAGGAGATTTCCTCCATCGGCCTCAAAGGTGTTGTCCGTTCCCATCCGGACGGGATACGGCAGGCTGGAGACGGTTTCTTTGCCCTCAAAGCTGTTGGCGGCCGCTCGCAGGGACAGGAGCACGTCTGGCGCGCTATGGGTCCGCAGCAGGATCGACCGGATGTGTTCGGGCGTCTCCAGCGGGCCGGCGATGCGCTTTCGGGGGTGGACCGCGGCATACCGCCAACCGGCGCGCCCTCGATAGACCAGACCTTCAATGTCGAGAGCGCGGGCAGCCTGGTTGGCCTCGAGCAGACCAACAAAACCCGAGGCGCTATCGGGAGCGTCCGGGCGGGGAAAGATGGCGATGCCGCACTCCTCGACCACCGGTGTCGCGTTGCCTACCACGGACACCCGGCAAGGCCCGGGCGCCATGCTGCGGCTCCAGCCCTGCAGGAACGTCGCGCCGTCATGGCTTTCACCAATCAACTCGACGAAACCATCACTTGCGTGGGCTGCCTGCAAAAGTGCCGTGATGGTCAGAAGTCTGCGGCGGTTAACGTTGCCGACCATCAGAACGTCCACGAGCCGGTCAATGACCGCGGCCGACTGAGATCCCGCGGACTCGGCCACGAGCGCGGCTGTTTCCTCCGCGGAGGCAAGTCGGGGCGCAAAGATGTAGCGTGCGCCCGTCTCCTCCTCTCCGAACCGGATCGTGGTCATGGCCAGGTCCGTGCCTACAACCGGAAGGAGCGCTGCGAAGCCGTGCTTGGCCCGCGGTGAGGATCCGGCCAATCGCCATTCCGAGACAAACAAGCTTCGCGTGACTGCTTGATCTTCGCCGACGCCGACTACCACGTTGCCGGTCGTGACACGGCCGAGGCCGATGATCAGCGAGGTTGTCTCGTCGACGCGGCAGCCGACAACCCTTCCAGAGCGCATTGCCCTGCTCGCCCCATGCCCGCCTGCCGAGGGGCTAATGACAGCGGGGGATTGTTCTCTAACCAGCACGCTTTACCCTCCCTGGATCAAATTCTGGCAACCAGCGCAAGGCTGGCGCCCGCGGCAAATCCCACAAGAACGAACAAAAGCAGCAGCAGGGGCTTCAACTCGCCGTTCGCACGTTTCTGCAACGTATTCTGGCGCTTCTCCATTCCTGCCACCACCCCATCCAGCCGCATCAGATGGACATCGAGATCATTCAGCCGTTGGCTGATATCCACCCTGAGGCTTTCGATGGCGTTGCTGACATCGGTCAGGCCGACGGTCCCGGTCTCGGACTTGTCGGCATCGACTTGTGGTGTGCGCTGCACTGAGCGCTGTGAGACCTGCAACTGCCGCTGCGCCGCCATCAGCAAATCGAGCTTGTCGAGCACTTTCGTCAGCGGCGCGGCGATAAGGGCTTCGGCCGCTTGCTCATCTGGCTGGGGAACGCGCAAGGCTTGCTCGGAACCACTTCCATTTCGCGCCACGACGACGAGATCGCTCGCCCGCGACTGGACGGGTTCGGGCAGTGCGATTTCAAATGCGTGTTTGCCGTCGCCGATACCGTTGCGCCGCAAGTCGGGACGATTGCGGTCGGCAACAGCCTCGGCAATCACCTTGCTATCGAGGAGGACACGAATGGTCAGCCGTTGATCCGGCGCCATCGGATCGAATGCCCAGCCGAAGATCCTGCCCATGTCAACGGCATCCACCCGGCCGTTCATCGGCTTGGCGTTGTCCTGTTCGGATGCGGCATCCGGTCGTTCAGCGGGACTAGTCATAAGCTCTCCTATGCCTGAACCTGTGCCGTCTCCATCCACTTGAGGTAGCGGCGGGCGGTCGTGTCGATGTCGTCGGGCTTGCGAGCGTTTTCGGAGAGCTGGCGCAGCAGGTTCGGCTCTTCCAGTATGTTCCGCATCGCCGCGGCGAGCGCTCGGGCATCGTTGGGTGGAACAGTCAGGCCGTTGACGCCATGCTCGATCATTTCAGCCATTCCCCCGATGTTGCTGGCGATGACCGGACGGCCTTGAGCCTGGGCTTCCTGAATGACAAGCGGCGCGTTCTCCCACCAGACGGAAGGAACTATGGTGCAATCGACCGCGGCCACCAGATCGCCAATATCTTCGCGTCGATAGGGGCCTCGGGACTGCACGGATTCTGACGTTTCGGTAAAGCGCCGATTGATCTCATCGACAAAGGCCTCGCTCTGGAAGGGCGCTCCGCCATGGACGCGGAGTTCGAAATCAAGGCCATCGGCCAGAAGCTGGCGCGCAGCGTCGAGCAATACGGTCACCCCCTTCCAGGGGTTGAGATTTCCGAAATATCCGAAGACCGGCCTCCTGCCCTGGAGCAGCTCCCTTCGCGCGCCGGCATTTCGGGTGGGGATACCGTTGGGAATGACGCTAATCGCATCTTCGTCCAGTCCCCACCGCACGAAGCGCTCCCGTAAAAAAGCGCTTGGCGAGACGAAGTGGTCAACCGTGCTCAGCAGGGCCTTCAGGTGGCGTTCGCGCAAGGCAAAGCGATCGAGCGGAATGTCCTTGAAACAGCCATGGCAGCGGTCCGGGCTGGCTTGGTGACAAAGCTCCTTGCTGCCAGTGCGCACCATCAAGCCTTCATGGTGGCAAATGGGGTAGTAGTCATGGAGCGTCATGACGATCTGGCAGTGGGGTAAGGTGCGGCGGACGATGTGAGGGAACTCAGCGCCAAGCAGCAGCAGGTGATGGAGGTGAACCACATCTGGCCGGAAATCGCGCAGCAACTCCGCTACATCCGGCACAACACCATAGAGGTCGATCTGACTCATGAAGAAGCGGTCGAAGTGTCCGGACCACAGCAGGACCTCATCTCCCGCCGAGCCGATGCTCTGAAAGCTCGTGCCCGGTCTGGCTTCGCGATGGACTTGGTTCGTGGCCCCGAGAAACAGGGCTTCGTGCCCCTCGCGCTGGTAGGCACGAAACAAGTCGTGAGCAAATATCTCCGTTCCACCCGGGTGAAGGGACGGATGGTTGTGGGCTGCCACCAGAATGCGCTTGCTCATCGACCGTTTCCCCGGCGCTTCGCCACGATGAAGTCCTGATGGTGGCCCGCGTTGGTGCCGCGCCAATGGCCAAGCGATTTCAGAGCGACGGAGAGGCCTGCCCGTTCGAGCGCCTTGTCCAGGAAGCCGTCTTCGAAACCGACCGCGGCAAGCGGTGGCTGGTTGGGTACGAACCAGCATGGGCTTTCGCCATAGCGGCGGAAGGCGAGACGCGGATCGCGCCGCCCGTGTTCGTTTGCCGTCGCGATCCGGTCGACCACGAAGGCGGTCATGAACAGGCGGCCGCCGGGTGACAGGATTCTGCGGACCTCGGCGAGGTAGACAAGGACCTCCGCGGGCGGCAGATGAGTGACCACGGACGTCATGATGACAAAGTCGAAATGACGATCCGGAAAGGGAAGCGTCAAGGCCATCCCGCTGATCTTGCCGTTCGGATTGTAGAGCTCGTGCGCGATGTCCAGTTGCCGGAAGGCGAAATTGGGGTAGGCAGGCGCGATCGTTCGCTGGCACCAGCCAATACCGCTCTCGACTGGATCGATACCATCGTAGCGGCTCGTTTGCGGATCGAGATATTGAGTCAGCGGCACGGCCATCCGGCCGATGCCGCACCCGATGTCGAGAACGCGGCTGTCTTCGCGCAGGCCGCCGATGCGAATGAAGTAACCGAGAAACTCCGCTCCTATCGCGCGAAAATCACCGTCTCCCACGAAGACGTTGGTGGATTCCGGTTGCGGCAGAAAACGATTGCCCCGAACGGATTCGATTAGCCAGCGAACACGGTCTTCATCGATCAGCCGGGCCGGCTTGGTGGGGTGCAGCAGTGCCGCATGAGTCACGCCGCGTTCCTTTCCCGGATTCTCACACCCGCGGCGGCGGGTCGATCGTGGTCTCTATCGAATAGGTTCGCCATCAGTTCGGCGATATCGCCCTCCCAGCGCTGCGTGTGCAGCCATGAATTGTATTGGCTTGCAACGCCGCGCATGTAGTCCTGGCTGCGGCGGATCGAGCGACGCTCGAAATGATACAGGCACGCAGCCGGCTCATAGGCAATCTGGAGCCCCAGGCGGCGGATCTTGAGGCACAGGTCGCTGTCCTCATAGTCGCCGATCACGTAGTCCTCGGTGTACCCGCCAACACGCTCGTAAGTGTCCCTGCGGGTCACGAGGCAAGCGCCGGTAACGCCGGGAACGTCGCGGGCATTTTGCGCAGGCGCGTAGTTGCCAGGCATGCCCTTGTGGAAATGGTGGTTCAGCCAAATCCCGCGCTGGTCGCGGCCGAAGTACAGCCCGGCGTGCTGCAGCGATCCGTCTTCGAAGATCAGTTTCGGGCCGACGGCACCCAGCTTGTTGCTTTCCAACAGCGCTCGCGACAACACCTGAAGCCAGCCTGGCGCGCAAGGCACGACATCCGAATTGAGCATGACCAGTATGGCGCCGCGTGCAAAACGTGCGCCGGCATTGCAAGCACGCGCATAGCCGCCGTTGCGATTCATTACGACCAACTTCATCGGCAGCCCGTGCAGAAGGTGCAGGCCGCCCAGCAGGTGCTCCGTCTCATCCTGGATTTCCGGTGAATCGAGGACATAGATGACCTCCGCGTTCGCTGCGAGCCACGGATCCGTGGCCATCCCCGACAGTTGGAAGCGCAGGAAATCGAGAACCCGGTAGAGGGGCACGACAATGGAAACGAGGGGCGCGCTTTTGGGCAGGCTGTAGTCCTTTGTACAGTCGACCTCTATGGTCTTGCCCAATCGTCGTTCTATGTCCTGCAGGGCAGGGGCGAGGATCGTGCGGAAGGCACCGTCGACCGCATGCTGTGGCGGCACGGCCCGCAGGACATGGTTTCGTTGTGTCGCGGGCTCGAAAGGCTGTGGCGTCGGTATCAGCGGCCTGACCGCTCCCGAGGCAAGGCGCATCTGAAATCGCGGTTGCAGGAGCGGCCCGGGCGATTCCGACAGCGGCACCCAGGCAACGAAACCGGTCACATCGGTCTTACTCTTCTCATCCTTCCCTTGCGCCCACGCCGGAAATTCGTAGCTGTTACCGTCGAGCGGCACTGCCGTGCCGTCCTCTTTGACGTAGTCGATGCCGGCGAACGCGGATGACGGCGCGTGGAACCAGCCGCCGGCCAGCAGACCGTCGTCGAGCGCCAGAGCGAGATCGACCTCACCGGACGGATGCATCGATGACTTGGCAATCCGACTTGTCGCCAGTGGTGCACGAACTTGAAGATCGATCGCCGTGGCGGCGCCGCTTTCCGGCAACGTGGCGAGTCGACGGACAATCATTTCGCGCAGTTCCACCGCCTCAGGGTTTTTGCCCCACCAACTCTGAAGGCTGGGATGGCGAGGCTTGCCGTCAGCAAGCTGGCGAATGGCGACGCCGTTCCTGCTCAGGAGGACGATGAGAAACGGAGGGGAAGGGGAAGGCGCCTCTGCGATGAAATGGCACGATTGCAGGCCGTTTTTCGCGTTGCGTCCGAGGACAAGCCTTACGGCCATGCGTGTAATCGAAACTGCGCCGATCGCATAGATCGCTGTGATCTCGCCCAGATCCGGATTGATAGCCGTCTCAATCAGATGGCGTCCTTGCGCAATCTGGCAGACGATGCTGGCGGCCTGCGGTTCGGGCACGAGCGCGTGAAGGGCGTCTTCAACCACCATGCTGAAAAGATGGTCGCCGGCGATGCGGAAGGCGCTTCGCCACACAGTCAGTAGGTTGTTGACGAACTTGATACGGGCTTCTGGCGCGAGATCGGCGAACAGGGCCTCCACATCGAGTGGCGCGAGCGCGCGCGCAGGCTGCATCACGATGGTGTCAAAGGTGCCGCCGTCTTCCGTGCAAATGCCCACACTCTCCGGCTTCTTTCCTGGTCTCATCGCCCAGAACATGCGTTGCCGTCCGTTGGCAAGCGGAAGCATCATGCTGACAAGCGGTATCGGCGACTGGTCCATGGACAGCAGGCACCTTGTGGCGGCGGGAAGGGCTGGGGGGAGGTCCCAGACAAGGACGGCCAGCTCTGTGCCGAGCCGAAAGATCCTTGCGTTCCTGAAAACGCCAGTGGCGTCTATCGAATCGTCGAACGTCACACGCTACCCCTCTGGATCGGAGTTGCGCGCCCCACGGGAGGAGGCAGAGCGCGCAGAAGTCATATTCAGTGAACAGTGAAGTAGTTATCGGGATTGGCCTGGATGTCGTCGGCATCGACATTTACCAATGTGAGCGTGTCGCCATGACCGAGATCCACGACGACATTGCCGCCGACCTGCGTGACGCGCGAGGCCAGGTCTTCGGGCGAAGACACGTCGAGGCCATTGATGCCCTTCGATATCTGCAGCAGATCCTCGCCCGCGGTAAAGTCGAGAATGACGTCATTCCCGCCGCCGCCGTCGAAGACGAAGATGTCGTGGCCGGCACCGCCAGCCAGGATGTCGTTGCCAGCACCGCCATCGATGATGTCGGCACCATCGCCGCCATAAAGTATGTCTGCGCCCTTGCCGCCGGACAAAAGGTCGCTTCCCTGTCCGCCGAACAGGATGTCGCTGCCCTTGTCGCCGTAGAGAAGGTCATCACCCCAGCCGCCGACGAGGGTGTCGTCGCCGTTTTCACCGTTCAGCAAGTCGCTGCCCTCGTCGCCGAACAGGGTGTCGTTTCCCTTTCCGCCGAACAACAGGTCGTCACCGTCACCACCGAACACGAGGTCGTGCCCGTTGCCGCCGCTCACGAAATCATCGCCCCCATGGGCGCGAATGAAATCGCTGAAGCGGGAGCCGAACAGGGCGTCGTCGTATGCGCCGCCTTCCAATGTGGCCATCTGCCTCTCCTTCTCAGGTTTATATGAACGCGTTTTCGGCGCTGGGTGCGACGATTGCGCGCCTGGACTGTGCATTGCAACAAAGAACAACGCAAGCATCTAAAAGAGAGAAAGCGCTCAATATTGAGAAATAAATTTCCTGACGTGCGTCGTAATGGTACATTATTTCGACAATTGCAGTTTTATGAAGTAAAATTCATCTATTTTGTTTTGAAATAACTTCAAAAATGGAAACAATTTACACGCGAAATGTCTCTATTGTGTTTCCGAGTGCTAGTCTTCCCTGAAGGCGCGATTGAAACTCTCGACGGCGGGAGAGGTAAGGTAGTCGATCGCAAGGCGTGACTTGTGGATAATCAGCACCTCCGCGGGCATGCCGGGATAGAGGCGGACATCGGGGTTTGCCTTGAGCGATGCCGCGTCGATTTTGGCGCGCGCGACGAAAAACGCGGTGTTTGACGCTTCATCTACCGACTGGTCTGCCGCGACATATGTGATGGCGCCTTCCATTGGCAGGCGGGAACGCTGATTATAGGCCGTCAACCGGATTTGCGTCTGGGAGCCTATGGCGATGCTGTCGATGTCACGAGGATTGACGCGCATCTCGATCAGTAGGGGCTCATTTTCCGGAACGATCTCGAGCAGCGCCTGGCCGGGCGTGACCGCGCTGCCAGGGGTGCGCAGCCAGATGTTGCTGATGATACCGTCCTGCGGAGAGCGGATCTCAAGGCGCCGCAGCACATCCTTCGAGGCGGTGATCTGCTCTTCGACATCCGCGAGCTCGACGCGTGTCGTCGTGATTTCGCCGGCAATCGTCGACTGAAACTCGCTTTCGATTCCGGTCAGTGCGAGTTGCGCGCCCGCTCCGGCTTTTTCTGCCCGGGCCTTGTCACCGACGAGTTCGCTCCGTTCCCGCGCAAGCGCGCTGAGCCGGGACTCGATCTCGATGAGTTGCGTGCGCGAGAAGGCACCTTTTTTCACCAACGTTGCTATCGCCGTCCGCTGCTCGTCGATAAGGTCGATTTGCTGGTCCGTCGCCTGGATCTGGATGCCGAGTGACTTCGCTTGTTCGAGGTGCTCCTCGATGGTTTTTTTCTGGACCTCTATGCGCCCCCCCTGGGTCTCGCGCCGCTTTTCGAAAAACATCGTCTCCGCCATGACGGCGTCGTCGATCGCGGCGTCCGGGGCGTCGCCGAAATCGTGTGGAAAGCTGATCCGGGGCGCGTCGGTCTGCTCGGCCTTCAGTCGCGCCAGTTTCGCGATTAGGCCAATGCGCCGGATTTGGAGCGATCGCAGGCTGGAACGGGCTCGCGTATCCTCCAACTCGATCAGGGGCTGCCCGGCAGAAACCTTGTCGCCCTCCTGAACGAGCAGTCGACGCATCACACCGCCTTCAAAATGGCTGATGGTCTTTCTCTTCGAATCGACGATGACCGTGCCGTTGGCGACCGTCGCGCTGCTGAGTTCGGTCGAAAACGCCCAGGCAAAAAATCCACCGAAGGACACCAGGATCGTGGCGATCCCCGCGATGACAAGACGGCGGAGCGGCGAGCGGGTATCAAGTTGTTCGAATTCCAAGTCCGAGGGGCTGATATTCAGCGACACCGGCTGATGCAATGGCATGCGACGCTCGGAAAGCTCGGGGCGGACCGCAAGAGGCTTCTTCTCCGTCATATCGCGGCCACCTCGCGGCGTGCTTCGCCCGGCATTGTGGCCGGAATCACGTCCGTTCGCGGCCCGAACTGTGTGACGCGGCCGTTTTCGAGCACGAGCAGCTTGTCGGCGACTTGCATGATGGCTGGCCTGTGAGCGATTATGATGACGATGGCGCCGTCGCCGCGTGCGTGCTGGATCGCGCGGATGAGGGCCTGCTCGCCAATCGCGTCCAGGTTTGCGTTCGGCTCGTCGAGCACGATGAGACGAGGCCTGTTGTATAGGCAGCGCGCCAACGCTATGCGCTGCCGCTGCCCTCCGGAAAGGGTCAGGTGTCCATCGCCGACGGGCGTGTCGTAGCCGAGTTGTAGGCGTCCGATCATCTCGTGGATGTCGGCCAGTCGCGCCGCCTCCAGCACTTTGTATGGATCGCTGTCCGCCATCCGCCCAATGTTTTCTCGAATCGTGCCTTCCAAAAGCGATACGGATTGCGGCAGATATCCGACCACTTGCCCGAACGAGGCGCGCTCCCACAGATAGGTGTTGTTGCCGTCGAGGAAGACGCCGCCGGACGTGGGTCGCAAGATGCCGACCAGCAGGCGCGCGAGGGTCGATTTGCCTGCCGCGGAGGGACCGACCACGCCCAGAACCTCGCCCGGAGAGAGGGAGAAAGAAATGCCCTTGATGATCGGCACATCCAGTCCCGGGGCTGCGTAGACCAGCTTGTCGACCACGATGTCGCCCGACGAATGCGGCGTGGGCATCGTTTGGCGGATCGCAAGGTCCGCCTTGAGGGTGGCCTCAAGGCGACGCCAGCCGGCGATCGCCAGAACCCACTGCCGCCAATTGTCGATGATCGAATCGAAGGGTATCAGGAGGCGTCCGACAAGAATGCTCGATGCCATCATCGCGCCGGGCGTGATTGCCTGCTCCAGCACTAGAAACGCTCCGGCTGCCAGGGTGACGATCTGGATGGAATAGCGCAGGCTGCGGGTGATGGACGACATCGCCTTGCTCCTGCTCCCACTCGTTTCAAAGGCGCTGAGGGCTTGCATTTGCAGGGCGCGCCAACGATTCGCCAGGGCCGGCAGCATACCCATTGCCTCGATAGCCTCGGCATGTCGCAGCGATGCGCCAATCTTGGACACGGCCTCGATATTTGTCTGGTTCGCTTCCTTGGTGAGTTGGCGTGTCAACATGTCCGTGACCAAGCCGCCGCAAAGGAGCAGCGCCGCGGAGACCGCTCCAATGAGGCCGAAAAGCGGATGCAAGACGAAAAGGGCGCCGAGGAAGATCGGTGACCAGGCCGCGTCGAGGGGCGCAGTCACCGCTGACGAGGTCAGGAAGCTTCGCAATTCTGCGATGTCTCGAAGCGACTGGGTCGCGCGCGACAGGCCCTGGTCGACCGAGGCCTGAACGGCGGCGGCCAGGACTGGCATGTTTAAACGGCGCACGAGCGCGCCACCGATGGCTTGGAAAGAGAGGGCTCGGATGAATTCCAGCACACCGAGCACCACAAGGGCGCCGATCGCCAAAATGGTCAGCATGACGAGCGTGTCCATGCTCTGACTATTGAGCACCCTGTCATGAACCTGCAGCATAAACAGAGGCATCGTGAGTTGTAGTAAATTAAGACACACGCTAAGCGCCGCCGCATATAGTAACCCGGACAAGAATACACGCTTTGCTTGCGATATCAGCAATTCCGGGTTGTTTTGATCTTTGCCTCCCAAAATTTGACTCTTGCTTCTTGTCTCATTTTGAACAGTATCACGCATGGCAATTTGCCTTGTGTTAACGTTAGAGCCATCTTCTGGAGGGCAGAATTGGTTATAACTGGGCGGAAGTGTAGTATTGCTTTTGCCAATCTGGCACAGAAGGGAGGGCTTGTGCAAGCTCAGGTTAAACCGGGGTGATGGGCATATTTGAAGATTACTTCAATTTTTGAAGTACTTTTCCGAGATGGAGAGTGAAGTGAAAGAAGATAATGTGCTCATGCTGTCCGAACTGAATGGCGATCTGGGAACTCGAAATAAGGGGCAGGCAGCACAAACGGACCCCGGCTATCCTCAGGATGCCGAGTTTGGTGACCTCCGGCAGATTACGTATTTCGAGCTTGCTCGCCTCATGGAGCGGGCAAGCCGACGGTTTTCGGGCCTGATTCGGGCGGAGCTGACCAAGCTTCGTGTCGATGACGTCGGGCCGGCACAGGCGATGATTCTACTGGCAATCGGCGACTCGGAGCTCTCGGTCGCCGAGCTTCTGGATCGTGGGCATTATGTTGGCTCCAATGTTTCCTACTATCTGAAGCAGCTTGCCGACGGCGACTATATTGATCGCGTTGCCTCCCAGCGCGACAAGCGGTCCGCACGTATCAAGTTGACAGAGAAGGGGCGGCAACTGAGGGCAAATCTCCGCGACGCGGCCATGAGCTATGAGCGCGCGGTGAATCGTGGCGACCAGGACCAGCGGATGCTTGAGACGGCTTTCCAGACGCTGCACCAGCTCGAACTGGCCTGGGGCACCGCTTCACGGTACGGCGTCTAAGTGGTGAGCGATGCCGTGGGCCCGGCAATGGCGGACTAGGCGCGATGCACGTGGCGTTTGTTCATCGGCGGGGCTTCGGCCAGTTCGCTGCCTTGGCCGCCCAGCTGACGCAGGCGGGCAATGAGGTAAGCCTCGTCACCGAAACCATAGATCAGAAGATCCCATCCGTTCGCGTCGTTCGACATCGAGCGGAATCGGGCCCGCGCGCAAATCCACACATGGCCCGGCACATGGGTACTCCCGATCATCACGCGCGAATCGGCCATCGCGTCGCCGAAACGCTCGACGCCATGGCGCGGCAGGGGCTGGTGCCCGATATTGTCGTCGGCCATATCGGCTGGGGCAGCATGATGTTCTTGAAGGACGTGCTGCCGCGGGTGCCCGCATTGGGATATTGCGAGTTCTTCTACCGATCGGAAGGGGCGGACATAGGGTTCTCCCCCGACGATCGGCCCGATCTGGAGACGCGAAAGAGGCTGCGGCTGCGTAACATCGCGCAGCTCTTGTCCCTTGAGGCCATTGAGGCCGGCATCAGCCCCACCCATTGGCAGAGAAGTCTGTACCCCGCCGACGCCCAGGGCCGCATTTCGGTGTGTCACGAGGGCATCGATACGGCGCGGTTTCGACCGGACCCGACAACTTCGGTCAGGCTTTCGGACGGACGTGTGCTCAGGGCTGGTGGTTCTCCCATTGTCACCTTTGTCGCGCGCGACCTTGAGCCGTATCGCGGATTTCCACAGGTTCTGGAGGCTGCCGCGAAGGTTGTGCGGCAACGTCCCGATGCGCTGTTCGTTTTTGTCGGCGGAGATGGCACCAGCTATGGTGTGCCGCCGCCCGGCGGCGGGGCGTGGAAGGACCACCTCTTGGAATCGCTGGACATACCGCGGGAAAATATCCTCTTTCCCGGCGTGGTGCCGCATTCTGTTCTGCGGCAGCTTTTCCAGATCTCGGCCGCGCACCTCTACCTGACCTATCCGTTCGTTTTGTCTTGGTCTGTGTTGGAGGCAATGGCGTGCGGCGCCCTGGTCATTGGATCAGATACCGCGCCTGTCCGGGAGGTTATACGCGCCGGCCGGAACGGCCTGTTGGTGCCATTCTTCGACGCGGACGCGCTCGCCGAGGCTATTCTCGGCGCCCTGAAGAATCCGGAACACCACATCGGGATGCGTGCCGCGGCGCGCCGGACGGTCGAGCGTCGTTTCCGACTGACTGACTGCCTCGATCGCCAGCAGGATCTGCTTGAAAGATTGAGTGGAAAATCGCTTTGCCGTCACGAGGTTGTAAAATGAGTAAGTATTAATTTGATTTTTAAAGTATATATGAAATATTTTGCTTGTCGTAATCCGAATTTTATCATTGTGCGCCGCAAAAATAGTTGCTAGGTTCTCGTGGACGATGCCGGATTGTTTGAATAAACAACTGATTATCCAGTGTCTTTGATTTTTTGTTCCGAAATAATTCTTCAGAGGCGGTGCGTGCAACATTTGATGTCTTCCGGCATAGGGCGGCGACTAGCGGCAAGAAAACTGGTGGCGGCATCGGACCGGGACCGGTCGTGCTTCGAGGGAAGCGATATAGAGCATCTGGTCACCTACCTCGAAATGGACGGGCGCCCTCAGGCGACCTTGCAGGACGCCTTTCCGTTGATCGCCATCGCCTTTTCCGACGAGGGCGAGGCGGATCTGCAAGAGCGCCTGGCGCTGCTGGGGTCGCTGGCTACGGTCCCCGCAGTTCCCCTCCAGCGGCTTGATCCCGCCAACAAGCCAGACAGTCTTGCGCTTCTGCGAACGCTGGCCGAGGGCGGCGTCGGCCGGCTCGCCCGATACAGCACATCGATCACCTCGGAGCTTTCAATTCTGCGGCGGGAACGCGAGACGCTGCTGGAAAATTACCGGGCTCTCGAAGACGCGTTCCAGGCGCGAAGCTGGGAGCCGGTTTCCGAGACATTTTCCCACGATCCCTATGCCGACCCAAAGGATGAAGGGATAGGACAACTGCTCGCCAACGCCTTTGTCGAGCAACTGCTGCCGGTGTCCAGCCGCGGCGTGGCCGGGCTCGCGCTTCACCTGCATTCTGTACCGAAAGCCAGTGGAGAGCTCGTCGTTGCGTTGAGGTATCTTGAAAGCGGGGAGGGCGTGGCCGAGTGGATCGTGCCCTATGCGCAACTCGTCCCTAATTGGAACTTCTTCTCATTGCCGCGGGCCTGCGGCGGCGCGGCACGGACACTTCGGCTGCGGATATCCGCGACCGGACCCGAGACCGTCGGCCTTTCGCTTGGCTATCCGATCGCCGGCGAGCGCTATTCGGCGCGGTCGGAACTTTCGCATCCGGATCTCGACCTGCGCCCGCTGGCGTTCAAAGTGTTCACGGGACTGCCCGGGGTGAAGCCCGCCAGTGCGCCCAACATGATTGCGCCGAGTAGCCTGCTCGAGGGTCAGTACATCGTCGATTATCGCCTGGCGGTCGACACGTTGAGCCAGATCGCGGACGTTTCGATCACGCCCATCGTCCCGGAATTCCAGACGGTGCGCTTCCTTGAGCATGAGCATGCCATCGTCTGCCACCCGTTGCCGAGCGGTATATCAGCAGGCGCGGTCAGTCGCGCTGTCGAGCCCGGAACGATATCCTTCTCGGCAAGTGCCGTTATCGATCATCCGGAAGGTCAGCCCGCGGCGGTCAGCTTCCTGCTCGCCCCGGCGAATTCGAATGCGCGTTCCGAAGTGGCCGAGCTTGCGCGAAAGGGCGTGGCCAAGCCATCGGCATTCTTCAGCGGCTGGCGCGAAGTCACCCCCAATCAGGTCGTCAACATCAACATCCAGCTGGACGAGCCGGTACGCGGCCCGATGGATCTGATGATCCTCAGCCGCGCAGTCACGGATTCGGTCGATTTCTCCTGGCTCAAGGTGTCCGGCTTCAGGCTGGTCAAGCAATCGACGGAGGCCGCCGATGTCCGGTAACCGGGAGTTCGCGGACCTGATCGCCGTGGCCATGCCCCTCTACGGTCATGCGGCACTCGCCCTGGAGGCGATAGAGTCCGTACTTGCCTCGAATTTTAGTAGCTGCCGGGTCGTCATAGTCATCTCGGTCGACGGCGATCCACGGCACGAGACGTTCGATCAACTGTTGCTCTACGCCGCGGCCCATCCTTCCGTCCATGTCGTGTTCGGTCAGAATGCGGGGCCGGGCGGCGCACGCAATCGCGCCATCGAATTCGTCCTCGAGCGCTTTCCCGAGGCGAAGGCTGTCTATTTCCTCGATGCCGACAATCGCGTCCTTCCCGGCACCATCGAGACGCTTTACCGGCAACTCCTCTTCAGTGGTTGCGGGTGGGTCTACACCAATATTGACACATTCTCGGTAAGCTGGCGCGCCCACTACGGCAACCGCTATTCGCGGCTGGCCCACTGCATCACCGACAATATCTGCGATACGGGATCGATGATCTCGATCGATGTTTTTCAGGAAGGCGTCCGCTTCAACGACGACAGGCAGAACGGCTTCGAGGATTGGGAGTTCTGGCTGTCCTGCATCGAGCATGGTTTCGTCGGCACGCCCTGCCACGACACCGTCTTCGAATACAGGCTGAGGGCGGAGAGCCGCTTCAAGGAGGCGAACCGAGACCGCGCCACGTCGGTAAGCTTCCTGCGCAAGCGCCACATGCCGCTGTTCCAGCGCCCGATGCTGGTGGATTTCGAGCATGAGGAGTGCCCGCGCTACCTGTTTGCGCGAACGGAAGATACGGCGATCTCCTTCTTCACCGATCCCACCAAGCCACCGATGATGCTTCGCCTCGACGACATTATCCCGGCGTTCTGGGGCAATATCGGCGAGCCCGACAATGAGCATTTCCCGCCGTTCCTGGTCGCAGGAAGCGGTGCGGCGCTCGACTTGCTCCGGCGTTCGCGCATGCTGCCGAACGTTCTTGCCCACCTTGAGCGCCTGAGCGAGAACAGCAACGTCGTCTTCGTCCAACTCGCCAACGATGCCGTCCAGCGCAAGATCGAGCCGATCGCTCATGGCGCGGGCGGACAAAAAATCGGCCCTACCGATCTCATTTTCCTTTCGACCCGGCTCGTCCAGGACGTGGTTCAGAACAATGCGGTGGACTGGTTTGCTTCGATCGGCAGCCAGCAGGTATGGCCGACATTGACTGTTCTGAAAGTGCGCTTCCCTTTTCCAAGAAGCCTTCCGCGCCGCTCTCTCATCACGCCTCAGCAGGTGATGATCAATTGCGTCAACGCGATTGCCACGAGTCCTCTGCGCGAGACGGCGGGCAGGCGGTGGACCTGGCGTCCGGCACGGCTCGTGCCCTACACCGAACTGCACAAGGCGCTGCGCAAGGAAGTCGGGGGATCACCGGTCCTGCCGCTCGGGCACAGCGAAGGCAAACGGACCGTAGCGCTGCTCGTGCCGAACGCCTCGTTTGGCGGGGCCGAGAAAGTCGTCTATGCGGCCGCCCGAGAATTGAAGGCGGCGGGTTACGAAACCCATCTCTTCGTGCTCGGCACGTCCCGGATGGACGTGATCGATGAATTCGATTCTAGCTTCGACTACATTCACTTCTGGGACGAGGGAGTTCCGGCCTGGGGAGGGTCGGGCTCCTTCCTGGGGCAGGACTTTATTGCCGAGGGGCATTCGGTCGACTGGGAGGCGCTGAAGGGACAGCTTTCCGGCTTCGACCTGGTCATCAACAACCACGTGATGGCCGCCCATCCCCTCATCGCGCGACTGCGCTCCGAAGGCACGCGCACCGCCTGCTATCTTCACGTCGTCGACAACACGGCTTTCAAGAGGCCCGCCGGTCAACCCTTCGCAGCGATTGCCCACGAGCATTGCTACGATGCCTTCCTGACCTGCTCCGAACAGCTCAAGATCTATCTGCACAGCTACGGTGTCCCGCACGAGAAAGTCTTCGCCGTTGCGAATGGCGCGAGCTTCTCGGTGCCACCCAAGGTCCTGGCGGAGGTTCTGGCGGTCAGACGGATCGAGCGCAAGGACGACCGATTGAGGCTTCTCTACATGGGCCGGCTCGATCAGCAGAAGGGGATCGATCGACTGGCGGCGGCGCTCGCGGAACTGCGGGCTTCCAACGTCCCCTTCGACGCCCGGGCCATCGGAGGGGAAATCCTCGCCGATTCCAGCGTCTCCTGGAGCGAACGACTGAAGGACATGGGCGTCGACGTGCGCCCGCCCGTCTTCGCCAGCAAGGATCTGATCAAGGCCCTGGGATGGGCCGACGTTCTCGTCATGCCCTCGCGGTGGGAGGGCGCGCCGTTGATGATCGCCGAGGCGCAGCAGCTCGGCTGCGTGCCCATCGCAACCGCGGTCGGCGCCGTAGACGAGCTCATTTCCGACGGCGAGGACGGTATACTCATCAACGCGGCTTCCGATCCTCAGGTCGTGAGGGAGATGGCGCGGATCATCGAAGATGTTGCGCACAATCGCGAAAGGCTCGCTCCGCTTATGGAGGGCTGCATCAGGACCGCCGCACGCCGGTCATGGGCTTCCTCCTTCTCGGATTTCATCTCATGGAGCGATCGGTCCGTGAAAAATTCGTCACTGTCCCGCGCCGCGGTCTTTCGCGAGCAGGCGGCGGCAAATCCCGTGGTCGCGGCGATCGGCTGATTGCCGGGCCGCTTCTCTGAAACAGAAAGGTTAGTCGAATGCGTCCACGAATTCTCGTGACGGGTATTCCTGGTCACTACACGCGCCTTGCCAATGGCGCCCACGGCTTGTCCGTCTCCTATGCGGAGCGGCAGAGGCAGCCGGAAACGAAAGAGGAGTTTCTGCAGGAGCTGCGCAACATCAGCAACACCGGGAACTACCTCATTGGTGAGGGCGCCCTGCGTGCGCTCGCGCCGCATGCGAAGCAGGTTCCCTTCTGGCATCTATACAATTTGAGCAAAAGCGGCAGCGGGTTCGATGAGTTCAACAGCAACTTCGACATCTGCGTCTTTACCTGCGCGAACCTATTGCGCAAGGGGCTCTCCGCAGACGCCGAGGCGGAGGTCCTGAGCCGGCTCAACATGCCGATCGTCATGCTGGGCATCGGCCTGCAAAACCGCAGGGACCTGGAGAACAATCTTCCGGAGGGAACGAAGCGGCTCCTGGCCGTCTTGAAGGAGCGTGAGCACTACTTCCTGACGCGCGGCTACGAGTCGGCCGGCTTCCTGAAGGACCAGGGCTTCTCCTTCGTGCGCCCGACCGGTTGCCCTTCCGTCTATTTCATGCCGGACAATATGCGCCGGTCCATGAAGAAGCTGTCGAGCGTGAAGATCGGCAAGGCGCGGACGATCTTTTCAGGCTACCTCGGCGGCAACCAGGATGCGATCCTCGACGCGAATGCGCTGGCCCCGCAGGACACTGTGCCGCAATACGTGGTGCAGGACGAGTTCCTCCACTTCGACATGAAGGTGGAGCCCAAAGATGAGGGGCGCGTCTATGATTCCGCATCGGGCCTGATGATCGGCGATCTGGCCTATCCCGGCACGGAGCGGGAGAAGCAGCGGTTTGAGGTTCGCACCTTCTTCGACACCAACCAGTGGCGCGCCTGGGCTTCGTCGATGGACTTCAACCTCGGCCGACGTTTCCACGGATCGATCATTGCCATGCAGGCGGCCGTGCCGAGCCTGATGGTGGCTGTGGACGACCGCATGCGCGAGATGCTCGGCTTCACCGGCCTGCCCGCCGTCGACGTCACCGAGATCGACAAGGCGGAGAACCGCGCCGAGTTCGTGGCCGATCATCTGGCAAAGCTCAACACGACCGAACTTGTCGACCGGTATTCCGACCGCGAGCGCGCCTTCCGCACGACGCTTCGTGAAATCGGCATCGCGAATTAATGGCCCGAAGGCCACCATTTATCGGTTCAGAGGATAGTTATGCGTATTTTGCTAACGGGAATTCCGTCTTATCTGCAGAGAACGATTGCGCAGGTTTCGGGCACGACTGTCGTCCACCGGCCCTATTTTGACGAGACCAGCACCAAGAAGGACCTGATTTCCCAGGTCAGGCGGATCGCCAATACCGGCAACTACCTGATCGGCGAGGGCGCAGCCGAAAGCCTGCGCGGTCATGACGTCACCTACCTGCCGTTCTGGCACCTCGCCAACAACCGGGGATCAGAAGACGTCTACGAGCGCGTCAACCGCGAGTTCGATATTTGCGTTTTCGCCTCCGCCAACCTCTTGCGGCCCGGCTACTCCGCGGACCTGGAAGCCGAAGTCTTCGCCAAGCTGAAGATGCCGGTCGTGGTGATGGGCATCGGTATCCAGCGCAAGGAGGGTCTCAAGGAACTACTGCCGGCCGGTACGCTCCAGTTCCTTGAGGTTTTGAGGAAAAAGGAGAGCTTCTTCCTTACCCGCGGCTATTTCACTGCCGAGTTTCTCAGGGAGCAGGGCATGAAGTTCGTCAAGCCGACCGGCTGCCCATCGCTCTATTTCGCTCCGAACGAGATGAAGCGGTCACTTTCCGCGCTTGCCAATCCGGGACTGGTAGAAGCCCAGAAGATCGCCTTCGGCGGCTATCTCGGCAGTGTTGCCGATACGATCGTCGACGCCCATGCGTTGCTTAAGCCCGACAGCGTGGCAAGCTATGTCGTCCAGGACGAGATCGTTGCCTACAACCTCTCCCTGACCGGCGACGACAATGACATCGTCTATGACCGGGCGAGCGGGCGCATCACTGGCGCGACCGAATACAAGCATTCGGAAAAATGGCAGCGGAAATCCGAGCTGCTGGTCTATTTCGACACGAACCAGTGGCGGGGCGCGATGTCCTCGCGCGATCTCTGCTTCGGCCGCCGTTTCCACGGCTGCATCATCGGTATGCAGGCCGGCACACCCGCCCTCATGATCGCGGTCGACGACCGCATGCGGGAAATGCTGGAGTTCATCGGCTTCCCCTATATCGAGGCAGCCACCTGGAACAGGGAGGCGGACAAGCGCGCCTATCTCGCCAACTTCCTCGGCAAGATCGACACGCAGGCCGTGATCGACCGTTATTCCGCATGCGAGGCGAATTTCCGCAATGCTCTGGGGCAGATCGGACTTTGAGCGGATGAGGGGGGTGGCGCAAACGCGCGTGCCCCTTGCCTGCGCGCTGGCAGTGCTCTGGGCCTTTGCCCCGGCGCTGCCGGCGGGCGCTGACGATGTGCTCTCCGGTCGCATCGGCATCAACCGCGTAAACCTAGCCTGGCTTTCCCGCGGCGATCAGGAGCGCGTGCTGAAGGAAATCGCGGCAAGCGGCATCACCCATGTCCGGCTTTCGCTGTCGAGGCCGGTGGAGAAGAGCATCGAAGCGCTGGAGATGGCGGACCGACTGGGGCTGAAAATCCTCCTCGAGATCCAGCTCGGCAACAAGGACTACTATCCGGCGGAGGTGCGCCCTCGCACCGGTTTCGGCCGCATCTGGGATGTTCAGCGGCTTTCGGATCTCGATCTCGATCTCTACCGAGCGCACCTGCGCTCGGCGCTTCGCCGCATTGACGGAATGGGCATCCGCATCGACGCCGTCGAGCCCGGAAATGAAATAAACTACAGCGCTTACAACGGCGACCTCGTCGTCTATGAAAAACCTGGGTGGCAGACGCCGCGCAACGTTTCGGAAGTCGCAAATCGCTCGGCCTTCGAGCGCGGGCTCGACGCATATGTCGGCGCCGTCCGGATCACCCGAGAGGAATTGCGGGGGACGGTGCATAGCCGCGGCGCGCTTCTGATTTCTGCCGGACTTTCCGATGTCGGCGCAGACGAGGCCGACTATCGCGGGATGGAACGGCTCGATCCCGGCGCGTTTGTCTCACTCCTGCGGGAACGGGGGATCGACGCGTTGATCGATGGCTATGGCATTCATGTCTATCCGGGGCGCAAAGGTGACGCGGCGCTTGCACGCTATGTGACGACGCTTCTCGACTTTTGCCGGCCTGAAGGGGAAGGTAAGCCGTGCTGGGTGACCGAATGGGGCATTGCCAACACCGCTCTTTCCTGCCCGGTCGACGATCGCGAGCGTGAAGGAGCGATCCGTGCCGTGCGCCGCAGCTTCGCGGAGCTGATGGAGAAGGGAAGGCTGAAAGCGGCCTTCTACTATGACTGGGACACCCAACCGGTCTACAGCGTCTGGCGTTGCGGCGCCTTGAGCCCGGCCGGCGTTGCGGCCACCGAACCAGATACCGGTGAAGGATCGGTGAGATGATCAATGTGATCTGTCCCGTCCCGTCCTGTATTCTCGGTCCGAGCGTGACCGCGGTGGGTGGTGCGTGGAAATGGCAACGGGAGAAACTGCATGAAAGAGATCATTCTGGCAGGCGGCAGCGGAACGCGGCTCTAGCCCGTTACCATATCGGTTTCGAAGCAACTGCTGCCCATGCACGACAAACCGATGATCTACTATCCACTGGGCACGCTGACGCTGGCGGGTATCACTGCCGGACTAAGGCACTGGGATGAATGTGCGGGATTGGCTGCATGTGGAGGACCATGTACGCGCACTGAAAAGCTACAACATCGGCGCACGCGCCGAGCGCTGCAATGCTGCCGTTGTTGAGCGCATCTGCGATCTCCTCGACGGTCGGCGACCGCGCGAGCTGGGCAGAAGTTATAGCCATCTCATCGCGTTCGTCCCCGACCGCGAGACGGATGCGCCGGCGCCCCTGAACGTCTACGGCGCTTCCAAGCTCGCGGGCGAAATCGCCGTGGCGGCGGCGAGCCCTCGCCATCTCATCTTGCGGACGAGCTGGGTGTACAGCTCGTTCGGGACGAACTTCGTTAAAACTATGCTGCGGCTGGCAAGCGCACGTAAGGAAATCGCGGTCGTCGCAGACCAGCGCGGCAATCCCTCGTCGGCGCTCGACATTGCAGCCGCCGTTCTGCGCGCCGCCGTTGCGATGGGTGAGGGCGGGGCGTACGGTACCTATCACCTCGCGGGAAGCGGCATTACTTCATGGGCCGATTTCGCGCGTCATGTGTTCTCCTCAAGCCGCGCTCGTGGGGGGCCGTGGGCGGAGGTTCGTGACATAACAGCCGCCGAATTTCCCGTGCAAGCACCGCGCCCATTGAACACGCAACTGTCCACCACCAAGTTCGCCGCGGCATTCGGCTGGACCATGCCGCATTGGCCGCGGTCGCTTGACGAGGTGGTGGGACGGATCTTCTAGGACGCCGCGGGTTAGCACATACCCATAACTCCGCGGCGCGCCGCATTCAGATGATGGGCAACGGCGTCCGTGGCTGCCGCGTCGATACCTCAGGGTCGATTGCCCGACAGTGGAAGCGTTGCATAGGCGGCCACAACGGTTCGCATTCCGCGCCCCTGTACAGAATAAGGCGACGCCCCGCAGAGCAGGCCCGAAAGCCTCCCTGTCACGAAAACAGCTCCCGGAATAGGAGGGGGCCAGCCGCTTCCTCCGCAAGGGCGGCGTGGTTAGCTGCCTCGCGGAGTGCCTGAAAGTCGGCCTGGTCCCCGACCCTGGTACCGCCAAGCCGCACCGTCACCGATATATGGCGCTCTTGCCCGGCTGTGAAGGTGGTCTCGTCTATCCGCGCGCGGATGCGCTCGCAGATGTCTCTGGCGTCTTCCGTTGTTGTGCCTGGCAGATAGATCCCGAGTTCGTCGGAGGCAAGGCGGGCGACGAGATCACCATAGCGCACGGAAGAATGTACGATCCGAACAATCGATTGAAGCAGCGTATCTGCCCATTGCGGGCCATAGCGGCGACCGATCTCATCGAAATTGCCGACCCTGAGAACGAGCATGACGCCATCCGGGCTTTCAGCAGTGCTCAGGCGCCTGCGGTCTATCGCATGCTCGACCGAGGTCGCAAATGCGTTGGCGCGCAGTGTACCCGTGACGGGATCATGACGGAGTGCGTGCTGAAGTTCTTTTTGGATCTCACGAAGCGCTTCGTTGCGTAGACAAAGCGCAAATTGAAGCGGAAATGTAGCAGCTGCCGTTATTGACGCCACGGCGGTCAATTCTGCCCAAAACGGACGGTCGGGAATAAGCAGGCTTATTACGCAAACGGCTGCGATCGCTCCAACGGCACAGGCAAGGGCGCCGAGCGTTGCTATCTTGATATGCGGGACGATTACGGCTTGGCGAGAACAAAATTGCAGAGTCATCGGTAAACGGAGCTTTTGCAGGGGTCGCTATCTTTGAGGGATTCGGTGAAAATATCAGGTGAATAAATCTGATGGCATTTTAGCAATGGTCCACGCAAAACTTGACCATCACGCCAACCAGATTGCGGGCCCGTGAGGCCCAGGCCAATGCGCTCGTTCAAAAAAACCATTCGCACCTGCTGCGCTGGCACCGCGAGTATTTGCTTCTAACACAGAAAACTCTCAAGACCCGCAGTTCGATTCCCATCAACGCGAGAAATCACAAGTCTCTGCGCAATCAGGCCCCCTGCAACCACGCTACAGCACGCCACGCTAGCCGAAACTACGATTCATCCCGTTGGCTTCTGCAATCATTCTCAGCCCCACATGCTGGACAGCGGCACCGCGGCCAACTTGTCGCCGAACGGCACGACATCTGTATTGTCGTAGAGGACGACGCCGAAGGCGAAACGATCGCCGCAGGCCTCGGCAAGTGCGCGGAGCCCTCCGAAATCGCCGGCCTTGACCGTGGCGCTGGCCTTGACCTCGATGCCAGCGATTATCCCGTCGTCGCGTTCCAGCACGATGTCCACCTCGCGCATGTCCCGATCCCGGAAATGATATGGTGTCAGCCGCAGGTCCGAGGCCGTCATTAGCTTCAGGACTTCGGAAAACACGAAGCTCTCCAGCAGCGCGCCGAATGTTCCGCGATCCGCCTTCACTCGGTCGAAGGTGAGCCCGCGCACACTGGCCAGCAGACCTGAATCGAGGAAATGCAGCTTGGGTGTCTTGACGATGCGCTTCAGTGTATTGGTGAACCATGGTTGCAGCGTCGCGACCAGGAACACCTGTTCGAGCAGCCCGACATAACGCTGCCCCGTTTTGTGGCTGACGTTGATGCTGCCGCCGAACTGCGAGTAGTTGACCAATTGACCGGAATGTTCGGCCAATAGCCGCACGAACTTCGGCAACTCGGTCAGCTTCTCCACATCGGCAATGTCCCGCAAATCTCGGGTCAGGATCGAAGTTAGATAGGAACGGCCCCAGTCCTGCCGCCGCCGTTCGCTGTCGCGGCTGAGAGTTCCGTTGGCTCAGTAGCTTCCCTTCGAAGAGGCGTTCCAGAAAGGTCGGCGTCCGGCCTTCGATCTCGGCCCGCGCCAGCGGCAGCATTCGAATGGTCTCCATCCGTCCGGCCAGACTGTCCGCAATCCGAGGTAAAGTCAGCACGTTCGCCGATCCGGTAAGCAGAAACCTGCCCGGACGATAGTCCTCATCGACTGTCTTCTTGATCGCCAGCAGTAGGTCGGGTGCGCGCTGGATCTCGTCGATGCTGGCTCGATCAAGGCCCCGAATGAAGCCAGCAGGATCGGATTGCGCGGCTTCGAGAACCGTCTGGTCGTCGAGCTTCCTCCGCGCGCTGCTCTACAAACCTCTCGAACATGTCTTCCACGAATCTCGGACGATTGGAACTATCGTTCTCGGCTAATTGGAAGTCAACTTGCCGCTAATTGGAACTTGTAAGATCGCAATCTGGAGGAAGAACGCCTTCCCCCCGGCCGGCTGTTCGTTGCCAGCCGTAGAGGCCGGTACTGAAAATTGACTTGGGGGACCCAACAATTTTGCGATCAAGCGGCGTGTGAGGCGCGTAGCCAACCACAGCAGCCCATGGACCACGTTATGGGACGGGGTTAGACACCACCAAAATGCCGACGGCCTCTCCTCTCCAGCCCTACACCCGCAGGCGGGATACCGGCCCGCGAATGGTTATGGGGCAAGTGCCACAAGATTCCCGTAACCTCTGATGCTATCTCCTGGGCCTGGCCCAAGGAGTATCGCGTATGGCAGTTGTCGAGGAATTTGAGCAGAAACTGGCGGACCTAGCCGCCCAAATCCAATGGGAGCGAGACGAGATCGTCGTTCTCGAAAGCCCGTCCGCTGTCGATGTGATGCGGTCGTACGAAAGAGAATAGGCTTTGCCAATTGGCAACAATGTGCTAGTTTTCTGTCAGAAAGAGAGGATGCCATGCTGCTCCAACCTATTGCGTCGACTCCCTTCAACAGAGCATCGGCTGAAATCACCGATGTGGAAGCAGGGGCGCTCGCCCGCACGACGGTGAACCTCTTCAACGCTTGGAAGCTCACAGACGCGCAGGCTTGCACCTTGCTGGGTGGTTTGTCAGCCCGCACTTGGGCACGGTGGAAAGAAGGCAACGTGGGACGTGTCGATCGAGACCTGAAAATGCGGATGGCTCACCTGATGGGTATCCATAAGGGGGTGCGACACCTGTTTAAGGACGCAACAAGGGGATATGAGTGGATCAAAGCGCCTAATACGGCCTTTGGCGGCAAGTCGGCGCTAGACGTGATGCTTCAGGGCGAGCTTTCTGATCTTGCCGTGATGCGTGAATGGCTCGATGCGGAGCGGAGCGCATGGTAAGTGGCCTTGCTGTCCGTTCCCATGTACAGTGGCCTAAAACCTACCGCATCATTAGATCGATCCATCCGCCTATCGATTTGTTCGAGGACATCGCCGACCCCCGCGACTGGGAGGCCCTTGTCGCCGTCGAGGCGAAAACGAATCCACGCATTCGGTTTGAGGTGGGCGATCTTGGCAAGGTGCCCGCGAACCGTCGCGTTTCGGGCACCGGCGCTAGTTATGTAATGGCCCCATTTGTCCATTGCTCAACAGGGCGGCCGGGACGCTTCACGGACGGAGGCTATGGTATCTACTATGCAGGCGACAGTGAAGAAGTCGCTGTCGCCGAAACAATACATCACCATCAGAAGTTCATGAGTTCAACGCCCCAGCCTCCGGGGTGGACATCGGACTTTCGTGTCTTGGTGGGCAGCGTGGACCGGGCACTAGACGACGTGAACGCGGTGCCTGACGTCCTGCATCCGCACGATTACACCGCTTCCCAAGTTGAGGGACGTGGACTTCGGGCAGCGGGAAGCGATGGTCTCTTGTGGAACAGCGTTCGAATGCCTGGTCAACGTTGCATCGGCATCTTCTGGCCAAACGCCATAACCATTCCTGTCCAAGGGCGGCACTACTGCTATCACTGGAACGGCATGCGGGTAGATTTCGTGCGTCAGTACGACACCGGGGCAGTACTGGCGGTAATTTAACGGGTGGCTTGTGGCACTTGCTCCATAACCATTCGCGGGCCATTGTAACGGCATGTATCGCCGCTCTCTTCCCGGGTCTGCATTGCGATAAAGGGAGTTGTATGAGTGTGTATCAGCCCGGCAATTTGACACAGGTCGATACACACTAGCTGCATTTGTGAAAAATTCGATACACAAGAAGCGCGCAAATCTCCTCTGCGAGCCGGGGATGGTGTCACCACCCTAGCCGCCTGTAACGTAAGAGGAAGATCGTAATGAACGATATCACAGCTCAGCCCGAGAAGCCGCGCGGGCTGCCGGGGCACTCCACCGTAGGCACCAATGATCTGGATGCTGCAGCGGCATTCTATGACATGCTGCTCGCCGTATTCGGAATCGGGCGCGTTCTCGTTCAGCCCGGTAGGGCTGTCTATTATGGTCACAAGACCCTCGAATTCGGTGTGATCAGCCCCTTCAACGGCGAGCCGGCAAACGTCGGCAATGGCGGGATGGTCGCGTTCGAAGCTCGTTCCCGTGTTCAGGTTCGGGAGGCGCATGCGGTCGCTTTGGCGGCTGGCGGCTCTGACGAGGGCGCTCCTGGTCCGAGAGGGGAAAACTCCGACGGCCCGTACTGCGCATATTTCCGCGACCCTGAAGGCAACAAATTCCTAGTGTACAGGAAGGGGCCTGACGAGGCTTGACCATCGGGTATCACCTTTGACCGGGCCACTGGATCTTCAGAGCGATGATCCGGTGGCTGCAGACCGAATTCTTGAACCCAAACAGTGTCGTGCCAGCCGCATTCGACGGCCGGCATCCGTTCAGGTGCCGCTCAATTGGGGGCATCTTCCTTCTCGTAGGGTCGGATATACCAACAAGACGGCCGGCCTTGACCGGGCAAGGCCTCGCATGTCCATCTCGCGCAAGGATGACGTCCGCTTGGCCGGCGGCGGTATTATCGTTTTACAATCAAGGGCCCCGACGCTGAAGCTATCGTCCTGTCATTTGAAATTCTGTTTCACGACGGTTTTTATCTTTGCGACGGATTCGAGCGTGCGATGGACTGGGCACTTGCCGGCAATTTCGACGATCTTGTCGCGAAACTCCTCCGAGACCTCGCCATCGATGGAGATGACACGCTCGAAATGGTCGATCCGGGCGCTGCCGCTGCGTTCCGTTTCGGAGCACTCCTCGCAATCCTTGGCATGGATCTTCGCATGCGACACGTCGACGCCGATGCGCCCGAGCGTCAGCTTCTTGTGATCGGCATATAGGCGTAGCGTCATCGACGTGCAGGCGCCAAGTGCGATAGACAGAAAGTCATAGGGCGATGGTCCAGAATCGAGCCCGCCCACCGTTTCGGGTTCATCGGCGAAGAGACGGTGGCTGCCGGCCTGAACCGCATTCTGAAACCTGCTTTCCCCGGTCTCCGTCACGCGGACATGTTCGATCGGCCCCGTGCCATGCGGCGTGTCGGCGGCGAGATAGCGCGTCAGCCATCCCGAAATGATCCGTCCGGCGAATGCCGCGTCCTCCGGGTTGCTAAGCAAGTGGTCGGCCTTGTCTAGCGATATAAAGCTCTTGGGATGTTTAGCCGCGAGGAAGATTTCCGTGGCGTTTTCGATTCCGACCGACTGGTCCAGCGGTGCGTGAAGGATGAGGAGCGGCTTTTTCAGGCTTGCAACAGCGTCTTTTATGCTCTGTGCGCGCGTATCCTCGACAAATTGTTTTCTGACAAGGAACTTGCGTCCGGCAAGATCGACTTCGGCCGCACCACTCTTTTCGATCTCCTCGAGGCTCGTTCCGAAGTTCTTCAACACGTGGGCCGCATCGGCCGGCGCGCCGATCGTTGCCACGGCGCGCACTTCAGGAATGTCCTTGGCGACGGCCAGGACAGCCGCGCCGCCGAGCGAGTGACCGATCAGCAACGACGGTGCCTGATAACGATCACGTAAATAATCGGCGGCCGAAAGCAGGTCGGCAACATTGGAGGAGAAATTTGTCGAGGCGAATTCGCCTTCGCTCGATCCCAGACCCGTGAAATCAAAGCGCAGGACAGCGATGCCTTCGCGCGCCAGTTCCGCTGCGATGCGGCGCGCTGCCGCCAAATCCTTGGAACAGGTAAAACAATGGGCAAACAGTGCGTAGGCGCGCAAAGGCCCGCTTGGCAGGTCGAGGCGGGCGGCCAGGGTTGCGCCGGAATGGCCGGCAAATTGAAGCCGTTGCGTGTTGAAGGCCATGGTGAAGCTCCTTCGCTGTAGGCACTGATCAATCCACATCGGCAACAAGATCGACCGTCCCGACGCCTGTTCCAAGCTCAACCTTCGCTCGTATATCTGTGCCGCGCTCGGAAGACGTGGCAAACTGCATGGCGTACTCACTTCCGTGCGCCCTGCGTATCGCCGGGCCATTCGGAGTTGACACCAAGACGACAGTAATCGCCGGCCGAAGATAGGCGGCCGGCTATTAGGCCGCCGACCGCCGGGGCAGCACCCAGTTGGGACGCGGGTAGTGGCAGGTATAGCCATTAGGGTAGTGCTCCAGGTAATCCTGGTGCTCCGGCTCCGCCTCCCAAAAGTCTCCCACCGCCTCGACTTCAGTCACCGCCTTGCCCGGCCACAGACCCGAAGCATCGACGTCTGCGATGGCGTCCTCGGCTATTCGCTTCTGCTCATCGTCGACGTAGTAGATGGCGGACCGGTAGGAAACGCCGATGTCGTTGCCCTGCCGGTTCTTGGTGGTGGGATCGTGGATCTGGAAAAAGAACTCCAGTATCCGCCTGTAGCTGATCGTCTCGGGATCGAAGACGATCTCGATGGCCTCGGCGTGGGTGCCGTGATTGCGGTACGTCGCGTTCGGTACATCGCCGCCGGTGTAGCCCACGCGGGTCGCAATGACCCCGGGGAGCTTGCGGATCAAGTCTTGCATCCCCCAGAAGCAACCACCAGCCAAAACAGCTTTCTCGGTCATTTAGATCTCCTCTACCTGGTCGATAAACGCGCCGTAGCCCTCAGCCTCCATTTCCCCGCGCCGAATGAAGCGGAGCGCTGCAGAATTGATGCAGTAACGCAGGCCGCCCCGGTCTGGAGGGCCGTCGGGAAACACATGGCCGAGGTGACTGTCGCCATGCTCGGAGCGCACCTCGGTGCGGGTCATGCGGTAGGAGTCATCCTGCAGTTCCTTGATATTTACCGATACGATCGGTTTGGTAAAGCTCGGCCAGCCGCAGCCGGAATCGAACTTGTCGGCCGAGGCGAAAAGCGGTTCGCCGGAAACGACGTCGACGTAGATCCCCGGCACTTTGTTGTCATGATACTCCTGTAAAGGGGCGTTCGGTGCCGTTCAGCTGGGTTACCCGATACTGCTCGGGCGTAAGCTTCCTGACCGCTTCGTCAGTTTTTGTATAGGTCATTTGCCCTATCTCCGTTCCTGGATTTGTTACCCAAATATGGCGAAGGCCCTCGCGATCAAGGCGCGTATCGTTGGGGATCGCCGTGATGGTGTCCTCGACGGACGCGCCGGTTCAAAGGCGAACAGTCGGCGTCAGCAGGAGTGGATGCGCGCATCACGGAGTATGCCAGCGAAGAACAGCGTGCGCTGGCATAGTGAATGACCCATGAAAACTCCGCGAAACCGGTTCCTGACGCATGCGAGCTCCTCGGTGGCTGTTCTCAGAATGCCCTTTTATCGATGCTGAGCAACCCTCGAACGGAATTCACGTTGGCGTATTGCATTTAGCGATACAAGGCCCTATCTTCCGCTCAAGGAGATAAGCCATGACCACCACCGTCGAACGCAAGGAATACCCGATCGCAATGCGTCTGCCCGCCGCGGACGTTGCAATGATCGATCGTGCTGCCGGCCTACGCGGCCGCTCGCGCACGGACTTTGTGCGCGACGCCGCCGTGCGCGCGGCCGAAGAAGTCGTCATGGAGCAGGGGCTGGTCCGCATGAGTCCTGAAGGATTCGCCGATTTCATGGAAGTCCTGTCCCGTCCGGCAGCTCCGGTTCCCGAGATGGTGGAGCTTGCCAAGCGGCCCGCACCCTGGGAACCCGGCTACGTGGCGAAGCGGTGAGACGTGTCGCTATCGGCTCCCGAACCGCTTACCGCCACGCATGACGTTTCCGACTTCTCCTGCGGCAAACCCACGCTCGATCGCTGGCTGAAGACGCGCGCCCTCTCCAATCAGCAAAGGGGCTTCACGGCCGTTCTCGTCGTCCACGAGGCCGGGCGGGTGGTCGGCTACTACGGTCTTGCCCCTACGGCTGTGGTTCCCTCGATCTTGCCGCGCTCAATTCGGACGGGGCAACCACCCGATCCGGTCCCCTGCCTGCTTCTCGGTCAACTCGCCACCGATACGGAATGGGCGGGGTGCGGCATTGGCACGGGTCTGGTGAAGCACGCCCTCCAGCGCTGCGTTCAGGCTGCCGCACTGATCGGCGGGCGGGCCTTGATGGTCAATGCCGTCGACGAGGAGGCCGCTGAATTCTGGCGGCGGCGAGGTTTCATGCCTTCGAAGGACGATCCGCTCATCCTCTTCCGCTCCATCGCAGACATCGCCGCATCGCTGGCGGATTTCAGGTAACCGTTCAATGGCGGCTCCGTCCCGATCCGCGCGACTTGCCTCCGGAGTGGACGCGTCCGTATCCTCGCCGATCATACGGACGCATCGATGAGATTCGCGTGAAGCCCACGCAGTCTCTGATGAAATTGATGTACAACCGGTCTATCTCGCCACCGCAGGATGTGAGGGATCGTTACTCAGAACTCGCTCAGAGGGGCGTACTCGATAAGGGCTTTGTCCAAGCCGAGCTCGGCGACTTGGCTAAGGACCGCAGAAGAATCCTGATGATAGCTGAATTTCCTAACAACACGCGCTGCATCAATGCGCCGAATAACCTCGTGAAAATGAGGATGATCGACCTCGAAAACCGAATGCACCATCACAAACACGCACTTCACTGACCCAGGCGCAGTGCAGGAGTTTCAAGCCAGTCGAGCATGAACAAGGTCCTCGCGGATGTAGGCGTCCCTGGCCCAGTCTGGCATTGGCCATGCGCGACAGGAGCGAACAAAAGGCGGTATCGCGGCCGCGCGGGCAAAAGGCAAACAGCCTGGCAGGCAGCCGCGCGACATGAAAGGGTCGAAGCGGCGATCAAACTCATCGAGGCGAGAACGCCGCCTGCCGAAGCGGCTCGGCAACTTGGATTTGGACGCTCCACCGTCTATCGGGAAATGCGCCGTTTGGGTATGAGCCGGCCGGCTCAATAAACATTTTTGCTAACCTCGTGCCCGGAGCGCCGCCGTCAGCGGCAGCCTCGTTGCTGCGATTGCGGGAAGCGCGCCGCCGAGGATACCGATCGCGAGGCCGAGAAGGCCTGAGGTCAGAATGACGTCCGATGTCACTGTGAGCTGGAAGGCCATGCGAGCGTTGTTCGCGCCGATGGTGCTCGCCTGCCAGCCGTTGACGATCAGCCAAGATGCCAAGAGGCCGAGGATGACACCGGCACTTGCGAGCAATATGGCTTCGACCCATGTTCCGAGAAAGGTCGAGAGCCGGCTGAAGCCGAGCGCGCGGACGGTGGCGATCTCGACGGTCCGGTCGGAAACGGAGCTCATCATTGTGTTGAGTGCGCCCGCCGTCGCACCCAAGGCCATCAGCAGCGCGACCGGCCAGCCGAACATGCGGATCAGACTTGCCGTTCGTCCGGATTGCGCGAAATAGAGATCGGCTTCGGATAAGGCCACCAAAGGCGTGGTGGTGATCGTGGCGAGCTTGTCCTGCAACAGTTTGATGGAGGCCGGATCGGTGAGGCGAAGCCGGAGGCTCTGGACCTGCCCCTGCCGGTCGAAGGCCGAGCGTACCGCATCAAGATCGGCCCATAGTTCGGATTCGAAGGCGCTGCCATGGGCGGAAAAATGACCCACTACCGTCCAGTCGACCGCACCGAGCCGGACGGAGTCACCGACGCCCAAACCAAATTCACCGGCGAGACGGTCGCCGACCACGATCTCGCGGTCACCTGGCGTGAAGTCGCGCCCCGCCGAGAGGGTGATGCCATCGCGGATCGCTGTTCCTGCCGCATCCATGCCGCGCAGGGCCAACGTCCGTGTGGCTTCGTCCGCCGCCTCCTTGACGTCGACGGGCACAACGATCTCGCGGGACGCGACGAGATTGCCTTTGGCATCTCGAGTAACACCCATGTCGCCGGTCATGGCATCAAGCGTACGGATGATGGCTGCGGGGATGTCCGAGCCCGTCTCCTGATTGGTGCCGCCGCCGAGAACGACGGCCACCAAGGGCGAGCCGGCTCCGGCCAGCGCCGTCTCGAAGCCTTTCGCCATGGAAAGAAACCCGGCAAGCACGCAGACCACAAACGCGACCGACAGGGCCATGGAGAGTGAAATCGCGAGACGGCGCGGGAGGCTGGAGAGGCTAGCCCGGATCATCACGAGCGCTTGTTTGGTGTGGGACGACATGGGGACTACCTCGTTCTGAAAGCTTCGATGATGGAGATTCGCATCGCGTTGAAGGCCGGCAACGCACCGGTGGCAAGACCGAAGACGGCGATGATCGCAAGCGCCTTGGCGAAGATCAGCGGGGAGAAGACCAGGCCGAGTTCAGGGCCGGCAAGCGCGGTCGCGAGCTTGGCCAGGGCAAGGCCGACAGCCCCGCCGACGGCAAAGACGAAGAGGGTCTCACCGAGAACCAGCGCCATGATCCGCAACCGCGAAAAACCGAGCGTCTTCAGCACGCCGATCTCGAAGGTGCGTTCGCGTACGGCAAGAACCATGGTGTTGGCGACGATCATCAGAAGGGTAACGAAGGCGGCTCCCACAACAAGGTTCACGATCAGGCCGATATCGGCATACTGGCGCAAGAAGGCTTCGAGAAACTGCTTTTCCGATTGTGTGCGCGTTGGTGCGACAGAGTTGGCGAAGAGGGTATCTATCCGGGCGGCAATCTCCCCCGGCGGCACGCCGGCGCGCGGACGGACGATGAAGGCATCCACCGTATCCTTGCCCTTCGCCCGCACAGCATTCACATAATCGTAGCGGGCGATGATGAAGTAGGTATCGGTCGAGGCGTTCTCGCCCTCGAAGATGCCGGCGACCTCGAAGCGCCAGTCGCGGCTGCCGTCCTGTCTTGCCGTGTCGAAGGCGGTGACCGTGATATGCTGGCCTACAGTCCATTCCTGCGCATCAGCAAGCGCTCGGCCGACCAGCACCTTGTCGCGTCCCTGCCCGATTGCCGCCACGAGATCAGGCGTCAGCCCGAGGCCCCTGCCGTTGGCGGCCATCAGCAGTTCGGGATCGGCGGCACTGACGGCGACGACGTTCTTCTCGACCTCAACGAAGCCGCGCAGCCGCGTCATGTAAGCCAATGCCGCAAAGCCGGGATCGGCGGCGAGCCGGGACATGTGGGCCATCGGCAGGGGTTGCGTGCGGCCGCTGGCGCTCATGACGCCGAGGATTTCGTCGCTCGCGGCCGATGCGCCTTGCGCGCCGGCGAGGAAGCTGGCCGTGAGGCCATAGATCAGGAAGGCGACGGCGACGCAGACCATGACGAGCAGGGTGCGCAGCGGCTTTCGCCAGGCATTCCTTCGGGCGAGATCGAAGAAGGTCATCAGGCGGCCCCCTTCTCTTCGACGAAATCGCCCTTGTCGAGATGCAGTGTCCGCCTGGCATAAAGGGCTGCCTGCGGATCATGCGTCACCATGACGATGGTCTTTTCCAGCATGCGGTTGAGATACCGCAGCATCTCCAGCACCTCATCGGCGGATTTGCGGTCGAGGTCTCCGGTCGGCTCGTCGCAGAGCAACAGGCCTGGATCGGACACGATAGCGCGGGCGATGCCGACGCGTTGTTGCTGGCCGCCGGACATCATCGCCGGATATTGCTTCTCCCGGCCGGCGAGCCCGACGAGATCGAGAACTTTTTCGACCCTTATGCGCCGCTCCTTGGCCGACAGGGGCTTGAGCAGCAGCGGCAGTTCGACATTCTGCGCGGCGTTGAGCATCGGCAGTAGATTGTAGAACTGGAAGACGATGCCCATGTTGTGCGCCCGCCAGGACGAGCGCGCGGCTTCGCCCATCTGATCGAGCCGGCTGGTGCCGATGCGCAAGGTTCCGGCATCCGGTCGGTCGATGCCGGCCAGCATATTGAGCAGCGTTGATTTTCCCGATCCGGACGGGCCCATGACGGCGGCGAAATCGCCGCGCGGGATGGCGAGATCGAGGCCGGAGAAGATCGGGATCGCCTCTCCGCCAATGCGGTATCCCTTCTTGATACCGCTGAGCGCGATATAGGGGTCATGGTGGATGGTTTGTGTCATCGCGTGGTTTCTCCTGCTTCGTTGAGGGCGATACGAATGCGCGCAGCCATGTTCGGCCGGATGCCTTCGGGCGGATCGGAGAGCGACAGGCGTAGCGTCACGGTGCCCTTCTCGGCCGAGGCGACCGCTGCCAGCCGCAGCACCGCGACGGCAAAGGGCCGGTCGGGAAAGGCGTCGAGCACCGCTTCGCCGTGCAGCCCGGGCCGGAGCGCCGCAATGTTGGTCTCTGCCACGTCGGCGTCGATCATCAGCCTTGTGGCATCGGTGATCGTTAGCAGGCTCTGGCTTTCGCGAACGCTGTCGACTCGCGCCAGCAACGTGTCGCCGACATGGGCGTCAAGACGCGTGACGGTGCCTGCGAAGGGCGCGCGGACGGTGAGTTCATCCAGCTGTTCTTCGGCGATGCGGATGGAGAGCTCGGCGCTGGCAAGCTCCTGCTTGGCCTGTGCGACGGCATTGGATGCCCGCTCGGCGGCAGTGCGCGCGTCTTCGAACTGCTGGCGCGAGGCTGCGTTGCGCGCAACAAGGGTTTCGGTGCGATCCAAAGAAGAGCGGGCCTGCGCGAGATCGATGGTGCGGGCAGCAAGCACAAGGTCTGCCGCCGCCTTCGTCGCCTTTGCCTGTTCGAGCGCGAAACGGGCGCCGGCATCATCGAGCATGACCAGAACCTGACCGGCCTCGACGCGGTCACCCGCTTCGACCACGATGTTCGTGATCTTGCCTTCATACTTCGAGAAGACTGTCGTCATGCGGGGCGCGACTACGAAGCCGGAGCCGGTGATCTCGCGGCTGACCGGGATGGGATTGCGAATTGCGGATTGCTCCACGTTGCGCTCGCCTTGAGGCAGCTTCACCTCTCCGGGCACGGGAACTGAGTCGGCCGTCGTGTTCGCCGGATTTGGCAGGGCGGTGACTATGGTGTCTATGTGACGAACCACATCCGGCCGATAGAAAACGATACCGAGGGCGGTTGCGGAAATCAGCGCAGCAAGCGAGGCGAGAAGGACAAGACGCCGGAGCATTGGCTTCGGCGGCTCGATGTCGTGAGCGACGGCTTCAAGCGACAGGGACTTGAGCGTCTGGGCGAGTTTTCGGTCGTGTTCGGTGCCGAGGTTGAGATGTGTGTTCATTCGGCCATGATGACCGGCCGGAGCGAAAACGAGACCTGAAACGTGTTTGATGCCGTGCTCAATCGTGATCTAGGACTTCGATGCCTTCCGCTCGCGCCATTCGAGCGGCGTCATCTCGGTTACGCGGCGGAATTCGCGGTTGAAGTTGGACTTGGTCTGGAAACCCACGTCGAACATAATCTCGGTCACGGACCCGCCCGTTTCCGAAAGCAGCCAGCAGGCCTCCGCGATCCGGTGCTCGTTGACATATTGCGAGACATTCTTGCCTGTCGCCCGGTTGATCGCCGTAGAAATCTGGCGGGCGGGGATGCCCAGTTTGCGGGCCAGCCGGTCGAGATTGAGATCGACGTCGCGGTAGACACGCTTTGTTTCCATCAGCGCCTGAACTGCATCGATAGTTTCCTTGTCATCCGCCACCTCGGGTGTTGACCCGGCATCGACCGTCTCGACAGGCCTTTGGCTCGCGCTAGCGGCAGCGGCGGCGATCGACAGGATCGCGAGCAACGCGAGATTACCGATGGCGATTGCCGGCCGGGCGTATTGCCCTTGCGTCCAGGCCAGATCGAGAAAGACGAAGGTATCGACCGCCGCCGAGAAAAGCAGCGCAAAGGCTGCAAACAGGATGGCGCGGTAGGCGGGTGCGGCCCCCTCGAAGGGTGCTAGACGCAAAGCATCGGTCCCCGACCGCATCAGAAGCAGGATCGCAACCGCATAAGCAACGAAGATTGCAACGAGCGCCACGTCGATGGCGCCCCGCCACGTCGCCAGCAGGACGACGATGACCATAGCGGGGCCGGCATGAAGAGCAAGACGCCGCAACAGCGGCTGGTGGTTTTTGCGCACCAGAGCAGCTACCCCCGCATAGGCAAGCGGCGGCACGGTGGCGGCTCCCACGGGTGCAAGATACATGACCTCCTGCACGCCATACCCCCAGCGCAGGCCGGAGAGGACCGATTGGAACACGCTGACGAGAATGAGTACCAGAAACGGACGATTCGCAGGCCTCTCGTCGTCTCGCCGCACAACGGTGGTGAACAGAGCGATCAGTAGGATGGCGACGACGAAGGGGAGCGGGACGAACGGCATGAAAAATCCGCAGCAGGAATGACAGAGAGGCAGTCTCTGTTATCATGCACGAAGGACAACTTTACGCGACCTAGATCGCGTTCCAGGCCTAAAATTGTAGCGTTCTACGAGCCGGGAGCCACCTCGCAGCGGCCAATTACCTAGCCCCGTTGTCCGGAACCGAGCACTCTGCCCTCTTGTAAGGCTCACGCCGACGATGTCCGGCGGCGAATGCGGTACCGGGGTTGAGGGGGCCATCCGCGAGTCTCGCGGATGGTGGTCGTTCTGACGCGGACTTCCTGGTCGGTGGCTCGAATGATCAGGTACCGCTGCCGGATTCCGCCGGCGATTGCGCAAGCGGAGCCATCCTCAAAAGTCCTCCCACTCCTGTACAGCCGCGGCGGTGGCGGCTCTGCCGCCGAAGGCGCTGGCGAGTTTGTTACCCAGCGCACGGGCCGGCGAAATGACCGGCCGGCTGGTCCGGTCCACAGCGCGCGGCTGCGCGGCGGCGCCTTCGAGCGTGAACTGCGCAACGAGATTGCGCAGCTTGCCCGCTTCGAGCGCCAGGCTCGAGGCCGCCGCCGTCGATTCCTCGACCATCGCCGCGTTCTGCTGGGTGCTCTGGTCCATCGAATTGACCGCGGTGTTGATCTCGGCCAGTCCCGTCGCCTGCTCCTTTGCCGAAACGGCGATCGCGTTCATATGGTTATTGACCTGACCGATGAAGCCGCCGATCACGTTTAGCGCCTCGCCTGTGTCGCGCACCAGCTTGACACCGCTTTCCACTTCGCTCGTCGAGTTGCGGATCAGTCCCTTGATTTCTTTGGCGGCCTGGGCGGAACGCTGCGCCAGTTCGCGCACTTCCTGGGCGACAACCGCAAAGCCCTTGCCGGCATCACCGGCCCGCGCTGCCTCGACGCCGGCATTCAGCGCCAGCAGATTGGTCTGGAAGGCGATCTCGTCGATGACGCCGATGATGTTGGAAATCTGCTGCGAGCTCTCCTCGATCCGGCGCATCGCCTCCTCGGCATGCGAGACGACTTCGGCCGATTTCGCGGCACTGTGGTTGGCCTGCGTTGCAACCGTGCGGGCCTCTTCCGTCAGCTTCGTCGACGACCCGACATTGGCGGTGATCTGATCGAGGGCGGCAGCGGTCTCCTCGAGCGAGGCGGCCTGCTGTTCGGTCCGCTTGGCGAGATCCTGGGCGCCGGAGGCGATCTCGCGGGTGCCGTTGTCCATGGTGCTTATACTTTCGGCAATCGCCGCAAGTGCACTGCCGAGCTGGCGGACGGACTGGTTGAAGTCGTGGCGCAGCGGCTCGAAGTCCGGCGCGAAGGCCTCGTTCAACTGGAAGGCCAGATCGCCGGCGGCGAGACGTTTGAGGCCGGCACCAAGATTGTCGGAGGCAAAGCGCAGTTGTTCAGCTTCCATGTCGGTGCGTTTCTGGACCGCCGCCCGTTCGGCCTCCTGGCGCTGGCGCGTGGCATGCGCTTCGCCTTCAAGTCGGCTGTTGGCAATGGCGGCCTCGCGGAATACGTTGACGGCCGCAGCCATCGCGCCGATTTCGTCGTTGCGGCCGGCAAAGGGAATTTCGGCAGCGGTATCGCCGGAAGCGAGAATGCGCATCGCCCCGGTGATCCGCTGAATGGGATTGGCAATGCCGGCAGTGGCAAAAAAGATGGCGGCCGCGCCGACCAGAAGCGCAACCGCGCACAGGATATAGACCATGTTCAGCGAGTGCTCCGTAAGCACTTGGCTGTCCGCGCCCGATTGAGCCGCTCCTTCCTTGTTGATGCCTGTGATGACGTCGATCGACTTCGCCATCTCGGTTGCGAGCGGCAGCATTTCCTTGGAGATGATCTGCTTTGCTTCATCGTCCTTTCCCGCGGCTGAGACAGCCACCATCTTGGCGCCGGCCGCCTGATATTTTTCGCTGGCATCCCGTATCTTTTTCAGCTCAGCTTTTTCGCCGGCCGCACCTTCGGGCACGAGAGCGGCAAAGTCGTCGACCGCTTTGGCAAAGCGCGCCGTTTCATCGGCAATCGTTTTGGTCGCCGCGGCTTCTTCGTCGGCACTACTCGCCAGAACGTGCTTCATGTAAGCGATCCGCATATCCGAAAGTGCAGTGTCTATTTCTTTCGACCGCTCGACACTCGGCAACCAGACGTCGATGACCTCGTCATTGTTGGCACCGATTTCGCTCATCGAGGAAATCGACACCCAGGACAGTATGGCCGCAATAAAAAACATGCCGGCAACGATGCCGATCAAGGACGATTTTACGCTGGGTCGTTTCATTGCAAATTCCTTTAATTTTTGGTGCGGCGAACGTGGATCGTCGCGGTCTCAATATTTGAATCGGCAGTTGCGTGTGCTGCCGGTCCATGCCGAGGCGTCACTCTTCCAGCCACTGCTTTAGAGGAGCGCCTTGTGTTCCACCGGCATTCAGTGGAGCGCAAGGATCTGGTTGGAACGCTGGAAATAGCTCGCATCATTTAGCAAGGCGGAATGATACGAGGCGTTCACTGGACGCGATCATTGTTAAGCCGAGCGAAATCATTTCGCGGGGGGTAGCCGCGCGGAGATTGTCGATCTCCACTTTCAGCTGAGGCGGTTTCCGCAAGGAGCACTGTTTCGGGAAACGCTTTAGTTGTACCGACCTCGGTTCCGGTTTCAACACTTGGACAAGGAGCGCTGTAAAATAGTTAACAGTTTCAGATCTTTAAGTGGTTGGAGATATATGCTGCGCCTTTCGGATACCCCTTGCGCAGATCGACCAGGCGGATCTCGCCAATGTTGTCCTGGTGGAACGCGAATTGGGCACTGCTCGGGCGGCGTCGGCATCCATCAAAATCCTACCAGTCTGCCGATCACGGCGGCGGGCTGGAGCTTTGGGTTTAAGAACGCGGACGAGACGTTTCTGATCATGGCTGGCGCCAGAGGCGCGCGGCTGCTCGAAACGCTGGCTTCGTAGATCACAGCACTGTCGCTGTGGTGAAGGTCGTCACCGGGTAAAATGGCGATGGTCGCGCCGTCGAACTTCTGACGACCGGCTCGGCAACATAACCCAACATAACAGAACATTTGAAAACGCTCGTTCTTGGTATGGCTTTGGCTACCACCACGTATCGGTGGTTCGCACAAGGAAGCACTGTCATGGCAATGACCCAAACCAACTACGAATCGATTACATCCGAGACGTCTAAAGCCGCTGTACATGGCGCTGCAACAGAGTGGTGGAATCCTGACGATATCGACCTGAACAATTATGATACGCCCGACTGGTGGGATGATTTTCTTGGCCGCGGCGATCAGGTGATAAACGGCACAGCCAAAGCGGATATTCTGTTTGGGGGGCGCGGCAGCGATACGATCAGCGGCGGCAGTGGCAACGACATTCTGGACGGCGGAAGAGGGGTTGATATCCTCAAAGGGGGCGACGGCAACGATACCTACATCGTTGACGACGTCCGCGACAAAGCAATGGACGTCGATGAGGGCGGCACGGACACCGTCATTAGTTCTGTCAGCTATAGCCTGTCTTCGAATATCGAGAACCTAAGTCTGACAGGAACGAAGGCGCTTCGTGGCACGGGGAACGATCTTGACAACACCCTGCTTGGAAACGCGGGCAACAACAGCCTGAATGGTGGCGCTGGCGATGACAAGCTCTATGGCAGGTTCGGCAAGGATACCCTGACAGGAGGAGACGGCAACGACACTCTCTGGGGCGGTCTTGGCAAGGACCTCCTCACCGGTGGCTCGGGCAACGATGTGTTCGTTTACAAGACTGCAGCCGAATCCGGCCGTCTCGGCAGCGACACCATCACCGACTTTTCCAGCAACGAAGGCGACCGTATCGATATTGCGGACATCGATGCGATTTCTCGCAACGGTCTGAACCCGAATGACACTTTCACCTTCATCAGTTCTGAAAAGTTCCACGGCACGGCCGGAGAGCTTCGTTACGAGACAAAGGGTTCGGACACCTTCATCTACGGCGATACCAACGGCGATGGGGCCGCTGACTTCACCATCCATCTGGACCACGTGGTCGAGCTTGCCAAGGGTGATTTCATCCTATGATGGGTGAAGAAGGACGTGTCGCACGCCACGTGTGCGAACGTGTCTCGGCGACAACTATCCAAAAATTCCGGGGCTGTAACAAACCATCCCAGACACAGGAATGAGGACGTACGATGACGATGAATGCGCAACAGGCGACGAGGTATGGGGTCCGACCTGAGACGGGTCGGCGAGCAGGCATCAAAATCGGTGCTTGCGCCATCGTCATCGGTCTGTCTTTCGCTGTCGCCCGCCACGTAGCGGTCAGGCCAGCCGACACCAAAGAGCACGTCGCGGGCGCCAGTGGCCTCCGCGAAGACAAGCCGACCAGACTACAGGCCGCTATCGATGCGAGTCCCGCTTTTGAAGGAACACTTGCAACGAAATCAGACCTTCGCGCGACGGTCATCCCCACGCTGAAGCCCGTTGCTTCGCAGAAGCGCACGACATCCAGTGCCGATGGCAGACGGGTAGCCGCTAGGGGAAAGATGCCTCAAGGCGTTTTACGGTTTGATCGCTGCATTCCAAAGTGCGAAACGCAGGATCCGCTGATTGTGGGTTATTCCGGGCCGAGCCCAGATCCAGCAGTCGCGCAGTCAACAGCGAACGATGCAGTGGATGTAGGATTCGATCTGTCGTCCCTGCACAGAGCAGGGCACCTTCTCGGCCGCACCGTAGCCATGCCGCGTGCAGCGCTCAGAAAAGGCCGCGATATTATCTATGGCATCGTCCGCTCCGACTGATGATACCGTCTCGGCACGCGGTGAGCGTCCCGTCGGGTTCTGCTGTGATTTATCCCAACGAAGTCAGCCGAGGGGGAGCGAACGTCATCCTTATGCGCTGCATCAGCCCAATGGCGCGCGCCGCTTAAGTCGCGCACATTCTTGCACCTGTGCCTCAACATTGAGGCGCAGGCGTTTTGGTGCGGCCTCCTGCGCGCCACAATCGCACACATCCATGCAATCAACGTCAGACTACTCGCCCGAAACGCAACCTGCGACGTGCACCGGGTCAAGGCTTCCCGTCGCGTAGCGCTTTGCCATTTCAGCAAGCGGCAGGGGACGAATTCTGGAGGCGTTGCCTGAGGTCCCGAACTCCTCGAAACGCTGTTTGCACAGGCGTGTCAGCGCGTCCATGGCCGGTTTCAGATACTTGCGCGGATCGAACTCGGCGGGGTCGCTCATCAGAACCCTGCGTACCTGTCCGGTCATGGCAAGCCGACAATCGGTGTCGATATTGACCTTGCGCACACCGCTCTTGATGCCGCGCTGGATCTCGTCAACAGGGACGCCCCATGTGGGCTTCATCTCGCCGCCAAACCGGTTGATGATATCCTGCAGTTCTTCCGGGACCGTCGAGGATCCATGCATGACGAGATGTGTGTTTGGCAATTTGTGATGGATCGCTTCTATAACGTTCATTGCAAGAACGGACCCGTCTGGTTTGCGGCTGAACTTGTAGGCGCCGTGTGACGTCCCCATTGCGACCGCCAGAGCATCGACCTTGGTGGCTTCGACAAATTTTAGCGCCTCGTCGGGGTCAGTCAAAAGCTGGTCGTGACTCAACTGCCCTTCGGCGCCGTGACCATCCTCCTGGTCACCCATTCCCGTCTCGAGGGAGCCAAGTACGCCAAGCTCGCCTTCCACCGATACGCCCCTGGCGTGAGCCGCATCTGTCACCGATCGAGTGACTGCCACATTGTACGCCCAATCTGCGGGTGTCTTACCGTCGGCGAGCAACGAACCATCCATCATAACCGACGTAAAACCGGCTTCTATCGCGGTCCTGCAAGTCTCTGGTTCGTTTCCATGATCCAAATGCACACAAACGGGAATGTTCGGATAGATTTCAGTTACCGCATCGATCATGTGCCTCAGCATGATATCTGTTGCATAGTTTCGCGCGCCGCGTGACGCCTGCAAAATAACCGGCGCATCGCAATCATTCGCGGCAAACATGATCGCAAGTGCCTGCTCCATGTTGTTGATGTTGAAGGCTGGCACGCCATAGCTCTTCTCGGCCGCATGGTCGAGCAACTGTCTGAGGGTGATCCGGGGCATGGATCTGCTCCTTTCATTTGTTAGATCACGGGATACGCCGGTTCAGATACCTGGACACGGTCTGGACCTCGGCGGATGCACCAAACACAAGCGGCGTGCGCTCATGATAAGCGGAGGCCTTCTTGTCGAGTATTGCGTCTCGTCCGTCTGACGCACGTGCCCCAGCTTGCTCGCATAGGAACGCCACCGGGTTTGCCTCATAAATCAATCGCAACCGACCTTGCTCGTAACCGGGCCGTTGGTCGCTCACGTAGAAGAAGAGGCCATTTCGCATGAGTATTCGGTGAAGCTCCCCGACAAGCGCGCCGAGCCAGCGCATGTTGAAATTCTTCCCTCTGGAACCATCCCGGCCAGCGAAGCAATCATCAACATAGTTCCTCATTTCCGGCGTCAGATGCCGATGTACTGATGCATTGAAGGCGAGGTCCGTCGTCTCAGCGTCAAGAGAAACCGACCTCTTGACGATATGGAACTGACGGCTGTCGGGGCAGAGCGTGGCAAGAACCACGCCATCTCCGACAGAGAAGCCAAGATCGACAGTGTGGCCGTATGAGATATAGCCGGCCGCGATCTGGTCTCTGCCGGGCCGAAGAAAGTGATCCCCTGCCACGACAGTAGCGGCCGGCAGAATGGAGAAAATGGTGCCCAATGGGGCGCCAATGCCGACATTGCCCGAGCCGTCCAGTGGGTCGATTGCAACGACGACCTTACCTCCCGGACGACCAGCTATCGGCAGCTCCGCCTCTTCGGACAGTACCGATCCAACACCTGCCTTCAGCAAGAGGTCGACAAACAGGAGGTGGGCACCGACATCAATGCGCTTCTGCGTGTCACCATCAGCGTTTGAGCCCGACGGCTGTCCGGGATCTCCGGGTAGCGAACCTTGGGACAATCGGGTGGCAAGACGACGGGCGCCTTCCAATATTGCCAGTATCATGGCACTCGTCTCCATTCGGAGCGGATCTTGCTTGGCCCATCCGTATAGGTAGTCGGCAACAAGCAGGCCTGATATTCGGACGTTGTCTCCTTCGAGAACGAGTCGATCGTTCGGTTGGCTGTTTCTCATCGGTTGCGCCCCAGCAGCAACCTGGCACGCGCAATGATATTTTCAGAGGTAATGCCGAACTCCTTGTAAAGGGTTTCGGCCGGAGCGGATGCGCCAAAGCCGGGCATTCCAATGACGTCGTCTTCGCTCGCGACATAACGGGTCCAGCCAAATTTGCCTGCGGCCTCGATGGCGATCCTGGGTGCCGTTCCGAGAACATCTTGCTTGTATGCTGCCGACTGCGCTTCAAAGAGATCCCAGGACGGCATTGAAACAACGGCGACGGCAAGCCCTTCTTCTTCAAGGCGCTTGGCAGTTTCCACAGCGAGAGAAACCTCGGTTCCGGTCGCCAGAAGGCTAACGTCACGAGGGCCGTCCGCCTGACGAATGACATAGGCTCCATGGGCGGAGAAGTTTTGCCCCCCTGCATCGGTGCGTAATTGCGGCACGTTCTGACGAGAGAGCGCAAGAACCGATGGCGTGCGTTGCGACTGAAGTGCGATCGCCCAGCATTCAAGGGTCTCGATCGTGTCAGCGGGACGGAATACATGCAGGTTGGGCATAGCCCGCAGGCTTGCCAGGTGCTCGACCGGTTGGTGGGTCGGGCCGTCTTCCCCCAGCCCAATGGAGTCATGTGTCAAGACGTAGACAACCCTGGTCCCCATGAGTGCGGAAAGACGAATTGCGTTGCGTGCGTAGTCGGAAAAAACCAGAAATGTTCCGGCAAAGGGGATCAATCCGCCATGGACCGCCATGCCATTCATTGCGGCAGCCATTGCGAATTCCCGGATACCGTAGCTTACGTAGCGACCGTCAGCACGATCCGGGCCAAAGTCGCTGTCAACCGCGGCAACCCGGGTCAGGTTCGAGTGCGTGAGATCGGCAGAGCCACCAATCATTTCGGGGAGGGCGGCTGTAAGGGTTTCAAGCGCAATCTGGCTTGCCTTACGGGTCGCAACGGTTTGTGGATTCTCAATGAGCTTCGCCTTCGCTGCGGCAACCGCATGATCGAAGAACTGCGGCAAGTCACCTTTGATTCGGCGGAGGAACTCTGCTTGTGCCTCAACGGTTTGGGCAGCAAATCGGCCTTTCCATTGCTCCCGCGTCACCGAACCGCGACGGCCAACTTCCCGCCATGTGGACAACAGACTTTCGGGAGTTTCAAAAGGCGCGGCCGTCCAGCCGATGGCGGCTTTTGCACCTGCTGCCTCATTGGCTCCGAGCGGAGCGCCGTGTGAAGAGTTCTTTCCGGCTTTGGTCGGTGAACCGTAGCCGATAATGGTTTTGAGAGCGATCAAGGTCGGGCGATTGGATTCCTTGGCGCGTCGCAACGCGGCGTCGATTGCCTCATGGTCGTGACCATCAACTTGTTCGACGCTCCAGCCGCAAGCTTCAAACTTGACCGGAATATTGTCGCTGAGGGAAAGGCTGGTTGATCCATCGATCGTGATGTTGTTGTCATCGTAGAGAACCGTCAGCTTTGCAAGGCGCAGATGCCCCGCGAGGGAGACGGCTTCTTGTCCAACGCCCTCCATCAGGCATCCGTCGCCGCAACAGACGTACGTTCGATGGTCTACGACATCGCTCCCGAACTGAGCGGCGAGTGCACGCTCCGCAATCGCCATGCCAACAGCGCTCGCCAGACCTTGGCCAAGCGGCCCCGTCGTGGTTTCCACACCTTCGGTGTGACCATACTCGGGATGGCCCGGCGTCTTTGAGCCCCATTGGCGAAAGTTCTTGATCTCCTCGATGGGCATATCGGTGTAGCCGGTCAGATGAAGAACGCTGTAGAGCAACATCGAGCCATGGCCGTTGGACAAAACAAATCGATCGCGGTCAGGCCACGACGGGTTTGCAGCGTCGAACTTCAGGTGCCGCGCAAAGAGTACTGCTGCCGCGTCAGCCATGCCCATCGGCATACCCGGATGCCCCGAATTCGCGGCTTCGACAGCGTCGATGGACAGCGCTCGAATACAATTCGCCAACTGGAAGAGTTCACTACTGGGTAGAGTCACGACTGTTGCCTCCTGGAGTTTTCTGGATGACGCGGGATATCACGAGCCGTATTCTCTAACAACCAAAAATAACAAAGTAACATTATTTTTGTTTCATATGTTGTAGATTGTGTTTGTTTACATCGGGCCTTGCTCGCCATAAAAACAAGCCAGCTGCCTGAAAACGAGGAATGCGAGAGATGAAACTAAATAGCCGCAGGCAGAGCATCATGAACCTCCTCATGGAAGCCGGGACGGTAACGGTCGAGGAGCTTTCAACGCGCTTTGGCGTGTCGGAGATGACCATTCACCGCGATCTGAACGATCTTGAGGGAGACGGGCTGCTGCGTAGGATTCGCGGGGGGGCTTCGATTGAGCCGAACAATCAGTTCGAAGTCGATTTTAGGTTCCGCCAACGCTTGGCCGCGAAGGAAAAGGATCGCATCGCGAAAGCAGCAGCCGATCAAATCGAATCCGGTCAGACAGTCATCATCGATGACGGGTCAACTGCGGGAGGTGTTGCCCGCTACATCGCCGACAAGCAACCGCTGACAGTGATCACAAGCAATCTTGCCGTGATTGAACTTCTTGCTGGGAAAGAAGGAATTACCCTGATTACCCTCGGAGGCCAGTACAGCAAGAAGTTTCACGGGTTTTTCGGGCTTTTGACTGAAGAGGCGCTGCGTTCTTTACGAGCTGACATCGCATTCATGTCGGCATCATCGGTTTATGGGACATCGGCCTTCCACCGGGAGCAGGAGTCTGTACAGGCGAAACGTTTGATGATGCGGGCTTCCGAGAGAACGTTCCTGTTGGTCGACCACGGCAAATTCGGTAAAAGAGCGCTTCAATTTCTGTGTGAACTGGACGAGTTCACGGGCGTTTTGACTGGAAGCAAACCGGATGAGGGTTCTCTTGAGAGCTTGAGGTCGGCTGGCATACCGATCACTGTTGTCGCCGAGTGAAGGTCGGGGCCAAGGCCCTGCTGTTCGCGATTTCTGCGACGTTCAATGTAAGTCTGCGCCTACTTTCGCCATTGTCCATGTCTATTGACTGGTCACGTTAGCGCAGTCGGTCTCTGTCGATGGTCGGGCTCAACCGAAGACAGTCATCGTCTTGCCCTTTAAAGGTTTTTGTTGCGACGGTGACATGCCGGTCAAAGGTCCGGAGCGCCAACGTCCCTTGGGTGAAAAGGCGGCGTATCACCTGCCAAACGGCAGGTGATTGCGCATATCCTCTTCCATCTGGACTATACCGTTGGCTCCGGCTCGCCGGATCTGCTGATCTTCCGCCTTGCGGCAGAAACGTTCGGGCTCCGGGACGACTCCCGATACCGCCGGCGAGGACTTTCACCTCGTCCCAAGAGCAAACATATGGATCGCGCCAGCAAGCGCACCTGGCACCACCTAAACCGGTCGACGACGTCGAAGCGAGACTGAAGCTCAGTGCTTGGCTTCATCGAGCCGGTCGATTGCCTTGACGTTGTCCGCGGATGGTCCATTCGGATCGAAGTCCGACGCCAGGTACGTATCGACAATCGCCTTTGCCAGTTCTGGCCCGATGACACGCGCACCCATCGTGATGATTTGCGCGTTGTTGGATTTTGCAGCGCGCTCGGCAGAATAGGTGTCATGTGTAAGGGCTGCGCGAATTCCCGGCACTTTGTTTGCGGAGATTGCCACGCCGATCCCAGTACCACAAAACAGCAGCCCGCGGTCGAACTTGCCGGCCATGAGCATTTCGCCTGCTGCCTTTGAAATATCAGCATAAAAGCCAGGCTGGCTGATGTCGGTGACGGTAACGTTTGGCCTATTGGAAAGATATGCGGAGATTACCTCCAGCAGCGGTTTGCCTGCGCTATCGGCGCCGATCACAATCTTCATTGGTGTTTCCTTTCATAAGCTCTCTTGGGTTCGCAGACCTGCGCGGAACGTCGCTGCGTAACGCGTCGGGCGACCATTCCTCGCTGCAGCATGCATATTCTCACTCAACACTTGACATTTGTCGATAGCTAATTGAATATTGTCAAAACCGATGCTGAATGGAGGCTCCAGGCATCGGTGGCCCACACTTGATTGGGCCGGCTGAGGAGGAGAGACAGTTGGAATACCTGCTTGAAGTAGGAGGACTGCAGAAGTCCTTTGGTGGCGTCGCAGCATTGCGAAACGGCCGCCTGCAGTTGCGACAGGGCTCGGTGCATGCGTTGTGCGGCGGCAATGGCGCCGGCAAGTCCACGTTTCTGAAAATCCTGATGGGTATTCACGCCCGGGACGGCGGTTTCATCCGCCGCCGTGGCAATGAGGTTGTCTACTCGTCACCCGCAGAGGCTTTGGCAGCTGGTATCGCCATCATCGAGCAGGAGCTGAGCCCAATCCCTCATATGACTGTCGCCGAGAACATCTATCTCGGCCGGGAGCCTTCCGGCCGCTTTGGCGGCATCGACTTCAAGACGATGAACCGCAATGCCCAGGCTCTCCTCGACCAACTCGAATTCAATATTCGTGCAAACCAGTTCATGATGAACCTTTCGGTTGCGCAGGTTCAGCTCGTGGAAATCGCCAAGGCGCTCAGTCATGACGCCGAAGTCATTTTCATGGATGAGCCGACATCCGCCATAGGCGAGAAGGAAGCGCAGCACCTGTTTTCGGCAATCGAACGGCTGAAGGCAGCGGGCAAAGGCATCGTCTATGTCTCGCATCGGCTCTCTGAGATCTTTCAGATCGCAGACTCCTACACCGTGTTTCGCGATGGGAGTTATGTCGGGAGCGGCGAGTTGGACCAGATTGATCGCCCAGAACTGATCCGCCTGATTGTCGGCCGTGAGCTTGGAGAGGAATACATTAAAACCAATGCTCCGACGGACGTCGCGGGGTTGGAGGTGACGGGCCTGACCGCGCCTGGGAAAATCGACGATATCTCGTTTACCGCCCACAAGGGTGAGATTCTTGGCATTTATGGCCTGATGGGATCTGGCCGCACCGAAATTTTCAACTGCCTTTTCGGACTTGATTCACCGTCAACCGGCAGCATCAAACTGGACGGAGAGCCAATATCGGTCAGCAGGCCTGCCGACGCCATGGCGCATGGTCTGGCATTCGTTACCGAGGATCGGAAGCTGACTGGTCTCAATCTGACAGACAGCGTGCGCAACAACATCTGCCTGGCCAGTTTGCCCGAAATGAGTCCGAATTTCTCGATGAATCGCCGATCGGAAATGGCCGCCAGCCAGGAAATGATCAAGCACTTCAGCATCAAGGCCGCGAGAGACACGATGGCCGTTTCGGGCCTGTCGGGTGGAAATCAACAAAAGGTCGTGCTTGGCAAATGGTTTCTACGCAATCCCAAGGTCTTGCTCCTTGATGAACCTACCCGCGGCGTCGACGTGGGTGCCAAGCGGGAGATCTACCGCATCATTTGTGACTTCGCGGAAGCTGGCGGGACTGTCGTGATGATTTCTTCCGAAATCGACGAAGTCCTCGGCATGTCGGACCGAATTCTCGTGATGCGCCAAGGCCGGTCCACCGGAATCTATCGCAGGGAGGAAACCGACGCGCAGTCGCTTGTCCACCTGTCGACCTGACAGGAAGGGCAGACGTCAAACACAGATGCGTCCGGTAATTGAGAGGTAATTCACATGTCCGCCACCGACAACAATGCGTCCAGCGCCTGGTTCAGTTCCAACCGGCGCAGGCTGATCATTCAGGAATACGGGATTTTCCTGGCTTTTCTGCTGCTTGCCCTGATCCTTTCGGTTTCGAACGAATACTTCTTGACCCCAGGTAATATATCAAATGTCCTGCTGCAGACATCGATCAACGGTGTCCTGGCGATTGGTATGACCTTCGTCATCCTGACGCGTGGCATTGATCTTTCCGTCGGCTCTGTCGTCGCGCTCGCCGGTATTGTCAGCGCGAGTTTTGCGACCACGTCCGCGACGGCCGGTATATTGGGCTCGCCCTATCCGGCCTACCTCGCTCTCGCAATCGGACTGATCGTCGGTATCGCTTGTGGTTCGTTGGTCGGACTGATCGTCTCACGTTTTGCTGTACCGGCGTTTGTCGCGACGCTTGGCATGCTCTCCGCTGCCCGAGGACTGACGCTCATCTACGGCGGCGGCAAGCCGGTTCCAGCCCTGACGCCTGAGTTTCGCTGGATTGGAACCGGTAATGTCCTGGGTGTGCCCATGCCGGTGATCCTGCTTGCGATCGTTTTTGCGGTCTCGTGGTGGGTTCTGACGCGCACGCGTTTCGGTCGCTACATCTATGCTGTCGGCGGAAATCCGCATGCTGCCAATACATCGGGCATCAATGTCACCCGACTGCGTTTTCTCGTCTATGTGATATCAGGCAGCCTTTCGGGATTGGCTGGCATGATCCTCTCGGCACGCACCGGATCTGCGCTGCCTCAGGCAGGTATTGCATACGAGCTGGACGCAATCGCTGCCGTTGTCATTGGAGGAACCAGCCTCTCCGGTGGTGTTGGGCGCATAACCGGCACACTCATCGGCGCGTTGATTATTGGCGTCATGAACAACGGCCTCGATCTAATGGGGATCCAATCCTACTACCAGCAGGTCCTTAAAGGCGCGCTGATCGTTGGCGCCGTGATGCTCGACCAGAAACGAAATCAGGGCGCTTGAACCCGACGAAATCCGGATGCTTCGCATTCGGAGCCCAAACGGCGCGCCATACGGTCGCCGGAGTTCCAACGGAGGAGACTAACAATGAAGAAACTGCTTATTGCCCTTGCTGTCACGACGGCGGTCTTGGCTTCACCGTCTTTGGCGCAAGACAAGAAACTGAAAATCGGCGCTGCCCCCTACGGCCTCAACGCAGAATTTATGCAGATCTGGTCAGCGGCGCTCCAGCAGCACCCTGCCGTAAAGAGCGGCGAAGTCGAGTTGACTGTCTTTGACGGGCGCTACGATGCCCTGGTTCAGCAGGAGCAGTTCAACACGATGATCACGCAGCAATTCGACGCGATCATTTTCGTTCCGATCGACATCGAAGCGGGTGCAACTGCGGTTCAGGCCGCGCATGATGCCGGTATTCCCGTCGTCGGCTCCAACACCCGCGTTAATTCCGACCTCCTGTCGGCTTATGTCGGCTCGGATGACACCATCTCCGGCTACATGGAAGCCAGGACGGTGCTCGACAAAATCGGTTGCAAGGGCAACGTTGTAATTCTTGAAGGTCCTATCGGGCAGTCGGCACAGATTTCGCGCCTTGAAGGCAACAAAAAGGCGCTCGCCGAATGCCCAGATGTGAAAGTCATTGAGGATCAGACGGCGAACTGGTCGCGTGCCGAGGCTCAGACCCTGATGGAAAACTGGCTCACCGCCCATCCGGGTCAGATCGATGGGGTGATCGGCCAGAATGATGAAATGGCGCTTGGCGCAATCGAAGCGATCAAGGCCGCCAAGCTCAATGTCGGCGACTTCGCAATCGCTGGTATTGACGGCATCACCGATGCGCTTCGTGCAGTCAAAGATGGCACCATGACATCCATACTTCAGGATGCCAGTGCGCAGGCACAGGGCGCGCTCGATCTGGCCATCCTCAATGCAAAGAATGGCGCCTACAAGCCGGAGTCGACTATCTGGGCCCAGTATCCGGACATGCCGTTCAATGACGGCAAGGAAAAGAACTACAACGTCCCGTGGACTCCGGTGACGAATAGGAACGTCGACAAGCTGCTCGAAACACGCAAGTAAAAACCGATCCGGCGGGGCGGCAAGCTCGCCCCGCTTCCCAACATACCGAGGTTTGAGTGAGATGACCGATACAGCTCCAGAAATTGATTTGAACTTTCCGCTTTCCGGCAAGGTCGCGGTCGTTACGGGCGGCGGATCCGGCATTGGCGCTGCCGTCGCGGCAGCCTTCGTTTCCAAGGGCGCAAAGGTCGCTGTTCTCGACATCAATGTCGACCTTGCGAAGGCGAAGGCAACGCAGTTGGGCAGCGCTGCAAGCCCCTTCGTCTGCGATGTCTCCAATGCGGACTCTGTCAATGCAGCAATTGCTAGCGTCGTATCAACGTTAGGCGGCATCGATATCGCCGTTAACAGCGCGGGTGTGGCTTTTCTTGCACCGGCAGAAGACCTGTCGCTGGATCACTGGGAAAAGACCATCAACATCAACCTCAAGGGCAGTTTCCTCGTGACCCAGGCCGTTGGTCGGGTGATGATCGCGGCCGGCAAGGGCGGCAAGATTATCAACCTTGCCTCGCAGGCTGGCACCGTCGCAATCGAGGAGCACGTCGCCTACTGTGCCTCCAAGTTCGGCGTTATCGGGATGTCCAAGACGTTTGCGGCCGAATGGGGCAAGCACGGCATCTGCGTCAACACCATTTCCCCAACCATCGTGCTCACGGAACTCGGCAAGAAGGCCTGGTCCGGCGAAAAGGGTGAAGCGGCGAAAAAACGCATCCCTTCGGGCCGATTTGCGTTCCCGGAAGAGATCGCGGCTGCCGCCATCTTCCTCTCCTCCGCGGGCGCGGACATGATCAACGGCGCTGATCTCTTGATCGATGGCGGCTACACAATTCTTTGAGCCAAGCGCTCGAGCATACGACAGGAGACATCATGCAGCGGTTCATCAACAATCCCGACGAAGTCGTTGAAGACACGGTAAAAGGCTTCGTCAAGGCACATTCGGATATCGTACGCATTGCCGAAAACCCGCGTGTGATCGCCGCGAGAAATACACCGAAGGTCGGAAAGGTCGGCGTCGTCACCGGCGGTGGTTCTGGACATGAGCCCGCCTTCATCGGCTACGCGGGCAAGAACATGCTCGACGCGGTCGCTGTCGGCGAGCTGTTTTCCTCGCCGACAGCCAAAAGCTTCCATGACGCAATTCGGGAAGCCGATGGTGGAAAGGGCGTTATTTGCCTCTATGGCAACTATGCAGGCGACAACATGAACGTGAAGATGGCGGTCAAGCTCGCGGCCAAGGACGGTATCGAGGTGGCAACGGTGGTCGCCAATGACGACGTTTGCTCCGCCCCGCCCGAGGAACGCGAGAAGCGCCGCGGTGTCGCAGGCGAAATCTTCATGTGGAAGATCGGCGGCGCAAAGGCCGCGCAGGGGGCAAGCCTCGAGGAAGTCCGCGCTACCGCCCAGAGGGCGATCGATAGTTGCCGATCAATCGGGGTCGGTCTGGGACCCTGCACCCTTCCGGCCGTCGGCCATCCGAATTTCAAGATCGAGCCCGGCACCATGGAAGTCGGTATCGGTCACCATGGCGAGCCGGGAGTTCGGGTGGAAGCGCTGAAAACGGCTGCGGAGGTCGCCAGGGACATGTGCCAGATTGTACTTGACGATCACAATCTGGCCGTGGGTACCGAGGTTGCGGTGCTCGTTTCGGGTCTCGGCGCTACACCGGTCAATGAACTCTATATTTTGAACGACACGATCGAGACCGAGATCACAGGTCGTGGCCTCAAGGTCTACAAGACCTATGTGGGCAATTATTTCACCTCGCTGGAAATGGTCGGCGCGACGCTGACCGTGATGGGTCTTGACGACGAACTGAAAGGGCTTCTCGACGTCGAAGTCCGTTGCACAACATTACTCTGAGGGAGACAGGTCAATGCAGACACTTAACAATGCCGCCGCCGGCGATATCATCCTGTCAATGGCCGACCGGATCGTGGAAAACCGGGCTTATCTCAGTGAGATCGACGGTAAAATTGGTGACGGTGACCACGGGGTCAATATGGCCAAGGGGTTCGGCATGGCGTCTGAACGCCTCAAGGGTAAAGATCTGCCGCTTGCCGCATCACTTGAGACATTGGGTACCATTTTGATGACCGAGATTGGCGGGTCGATGGGACCGCTTTACGGCGTGATGTTTACTGAGTTTGCTGAGAAGCTCGAGGGTGTCGAAGCCATAAGCAGCGATACCTTTAGCCGGATGTTGCACGCTGGACTAGAAGGCATCCAGTCAATCGGCTCGGCGAAAGTTGGTGACAAGACGCTGCTCGACACGCTGGTGCCGGCCGTTGAAGCTTTTGATGCTTCCGTGGCCGCCGGCAAGTCGTTTGCCGAAGCTCTCGACGCATTGGTGGCAGCAGCCGAGGCGGGCCGCGACTCGACACTCAATCTGGTGGCCAAGATCGGCCGTGCAAGCCGTCTTGGCGAGCGCTCGCTTGGTGTGCTGGATGCCGGGGCGACCTCTTGTGCAATCATCCTGAAAGAACTTTCTCTCGGCGCCCGCACCCGGCTTCAATAGAATGGCGTGACTTCGCGGGGCTTCTTTCCCCGCAGGCGAAACTCCCAAGGCTGCGCGATGCTGCTGTCTCCAGTGGCGTCGCGCGCCGCTCCCTTTGCCTGAGGAAGAATTTGCAAACATGCTGTATTGCATTCATCTTCGGGCGACAAAAGGGAACCGTTGGTAGTCATGATAGGCAAAACATCTTCAGTTGGCAAAGCCGGTGCAAGCAAGACGGGCGTGGTGGAGGGATTTGAAGCCATGCCGCTGCGCTATGGAGATGATCCCTACGTCTGGGCCTGCTGGCTTTACTATGAGGATGGCAGGACACAAGGCGATATCGCGGAAATCATGGGTATCTCGCGGGCGACTGTAAACAGCTATCTGGCCGACGCCCGCAGCCGTGGGATTGTCAATATCTCTCTGGAACCGTCGCGTCTGAGTTCACTCTCGGTCGCGCAGGAGCTCAAAGGCCATTTCGGGCTGAATGACTGTCTTGTTGTACCCAGCGACGACGGTTCGCGGCCATTGATCGACCGGCTCGGCGCGGCGGGCGCTCAAGCTGTCGCCAAGCTTCTGAAATCTGGTGATACATTAGCCGTTGCCTGGGGCCGAACGGTCCTTGCAATCGCCGAACAGTTGTCCGTAACCAATCTCCAGGATGTTACGGTTGTTCAGGCGACCGGTGGTACGCGGGCGCGTTTTGCCTACACGCCGGAACTCTGTGCAGCCGCCTTCGCCGGTGCAGTCAGCGGGAAATTGATCAATCTGACCACGCCGGCCATCGTTTCGACTGCGGAGGTTCGCGACGTCCTGCTACGTGAGTCACTTATTGAAGACCAGTTTGCGATCCTTTCCAAAGCCAACAAAGCGCTGTTCGGCGTCTCGTCGCTGCGCCCCAACTCGACCATTCACACCAGCGGTTACTTTGAGTCAGTCTCGCTCCAGGAATATCTGGCGAAGAATGCAGTCGGGGTCGTCGCAGGGCGTTTCATCGACCCGCAGGGACAACCGGTCGCCGGTCCGCTCGACGACCGAATGATCGGGATATCCCTCGATATGCTGAAATCGATAGGGCTGCGTATTGCCGTCGCCGGCGGTTTCGACAAAGTACCCGCTATCCTCGCGGCGCTTCGCGGCGGCTACATCAACGTTCTCATCACCGATGCTGCGACTGGCCGAGGTATCCTGAACGCCGACGGCGTGAAGGAGATTGACCCGAAGAATTCGCAACGCCCCAGATTTGACAACACCGTTCAGTTGCCCAGCGGCGTTCGCACGCATATCAAGAAGTTCCTGAACAATCCTGATCACGTCGTCGACGAAATGCTTGACGGCGTAGTAAAAGCCCATTCTGCCTATATTGCGCCGATCAAGGGGTCCAATCGGACGCTCGTCGCACGCACAGGACCGCGTCCGGGAAAGGTCGGTCTTGTCATCGGCGGCGGCACTGGCCATGAGCCCTGCTTCCTCGGATACGTCGGCAAGGGTCTCGCCGATGCGGTCGCCATAGGCAATATTTTCTCATCGCCACCTCCCACACCGATTCTTGAGTGTGCAAAGGCTGCGTCCGGTGGAGAAGGCGTGCTCTTTGTCTATGGCAACTATGCCGGCGACGTCATGAATTTCGAGATGGCCGCCGAGATGGCGCAGGAAGAGAAGATTGATGTCCGAACTGTACTGACGACGGATGATATTGCCTCCTCTCCTGTGGAGGATAAGGAAGGTCGTCGAGGTGTCGCTGGAAACTTCTTCATCTTCAAGATTGCCGGGGCTGCCTGCGATCGGGGAATGTCGCTCGATGCCTGCGAGGCGGTAACGCGCAAGGCCAACGAGCGAACCTTTACCATGGGTGTTGCGCTAGAGCCCTGCTCACTGCCCCAGACCCGACGACACAATTTCGAGATTGGTCCCGATGACATAGAGATCGGTATGGGTATCCACGGAGAGCGTGGCGTCATCCGCGAAAAAATGATGAGCGCCGACGAAATCACAGACAGGGTCATGGACCGCATCTTCGCCGAGATGAAGCCTTCTTCGGGCGACCGGGTTGCGGTGCTGATCAATTCCTTCGGAGCCACGCCATTGATGGAACTTTACATTCTGTTCAGACGCGTCGAACAGCGGCTGAGCGCAAAGGACATCAAGATAGAAGCGAACTGGGTGGGGCACTACTGCACCTCACTCGATATGGTCGGTGCATCCATATCAGTTTTGCACCTCGACCACGAGTTGACGGAATTACTATGCCACCCTTGCGACACCGCCGCTCTGAGGGTCGGCTAAATACACACGAGATGCACCCTGCCAAGTAAGGGCGCAACCTGATGGGGTTGGGAGAAAGACTATGTCGGAAAAAGCGGCGCGACGCTTGAGCGGGATGTTTCAGCGCATATCTTTTGCAATCAACTCCGAGAAGGATCATCTCTCTGAGCTGGATGGCGCCATTGGCGATGCTGACCATGGGATCACCATGGCTCTGGGCTTCATGGCCGTAAACGCTGAACTGGCGAAAGTCGACCTGGATCACACCCTTCCGTCAGAGATTTTTACGATTGCAGCCTCGGCCTTTCTCGATGCAGTCGGCGCGTCCACTGGCCCCCTTTATGCGACGGCATTCCGAAGGGCCGCCCAAGCCCTCAAGCAAGACGAATCTCTTTCGGCTTCCGGCCAGGCCGCGATTGTAGAGGCAATGACGGCTGGCATTCAACAGCGCGGCAAGGGGCAACGCGGCGACAAGACGATGCTGGACGCCTGGGTGCCGGCTACGGAAGCGGCTGTCAGTGCACGGGCAAATGATGTCGGGATTCCGGAAATGTGGAACAGGATAGTAGAGGCAGCGGAAACCGGGGCAAACTCCACACGTTCGATGGTTGCGGCGCGCGGACGGGCGGCACGACTGGGAGAGCGGTCCCTCGGGCACGTAGATCCAGGTGCAGCCTCGGCTGTTATCATCCTGCTTGCTATGAAGGACACTTTTGCTGACTGCGGCGTCGGGGATTAGTACATTCACCCTAAACGTCACTGCTCGACCCGGTACGGCCAAAGCACGCATGCGCACAAATTCTTGGAAGGGGTCAGGTTTTATCAATCCGAAGGCGATGTCGGCATTTTTCCTTCACCAGGCAATCGAGCAAGCCTACGCTACGCTTCTTTTGGTTCTGACCAACGACAGTCCTTCCTCACATAATCTACGGTTTCTTCGCGGGCTTGCCGAGGAGCGAGCCGGAGAGACCGCCAGCTTATCGGTCGTTCCTTGCCGGTTATCATGCTGTGCGGTTTTCAACAATTCTGTGGTGAAAAGCGATCTCTTGACCTAAGCTTCACCGATGTCGAAATTCGATTCCCAGACTGCCCGGCCCGATCCAATGCCCGTTGTTCCTGCGTGGGCGGTCCCGCGCGGACCCGTTACCAGCGACACGGACGCGGCCTTCCTGGCAGGCGCAGCATTGAATGCGCTGGACACGCTGGTGCGGATGCAGCCGGATTGGGCCGGTGTCTGGCGTCAGCGCCTGGCGTTGAAATGTGCCGTATCGGCAGTGCGGCTTGCCGGCCGATCCGAGGACGAGGCGGCCTTGCGCGATGTCTGGGTTCTGCGCGGTTCCGGCGATGATTTGGGCCCGGCCGGCGACATCTTCGCGGCCTATAAACGGCTGGCGGCCCGGCTAACGACGATCGATACAAAGGTACTGCGCGAACTCGCCGACCTCTTCGCTATCCGCTGGGGTGATGAACTTGCCACCATCCCGGCCATGATCGATGCAATCAATCAAGCGGGAACGATGGCTCCCTTTGCCGCCGCAGCCATCGTCACGGAGCTTTACACCATCCGGCCGGATGCCGAAGTGCTCGCCTGGTGGCTGGCCGACTGGATGCTGGCGCAAAGACTGCGATGGGACCGTCCGATCCCGCTCCTGATGGCGCAGCGTACTTCGACTGCGTTTCGTCTTGAGACGGGCAGGGGCCGTATGCGTCCGGGCGAGCTGGGATTTGAGCGGGCGGTGTGTCTGGCTCTGGCGCAGGCGTCGACCGAAGCGTGCCGGCTGGCGGCGGAGGTTTCCAGGCGTGCGGATCGGCTGGCGGCGGTTGCGCCGAAGCTGCGGGCCAAGGGGGCAGGCGAGGCAATCCGCCTTTTGCTCGACGAGGACGCCGTTTCCGGCGCGTTGCGGACCGCAAAGCTGTCGCGCTGGGCCAGCCGCCGACTGTTTGAGCGCCTGATCGAATTCGACGCTGTGCGCGAATTGTCCGGGCGATCGACGTTCCGGATCTACGGGTTGTGAACGTGGCAAGACAAGCAAACGCGGCCAGGGTCGGACGGGCGGATCGTCAGCGGAGGCGTTCAGACAATGCGCTGCTCGACACCGAGCTCGCCGATCTGCCACCGGAGTTGCGCTGGCGCGAATGGATGCAGCGCGTCGAGGCGGTCATCTTTGCTTCGGCGACGCCGGTGCCCCGCGAAACGCTGGCCGGGGTCGTTGGCCGCAATTGCAGCATCGACCTTTTGATCGACGATCTGCGCGAGGAGCTGCGCGGCCGGCCGTATGAGCTGGTATCCATCGCCGGCGGCTGGCAGCATCGTACCAAACCCGCCTATGCCGGCGTCATCCGTGCATCCGGGGCGCCAACGCGGGCAACCGCCGATCTGAGTGCCGATGAGGCGGCCGTGTTGATGGCGATCGGCTATTTCCAACCGGTGACGCGTGCAGAACTTTCGAAGATCTTCGGTAAGGAGATCAGCCGCGACCTGATCGGCAACCTGCGTTCATTTGAGCTCATCGCTTCGGGCCCACGCAGCCCGCAGCCCGGGGCGCCTTACACTTACGTCACGACGCAGGCATTCCTGTCAGCCTTCGGCTTCGACACCCTGCGCGATCTGCCTGATATTGAGATGCTTGAGGACGCAGGGCTTCTCAGCCGCGATCGGATGATGGCCGCGGACATCGGCACGACAATATCTGACGAAAGCGGCGAGGAATGAGCAGACGCGACGGCTGCGCAATTCGTTAAATCGAAATCGATTTAACGATAAAATTACGCACCTATCTACCAAACAAAGGCATTCCGTCTGATAATTTAATATTAATCCTGATTGGGTCGATGACGTCGAGGATTCCAAGTGGGGGGCATCGGTCGGCTTCCAATCGGCGATAGACGAGTTCATGGACCCCGAATGTCTTACATTGTCTTACAAATTCAAAAAGGGGTTGCAGATGACGAAACCTAATACGTCAGAATCGGTAACGCTGCGAATTCCGCTGGATGTTTTGTCAGATATCGAGCTGATTGCTGAATCGACCGAACGTTCCAGAAGTTACATCATCGTTCGGGCGCTGAGAACATACCTTTTGAATGAAGGCTCTGACATCCTCGCGGCAAGGAGAGGAAGAGAACAAGTCGCCGCAGGCGAGTACGAGGATATCGATGATGTAATTGCTGACATGGATCGCATTATTGCCGGAAAAGTTGCATGATCCCGATCAAACTTTCGAGGGATGCGGCAAATTGTATCAGAAATGAATCGGAATATTTGCGGAGTTATGTAGGAACACCCACCAAACACCCGCAGCAATCAGAGATTGAATTTATCGTGGCGCATTTGTGCTTACGTCGTCAAGGTCTAGGCAGCGAGCCTGATCTTTGCGACAAGCGAATTCGCCTCACGATGTCTCTTGTTTGCGTTATCCACTGCCAAAATTCGCTCGTCATCAGTTAGATCGAGGAGGAATCTGTAACTCTCCACCACTCGATTAATCATACTCGGCAAGTCTGGCTTTTGGTCTTTTCGCAGGAGGCTCGCGAGGTCCGCGATCTCGTAGTCGGCACTTCCCCGCACCCGATCGGAGAAGCGATCGTAATTGAGTCCCTCGCCGCCGCTGTTCCATAGTTTCAAAACGGCAAGGGACCGAACAAGTTCTCGGTTCAGAGGGCGAAGGGCGATTTCCGATAGGTCGTGCAAGTCTCGAATCTTGGATCGCTGGCTCGCCGCGCGGATTTTTTCGGCAACGACTTCTTCAAATGTCAGAGAAGCTATTGGAGCCGGCGCGAACGGGAGCAGATCGAAGTAGTCCTGCTTGATTTGTTCGACAGGCAGGACTGGCAACACAGGTTGCTCGCGCGTACTGACCTGGAGCTTGATTTTCAGCCCTCTCGGATTGGCGTCGTGGAAGCAAACTGGGTTGGCGGCGCAACCGTCGTCCGTCGTGTACCAATCCTTGTCTTTGTCGAAGCGGAAACTTAATCCGTGGTAGGGTTGCCCCAGTGCGTCGAGCATCATGATCATCAGGTCATCAAGATCAATGTCGTTGCAGCGGGTGAAATCGAGATCGGTAGATAGACGGCCTCGCGGGCCGAACACCATTTTGCGAAGCATCGTGCCGCCTTTGAAGGCTACGTGATTCATGATCCCCTTGTCGACGAAGAGCTGAAGCAGGTACGTCAGGGTGACGTCGATCTCAACGTTTCCGATGTCGCGCGCCCCGGATCGAGCTGCAACTTTACGAAGGTCATTCGCGGACAACATCAGGAGACGCTCTGAGGAGCTAGCACTTCGGCGAGCAAGTCAGACTCGCGTGCATTGACGAAAAGCCCCCAGCTTGAAACATATCCAATGTCTCCATCCTTGCGTTCGGGTCGCCCGAAGCTAGAGCGTTGACTGTTTGGAATGGCAGAACGCATGGCCGCGCGAATATCGGAAGGGAGCTGCCTTCCCACGAGGTCGGCAAGAAAGCCCAATCGCTGCATGACCACCTTGGATTTCAACATCATCGCAGCATTGAGCAGGTCCTCAGGATCGATGTCAGCGAGCGCCGCATACACGATCCTGGCCAGTTCAGATGGACCGCCGCAGAGGTCCGGGCGGTCCACGCAGTCCACGACCGTTTTTGCGGGCGAGGAGATGGCAACATCTCGGCCGTACACATCATACGTATCGAAGCCGAAGAACTTTCTCTCTGCGACCTTGACGAAACGCACATCGTTACCTTCGATGACCTTGGCTGGAACCTGCCGTTTCGTTGCTACGAAAACGGTCATGGGCCGCTGTGTCGTAAAGCCATGCCACGAGGCGGCGGACCACCAGCCTATATAGGACGGGTCCACGGCTGCCGCGGCCATAGCCAGAATGTTGTTCTCCCCAAGGTTCTCCGGCCCATACTCGGGCGGCAGCAGCATGTACCGACCACCTATAACGCGTGCTAGCCAGCCCTTGTCCGCGAGACCTCGCACCACTGTTCGGCTCGTCATCTCGGAGCCGAGGATACGTTTGGCGTCGCCAGGACGTACGACCGTGCGTCCTTCCTCTATGAGGGAGAGCACTACCTTGGCTTCCGAGGGCCCCAATGTGCGTAGATTAAAATTCATTTCGTTTTTGCTCTGTAACCACCAAAATCGAATACAATATAATCTCACCAATTCTTTTCGTCAATGGCAGAGATTAATTTGTATTTTGAGTTGGTTGTTCTACCACAAAAAAACAATATAAATTAATCGCGAGAAACTCGATATGCCAACGGGGTACCGGGGGCCTGATAAAGACTCCTGCGGTGGAGCAGTCCGACCGCGACCGCGAAGCCGTCACAAAGTTGCTTCCGCAAAATTCCCGAATTCCGGTCCATGAGCATACCTAATTCTGATGCTTGGATGGGCACAAGATGCCGTTTGAATAGGAATTAACCAAGCACACCGCGCCGAGGACGGCGATGAGGCCTGGGCTTTCGTTCGCGATCACGTCAGGAAGGGATCGACCATCCACGCCGACGAACATTTCAGCTACAACGACCCAAGCCGACACGGTAAGAATGTCGTCCGTTTTCACGGCGAGAGACATGCGCCTCTTGCCGTTCATTATTGTATCCACCTTTCTTTGGTAGATAGGTGCGTAAAATTATGCGCGCGGCGCTGTACGCGGATTTCAGCGATGCACCGTCGTTCTACACCGTCGGATATTCGTTCGCCGTGAAAACATGGTGATGGACGCGCCCCGAGAACATCTCAAGCAGTCCGCCGGTTACAGCGCGGCTTTCGAAGCGCACGTCTGACTGCAGCGCCCTGTTGCAGGTTTCGAGGTCGGGATAGCGTATGGCGAGCGCCATGGCGAAGGCTGGTGCTCCCTCGTCGCGATCGGCTCCGTCCAGCACACGGACCTCCTCGGCGCCCGGAAACCGGGTCCAGAGTGGCACGAGCCTTTCCTTCACATAAGCGCGGAATGCGGCTTCCTTGCCTGGATGAATTTCCCCTTCGAAGAGGGCATAGCGAATGATCATGATACTGCCTTCGGCTGGCGGGATTTCACAAGGCGGAAGAAAAAGGGGCACCATTCGCGGTGCCCAGCTCCTGGGAGGTCGTTAAATCTTGCCCCAGAGTTTCTTGTATTCGTCGCGGTAGCCGTTGTCCGGGTCGAAGCTATTCTTCGGTCCGCCATCGAACTCGACATTGTCAGACGTGACGACGTGGAGGGGTGAGAGGTAGCCTGACCACTGTTCGCCAGCGAAGGCGCGGTTCAGCTCGTCGACGAGCTGCCAGCCCTGCAGGTTGAGCGGTTCAGCGACCGTCACTTTCTGGAACTGGCCAGCGCGGATGCGCTGATAGGCCGATTCCGAGCCGTCTCCTGCGGCGACATTGATCGGCGCGTCCGTGCCGCCCTTGCCTGCTGCGGCGAGAGAGGGGCCCATGAAGTCGAAATAGAGGTCGTTGATGGCGAGCGAATGGGTCCACTGGTCGCCGTATTTCTGCAACAGAGACGTCGTCAACTGCGGCATGCGTTGCGAGGTTTCGGCAATCGGGGTATCGACATATTCGAGCACCGTGCCGCCGAGCGCCTCGATCTCGGCCTTCATCTTGTCGGCCTTGGCAATAGCGATAGCATAGGTGCTGTCGGTGAAGATGATCACGCCTGGCTTACCCTTAGCGTCGACATAGGCATAGTCGGCCGCAGCCTTGGAGACTTCCATGGCATCGGTGCTGACATTGGCGAAGAGACCGGTCTTTTCGTCCGGGCCGATTACCGGACCCGCATGCCAGGCAACCAGCGGAATGCCCGCAGCCTTGGCCTGCTCCAGCGCCGGACCCTGCTCGACCGCATCGAAACCGTTGATGATGATGCCCGCCGGCTTCAAAGCCATGGCCTGTCCGAAGGCTGCTGTGCGGCCGCCGATCGAGCCCGCGCCGTCGAGAACCTTGACTTCCCAGCCGATTGCTTTGGCTGCTTCCTCGACGCCGGTGGTGACCCCCAGAATGCCGCCGTTTTTCAGGTCGCCGGCGAGCACGACGATTGTCTTGCCGTCCTGCGCCTTCGGGCTTGCCTTCGGGCCGTCCCAGGCCGTGACGCGGGTGGCGTATTTGTCGACCAAGGCCTTGGCGTCCGCCGTGGCATCGGCCAGTGCCGGGCCGGCCAGCATCAGCGCCAGCATGGCGACCGATCCCTGGATCATTGTTCTGCGTTTCATGGTTCTTCCTCCCTTTGAAGACGTGCGTTTCGCACAATCGATGTTCCGTCAGTTTTTCGGTGTTCTTGCGGGCACCAGGCCGGGTGCGGCCGCCTTGCCGACGGCGCCCCGCTTGCGCTGGGCGTAGCCGGCGATGCCAATGGCAACGAGCAGGGTGACGCCGTTGAAGAGGGGCTCGACGAAGAACGAGCCACCTGTCTGCTGGATGCCCGAGATGCCGACGGCGAGAATGATGACGCCCGTCATCGTGCCCCAGACATTGACGCGGCCGGGCTTGATGGTCGTGGAGCCGAGAAAGGCGCCGACGAGCGCCGGCAAGAGATATTCGAGCCCGACGCTTGCCTGGCCGATACGCAGCTTCGAGGCAAGGAGCACGCCGGCAAGCGCCGCAAGCGTTCCCGACGAGACGAAGGCGCCGATGACAAAACGGCGGACCGGGATGCCATTCAGCGCCGCCGCCTTCGGGTTGGCGCCGATGGCATAGACGTAGCGGCCGATCGGCAGATATTCGAGGATGATCCAAAGCGCGACGGCAAACAGCAGGACGTAGAAACCGGTGATCGGTAGGCCGAGAACCATCGTACCGTTGAGCGCATAGAAGCCTTCGGGCAGGACGCCGACCACCTGTCGGCCACCCGTGTGCCAGAGCGCCAGCGCATAAAGGATCGTGCCGGTGCCAAGCGTTGCGATGAAACTGTCGATCCGCGCGACCTCGACCAGAAGGCCATTGAGGAAACCGGTGAGGGCGCCGAGCGCAAGCACGATAACGACGGCAATCGGCCATGGCACGCCGAACATGGTCTGCAGGCTGATCGCCAGAATGTGCCAGAGAACGATGCCGTAGCCGACAGTGAGGTCGATCCGGCCGGATGCCATCGGGATCATCGCCGCCAGCGACAGAAGTGCGATGATCGCCTTGTCGGAAACGATCGAGCGCAGGTTGAGAAGAGTGGGGAAGGTCTGCGGCAGTAGCAGCGAGAACAGGACGATCAGGAAGACCGTCAGGATGACCAGGCCGTAGACGGGGATATAGCGAGCAATCTTCTGGCTCGTGGTCAGCCCCGCCAGTTCGCTGCGCGTCGGCTCAAGCGCGGTGGATTCGATCGATTGCATGGTTCAAAGCTCCCGTGGTCTCTCAGGCGGCTTCCGATGCCGAAGCGGCGGAAATGACGGCGGATGTGGTAAGGGCGTCGCCCTGAAGTTCGGCGACGATGCGGCCGCGTGAAAACACCAGTGCGCGATGGCAGATATGGGCGATTTCCTCGAAGTCGGTCGATACGACGACGACGGCAAGGCCCGCCTCGAGCGCCCGGGCGATCAGCTTGTAGATCTCGGCCTTGGCGCCGATATCGACACCGGCTGTCGGGTCTTCGGCCACAAGCAGTTTGCGGCCTGTCCGCAGCCAACGGCCGACGACCACTTTTTGCTGGTTGCCGCCCGACAGCGCCTCGATCGGCAGGCTCTGGTCGTTCGGACGAAGACCAACAGTCTCGCCGATCTTGCGTGCCTGCTCGGCTTCGTTCGCCGGCGACAGGAACGAGAACAGGCCGCGGCCGGACGCACCCGGATTAAGGAAAGTGTTTTCCCGAAGCGACAGCGACATTGCCACCGATTCCTCCGTGCGGTCGCGGGCGATCAGTCCGACACCGGATTTCATCGCGGCGACGGGGTTCGCCAGGTCCGGGATATCACCATTCAGGTGGATGGTGCCACCGAAGGCCTCGCAACCGAATAGCGCCCTGCCGATGAGTTCCTGGCCGGCGCCGCGCAGGCCGACGAGACCCAGAAGCTCGTTCTGGCGGATATCGAAGGAGATCGGTCCTGTGCCTGCGCAGACCAGATCGCGGGCGGCCACGACCGTCTTGCCTGGCGTGCAGGCGGCCTTGACGAAAAGCTGATCGGCGGGGCGGCCGACGATCATCTCGATCAGGTCGTCGGGCCTTGTCTCGGCCACCGACCGCTGGCCCACCAGCTTGCCGTCGCGCAGTACGGCGACCCGATCGGCGATGCGGAAGATCTCGTCCAGACGATGCGACACATAGATCATGCCGACGCCGCGTTCCTTGAGCGGGCGGATGGCATTGAAGAGCCGCTCCACCTCGTCGGCTGGCAAGCTTGCGGTCGGCTCGTCGAGCACCAGCACGTCGGCTTCGACAGCCAGCGCGCGGGCAATCGCGACCAGCGACTTTTCGGTGCGGGTCAAGTCCTGCACCCGTGTGCTCGGATCGAAGTTGCAACCGACTAGCTCCAGCGCCTCGCGAGCGCGGTCTTCCGTCCGGCGCCAATCGATCAGTCGCGAACGCAGGGAAAAGCCCTGTGCAAGGCCAACGTTTTCGCCAACGGTCATCCATTCGACAAGACCCAGGTCCTGGTGAATGAAGGCGACCGGCTGGCGCTCGTTCGGTTTGGGCGGGCGGTGGCTATAGGGCTCGCCGCGAAACAGGATCTGGCCGCCATCAGGCTTGTAGATACCGGCAAGCGTCTTGATGAGTGTCGATTTACCGGCGCCGTTTTCGCCGAGAAGGGCGAGGATTTCGCCCGGCATGAGGCTGATGGAGACATTTTCGAGCGCGCGGGTGCCACCAAAGACCTTGGTGATTCCGTTGAACTCGATGAGTTTGCGATCGTCCATCCCCGCTCCTCCCAAAGCATCGACTGGAGATCATGTTATCGATAACATATCGGAATAGTCAAGGGCCGAAATGTTTCGGTCCGAATTTTCCCGCCGACCCCAAGACTTGGCGCCGATGACGGCGACCCTGCAGCCCGTCGGGTCATGATTCAACTCCGTCGAGGGCGGCGAGGCCGTCAAGGGCTTTTCCGGCAATGATATCCGGGGACGGCGTGATATCGACGGTGACAACGCCCGCCTCGCCTTCCGGGCTCTCCAGGGTCGCCAACTGGCTGTCGAGCAGCGAGGCCTTGAAAAAATGCCCCGGCCGCTCGGTCATCCGGTTAAGCAAGATGTCCCTCGGACCCTTGAGGTAAACGAAGGCGAGGCGCTCGCATGCTGCCTGCCGCAGCCGGTCTCGATAGGCACGCTTCAACGCCGAGCAGGAAACGACAATGCCTGTCGCACGCGCTGTTTCGAGGCGTTTCCCGATGATCTCAAGCCAGGGCCAGCGATCGCCATCGTCAAGCGGAATGCCGGCCGACATCTTGGCTATGTTTTCTGCCGGGTGCAGGCTGTCGCCCTCGACGAAGGGCAGGCCGAGTTGATCCGCCAGCCGCTCCCCGATGGAAGACTTGCCGCAGCCACTGACGCCCATCACGATGATCAGGCCCTTAAAGACAGGTGGTGATGCCACAATCGACATAGAGTGTGTGTCCGTTCACGATAGAGGATGCCTTGCCGACAAGAAAGACCGCCAACCGGCCAGTTCATCGGCATTGCCAAGCGGCGGCCGGAGGGCGTTTCCCAGCCAGCTGGAAAGATCCGACCGCAGCCGGTCGATGAAGGTACAGATCGCGTTCTAGCGGTCTACCCAACATGGAATTACGTGCTCTCGCGCTCGATGACGCGAAAGCCGGTGACGGTGATGGCTTCCGGCATCCCCATGCCCTGGATGGTCTGCGTCAGCTTGAGCGCTGCTTGTCGGCCGATGCCGTAGCAATCGACGTTGATGGTCGTCATGCGCGGGTGACAGCAGGCGGCGATTTCGTAGTCACCGAAACCGGCAATGGCAATGTCTTCCGGGACTTTCATGCCCCGGCGCTGACATTCCATGAGCGCGCCAAAGGCCGAAAGGTCCGAAACGCAAAGCACCACCTGCGTGTCCGGCCAGCGCTCCAGCATGTTGACGACCGCCTGCGCACCCTGTTCCATCGAAATTGGCGGGACGCCGAAGGAAATCAGGCGGTCCGCTGGCAGGTTCAGTCTTTCCAAAGCGCGAACAAAACCCGCCCGGCGCTGGCTGCCGCGCGTATCGCGCGCCGTCGTGCCGCCGATATAGCCGAAGCGCTGGTAACCCTTGGCAGCAAGAGTTTCGACAAGGAGCTCCATCGCCTCGCCATTGGAGAAGCCAACGACCTTGTCGATCGGTTGGGCCGGCCTGTCCCAGGTCTCGATGACCGGGATGCCGGCCTGTTCAAGCATGCGTCGGCCCTTCGGCGTGTGGGAGCCGCCGGTCAGGATGATACCCTCGGGCCGGCGCCGCAGCATAGCCTCGATCAACTCTTCTTCCCGCTCGACCGAATAATTGGTGTAGCCCAACAGCAATTGCAGGCCGGTTCCCTCGAGCGCATCGGTGATGCCGCGCGCCGTGTCGGAAAAGTTCGAATTGTTGATCGAAGGGATGATGGCGGCGACGAAGCCTGTACGCCGGGACGAAAGGCTGCCGGCCGATTGGTCGAGAACATAACCGAGTTCGTTGACCGCCTGCATTATCCGCTCGCGCGTTTCCTTGGAAACATGGCTGCCTTCTTTCAGGGCCCGCGACACAGTCATTGCCGAAACGCCGGCGCGGCGGGCCACATCGCTCATCGTCGGGGCTTCGGGCATCTTGCCGTCCGGTATCTTCGTCATTGCCTTTTCCGCGTGGGTGACCGCTGCAAAAACCTGTTTATCCCTGATAATGTTATCGCTATCATCGCAAGGAAACAACCGGTGGGCTGGTAATCGGCACGGCGACAAACATTTTTAGGGAAAAGGAAAAAAACATGTTCGGAGAGATTGAGGGCACCGGCTTCGAAATTCTGGATCCGCGCTTCGCCGCGTGTTTTGTCGGTCATGCCCGCGTCGAACGCTTGTGGACAGGCGGGCGCTGGCTGGAGGGACCGGCCTGGTTCGCTCCCGGCCGTTTTCTCGTCTGGTCTGACATTCCGAACAATCGCATGATGCGGTTCGACGAAACCAGCGGTTCCGTGTCCGTCTTCCGCCAGCCTTCGAACAATTCCAATGGCAATACGGTGGACAACCAGGGTCGCCTGGTAACCTGCGAGCACCTGACGAGACGGTTGACGCGCACGAACTTCGACGGAACCGTTGACGTCATCGCCGATAGGTTCGAGGGAAGGCGCTTCAACTCGCCCAACGACGTCGTCGTCAAATCCGACGGCTCGATCTGGTTTACCGATCCTTCCTACGGGATCATGCATGACTACGAGGGCGAATACGGGGAGGAAGAGATCGGCGGTTGCCACGTCTATCGCGTCGATCCGCAGTCCGGCGACGTGACGAAGGTCGCCGGCGATTTCGAAAAGCCGAACGGTCTTGCCTTCTCGCCGGACGAGCGGCTTCTCTATGTCGCCGACACCGGCGCCAGCCACCTGGAAAATGGGCCGCGCCATATCCGCCGGTTTTCGGTTTCAGATGCCGGAGAGCTTTCCGGCGACGAGGTTTTCGCAACCTGCACAAGCGGCCTGTTCGACGGTTTCAGGGTCGATCGGCTGGGCCGGGTCTGGTCAAGTGCGGCAGACGGCGTTCATTGCCATGATCCGGACGGAACGCTGATCGGCAAGATCCGCATTCCCGAAATTGTCTCGAACCTCACCTTCGGCGGCGCCAGACGCAACCGGCTGTTTATCACGGCGACGAGTTCGCTCTATGCCGTTTATCTGACGGCAAATGGTCTCAAACTCGGCTGAGGCTTTGGAAGTGCTCGAGGCGCAGAGTTGCTGCGGTCGACCGGTATCTGTCACAGGATCTTTGCTTGTCCGGAATCTGTAGTTCCTTTTCGGTCAGCTAACCCCGACCCATCACCCACTCGGCGAGCGTTCGAAGTCGAAAATGTTCTGCGTCGCGAGTGCGGCAGCGCCCCGTGCCCATGAACTCGGAACCCAATCGGCGACGAGTTCCGGCTTGGTGAAGAACGTAAATTCTTCCATTGTTTTCCGGATCGGGGCGAGAAGCGCATCACCGAATTGCACGGCTTCTCCGCCAACGACGATGATCTCCGGGTCGAACAAATTGACCATGTCGGCCAGGTGGCGCCCGATCCGCGACCCGCAGTCCGAAAGAATAGAAAGCGCTAGGCCATCTCGATGTTCGACGGAGTTGGCAAACTCATCGCGGCTTATCGCGGAGCCCGTCCGGCTTTGCCATTCGTCCAGCATGTAGGGCTCGGCTGCATGCGCCATCAGGCATCCACGTCGGCCGCATTCACACAAGCGCCCATTCGGAACGGAGGTGATGTGGCCCATCTTCCCCGCGGCACTATGGCTGCCGTGATAGATCTCGTCCTTGATGACAAGCGAACAGCCGATGCCGGTGCCGATGGCAAGGGCGGCAAAATTGTGATGGTCGCGGCCGACGCCGAACAGCCGCTGGGCGACGGCAAAGGCATTGACATCGTCGTCGATCCAGACGGGCACATGGACGCGTTCAGCCAGCATCTCGGCAAAGGGCAGGTTCTTCCAGCCGAAGCGCGGGCTCTGCAGGCAGGTGCCGGTGGCGGGGTCGATTTCGCCGGGGATAGAGACGCCGATGCCACGAATTTCACTCTCCTGCCGATTGGCCTGGGAGATAAGGCGAGGGATGGTCGCGGCAATGGTCTCGATCATGCCTTCAGGCGTCGTATCCGCGACGCTTGCCTCCAGAGTGGCGAGCGGCGAGGTCGCCAGATCGGTCAGCACGCACTCGATGCTGTACCTATTGAGCTTGAAACCGAGCGCCAGGTGAGCCTCGTAATTGATGTCGACCGGTACGGGCCGTCGCCCGCCCGAGGTGCCCGACACCGTTTCGCGCTCGACCACGAGCGCTTCCTCCATCAGCTCCGCCGTAACGAAGGTCACCGCCGCCGGGCTCAATCCCGTGATCTGAGCCATCTCGGCGCGCGAGATCGGCCCGCGGTTCCGCAGCAGGTTCAGGATCAGTCGGCGATTGAGCGCGCGCGACGTGCTGGCATTTCCTCTCACTTCATTCCCTCATTAATTTATTTCGTAAATTAACTATTGCTCCAATCGCAAAGCTAGGCTAAGTTTCCATCGTTGGCAATCGAGGAGGAGTGCGCAGGCGCGCGAATTGTTCGGCCCTGCGTGCTTTCAATGAATTCACAGCAATCCGATAGGTCCGGGCAACGCCCTGTCCGGCGATGGCGAAGCTTTGTCTTGGGAGGAGAGAATGGCAATGAAAGATCTAACGTCGTTGATGCAAGGCGCGTCCCCGTCGCGCCGCCAGTTCGTGATTGGCGCAGGCACGGCGCTGGCCGGCATTGCGCTTGGCTGCCCGGCAGTCGCGCAGTCCAAAGAACTGACGATCATCTCCAATATCGGCAACGCCGCGCAACGCGACGTGCTGCAGCGGCTTGCGAGTGAGTATGAAAAAGCAAGCGGGGTGAAGGTCACCATCAACAATATGGACCATGAGGCCCACAAGACCGCAATCCGCAGCTATCTCGTCGTCGGCGCGCCGGACCTCTGCTTCTGGTTCTCCGGCAATCGCATGAAAGCCTTCGTCAAGCGCGATCTGTTCGACGACATTTCCGACCTTTTTGAGCGCGAGAACTACAAAAGCGTGCTTGGTCCGTCGGCTGCAGCGGTGACGGTCGACGGGAAGCAATATGGACTGCCCCTCGGGGGCCTTCTTTGGGGCATGTTCTACCGCAAGGACGTCTTTGCCGAAAAGGGCTGGACGGCGCCCAAGACCCTCAAGGATCTGCTGGCGCTCGGCGAGCAGGCGAAGTCGGCAGGCATGGTCCCGGTCAGCATGGGTACCAAGGAAATGTGGCCCGCGGCCGGCTGGTTCGACCATATGAACCTTCGCATCAACGGTCTCGATAAGCACATCGCGCTGATGGACGGCCAGATGTCCTATATGGACGACGCCCTCAAGCCGGTGTTCGACACGTGGGAGGAACTGATCAAGGCTGATCTCTTCAGCCCGAACCACACGTCCTTCGGCTGGGAACAGGCTGCCGCGGCGCTAGCCCAGAAAAAGGCGGCAATGATGGACCTCGCCGGCTTCATCAAATACGGCTTCCCCGAGGATCAGGTCGACCAGATCGCCTTTGCGCCATTCCCGGAAATCACCTCCGGCACGGCGCGCTACGAGGATTTCGCCCTGAACTCCATCCATGTGCCGAAGAACGCCAAGAACAAGGAAAGTGCACGCGACTTCCTCGCCTACTTCTATAAGCCGGAGAACCTCTCTGCCTTCCTCGAAACCGAAAGTGCGGTGCCGCCGCGCAACGACTGCCCGCCGAGCAAGGATCCGCTGGTCAACGCAGCCGTGGAATCGCTGAAGACGGTCGTCGGCTCCGCTCAATATTACGACCGCGACACCGATCCCGATATGGCCCAGGAAGGCCTGAAGGGCTTCCAGGAATTTATGGCCAGGCCGGAACGGCGTGACCAGATCCTGGAACACCTAGAAGCAACGCGCAAGCGCATCTTCAAGGCTTGATCCGCATCACCTGCGGTCAGGCACCCTCCCTAGGCTGGCCGCACTTCGGACAGGGGCTGCACTCGATGCAACTCCTGTCCGGAATTTCGGCGACGCAGGGGTCGTGCGGATCACAAGGAAAGCAACCTTGCTCCTGGAAAGTATAAGAGAGATGTCCAGTTTCTGGCGACGCCACCGCTCATGGGTGGCTCCAACCATGTTCATCCTGCCCGGTGCCCTGCTATTCGGCATCGTGATCATCCTGGCCTCCATCCAGACGGTCTGGGTCTCGTTCTTCGACTGGGATGGCGTGGGCGAGATGCAGTGGGTAGGACTGTCGAACTATGTGCAATTGTTCGATGATGCGCAATTCTACATCTCGCTCAAGAACAACCTGATTTGGCTCGGCATGTTCATGCTGGCGCCGCCGCTGGGCCTGGCCCTGGCGTTGCTGCTCAACCAGCCGATCAGGGGCATGCGCATCATGAAGTCCCTGTTCTTCGTGCCGCTGGTGCTCGCATCGGTGACGGTCGGCGTGGTTTTCACCTGGGTCTACGACCCGAGTTTCGGCCTGCTGTCGCTGATTTTCGGCTATTTCGGAGCCACGGCACCCGCGCTGCTTTCGGATGAGCATTTCGTGACTTTCGCGGTCGTCGCTGCCGCACTCTGGCCGCAGATTGCCTTCTGCCTGGTGCTGTTCCTTGCGGGCCTCAACAACCTGAGCGAGGATCTAATCGGCGCCGGGCGCGTCGACGGCGCGCGCGGCTGGCCAATGCTTTGGCACGTGGTGCTGCCGCAATTGCGCGAGGTCAGCTTCATCGCGCTTGCCGTCACCGTGATCGGAGCGCTGCGTTCATTCGACATGGTCGCGGTCATGACATCGGGTGGACCGTTCGGCTCGTCTACCGTGCTCGCCTATCAGATGTACGAGCAATCCATCTTCTCCTATCGCTTCGGATATGGAGCCGCCATCGCCACCGTACTCTTCGTCATGATGGCCGTCTTTATCGCCTGGTACCTGCGCACCCTGCTCAAACCGGAACAGGAGAACGCCTGATGTATCCGCGTCCGATCCCCGAAGACTCCCCGTGGCGCCGTGCTGCCTATGCCGGCATGGTCGCGCTTGTCCTGGTCCTCTGGCTCGTGCCGCTGATGGCGGTGATGACCACTTCCTTGCGGTCCTTCGAGGAGGTCATGGCGGGCAACTATTGGGGCTGGCCGAAAAGCTTCAATTTTGTCGAAAACTACACCGCCGTTTTCACCCAGACGGCCATGGCGCGCTACTTCCTCAACAGCCTGATCATCACCCTGCCGTCGGTGCTCGGCGTCCTGATCCTGTCGACCCTGACCGGCTACGTGCTGTCGCGCCACCGCTTCCGTGGCGCCAACCTGATGTTCGCGCTCTTCGTCGGCGGCAATTTCCTGCCGGCGCAGATCATGATGATCCCGGTGCGCGACCTGATGGTGTCGATCGGCCTTTACGATACGTACTATGCGCTGATCATCTTCCACGTCGCCTTCCAGACCGGCTTTGCAACGCTGTTCATGCGCAATTTCATCGCGGCTCTGCCGGATGAGCTGTTCCAGGCGGCACGAGCGGAAGGCGCTTCGCCCGGCCAGACATTGGTGCATGTGGTGCTGCCACTGATTCGGCCGGCGCTGGCCGCGCTTGCGATCCTGACCTTCACCTTCGTCTGGAACGACTATTTCTGGGCGATCGTGCTCACCCAGAGCGAGGCGGTAAAGCCGGTGACGGCAGGCCTCAGCAACTTGCGCGGCGAATGGGTCTCGGCATGGAACCTCGTGGCCGCCGCCACGATCATGGTCGCGATCCCGCCCGTCGTGATGTTCTTCCTCATGCAACGCCATTTTATCGCCGGCCTCACGGTCGGAGCAGTGAAGGGCTGATGCGCAAAGATCAAAGGATGGCTCAAATGGCCAGCGTAGAAATCCAGAACGTCCAGAAGCACTATGGCAGCTACCATGCGCTCAACGACATCAACCTTTCCGTTGAAGAGGGCGAGTTCGTCGTCATGGTGGGACCGTCCGGCTGCGGCAAGTCCACGCTCCTGAAGACGATCGCAGGCCTCGAGACGGTGACGTCCGGCCAGTTGCTGATCAAGGGACGGGATGTGACCAGGCTCGAGCCGGGTGACCGCGGCATCGCCATGGTCTTCCAGTCCTACGCGCTCTATCCGCACATGACGGTCGCGCAGAACATGGGGTTCGGCCTTCGGATGGCCGGGCGCCCGAAGGCGGAGATCGATGCGGCGGTCGCGAGGGCTGCAAAAATCCTGCGGCTCGAGGAGCAACTCGAAAAGCGCCCCAAGCAAATGTCCGGCGGCCAGCGCCAGCGCGTCGCCATCGGCCGCGCCATCACCCGCTCGCCCGACGTCTTCCTGTTCGACGAGCCCCTGTCCAATCTCGATGCGGCATTGCGCACGCAAATGCGCGTCGAACTGTCGACCCTGCATGCCGAACTCGGTTCGACGATGATCTATGTGACGCATGACCAGGTCGAGGCCATGACCATGGCAAGCCGCATCGTCGTGCTCAATCGCGGCGGCATCGAGCAGGTCGGCGCGCCGCTCGATCTCTACAACAATCCTGCCAACCTGTTTGTTGCCGGCTTCCTCGGTGCTCCGCGCATGAACTTCGTCACCGGCACGGTCGCGGAAGTTTCGGGACGCGGCGCCCGCGTAGCCTGTGCCGGTGGGCTGACGGTCGCCTTCGACGATCTCGTCGTGCCCGCCACCAAGGGTGACACGGTCACGGTCGGCATCCGCCCCGAAAAGCTTGCGATCGATCAGGCTGGATCCGCCTTCACCTTCGGCGGGCAGGTGCGGCTTACCGAATATCTCGGCCGCGAGACCATCGTCTATGTCGATGCCGGAGATTTGGTGACGACCGGCTCCGATAGCGGAACCGGGGTCTTTACCGCCCAGATCGGCGACGTCCGACCATTCCAGACCGCGGCATCGGTTTCTATCGGATTTGACGCGCGCGATGCCTACCTCTTTGCGGCCGACGGCCGAACCATCAGCTCTCCCAAGCCCGTCGCAAGTCTCTGAACAAGGATAAGAATGACATGAAGCGTATAGCTCCTGCGCCCCTTTCGGTGTGGCGCACCCTTAATCTTGACGATTTTCTGATTGGCGTTCCGCATTATCCGGAGCATGTCGACGAGAGCTACTGGGAGCGTGACGCAGTGCGCATGGCCGCCGCCGGCTTCAATGTCGTGCGTTTGGGTGAGTTCGCCTGGCACATCATGGAGCCGCGCGAAGGCATGTTCGACTTCTCGCTCTTCGACAAGGCGATCGGAGTTCTGGGCGCCTGTGGCATCAACACAATCTTCTGCACGCCGACTGCGACCCCGCCGCGGTGGCTGACCGTGACCTATCCGGAAGTGTTGCGCGTTGACGTGAATGACCGCGTCGCCACCCATGGCTCGCGCCAGCATGCCGACACCAACAGCCCTGTCTACCGAATGCACAGCCGCCGGATCACCGAAGCGCTTGCCAACCACTATCGCGACAATCCGCATGTCATTGGCTGGCAGACCGACAACGAGCTGAACACCACGTCTTCGACCTCCTATTCCGAAGCGACGGAACGAGAATTCCGACGCTATCTCCGGGATCGCTACGAGACGATCGATGCGCTCAATTTTGCCTGGGGAGGAAATTTCTGGGCAACGGCTTACGACAATTTCGACCAGATCACGGTGCCGCGCCCCCACAATCCGGGCTTCCCGAGCCCCGGCCATTTCCAAGACTACCACCGCTTTCTCGCTCATGCGACGGCGGCCTTCCAGCACGATCAGGTGGAAATCCTGCGCCGGGTCAATCCGGACTGGTTCATCTTCCACAATCTCGGCCGTCTGGAAGACATCGACTTCCGCGGTCAGTTCGGCCAGGACCTCGATTTCATCGGCTTCGATATCTATCCGATGCTCTACGATGAGATGCGTCGCACTGGCGGGCATGCGGCAACACAGGCGCTGCATCTCGATGTCTGCCGCGCCTACAGCGGCAATTTCATCGTTCCGGAGCAGGCCTCGGGCTTCGGCAGCCAGCCGGGTTTTTCTACCATGACACCCGAGCCGGGCGAGATGCGCCGCATGGCGCTGAGTTCGGTGGCGCGCGGCGCCGACGGCTTGATGTTGTTCCGCTGGCGCCCGGCGCATTACGGCGCCGAAATCTACTGGATGGGCCTCATCGACCATGACGACGTGCCGCGCCGGCGCTACCAGGAAGCGATGGAATTCGCGGGCGATATCGCCAAGATCAAGCAGGACCTTCTGGGCACGACGGTGCGCATGGACGTGGCCATCGCTGGCGCCGATTTCGACAATCAGGAAGCCTACAAGACCTATCCGATGGGGATGCCGAGCCCGTTCGAGGATGCCGTGCACCTGCACCGCTATTGCCATGCAAACGGCATTGCCTGCGGCTTCATTCATCCCGAGGACGATCTGTCGCGGATCAAGCTTCTCTATGTTCCGCATTGGGTGATGTGGAAGCCGGAATGGAACGCAAACGTCGAGGCTTTCGTCAAAAGCGGCGGCACGCTGGTGATCGGCGCCATGACCGGAACGCGGGACGGGAACAATCACATCCCCACCATTCTCGCCCCCGGACCTGGCCTATCCGAGCTCTGCGGTGTTCGGGTTGAGGAATTCGGGCGCGTGGCCGAACCCGGCGCCGATGGCCTGTTTGGCCTGCATGGCACGGAACTCGGGCTACACAGTCCCGCAGCGCAACTTCCAGCCAGCTCTGCCGCACGACGGTACAAGTTCGTGCTCGGCAATCGGGAGCACGAAGCCGCCCATCTCTACGAACTGCTCGACGTGGATGCGGACGTCGAGGTGCTTGGCCGCTGGAGCAGCCGTTTCGTCAGCGGGCGGGCGGCCATTACCAGTCGCAAAGTGGGGGAGGGCAGTGCCGTCTACATGGGCACCTATCTCACAGAGTCCCTGGTCGAAAGCCTGGCCAACCTGCTCTTCGCACATGCCAGTATTGCGCCGCTGATCGCCGACCTTCCCGCGAATGTGGAAGTGACCGTCCGCGAAGCTGCCGACCGGAAACTCCTGTTCGTGCTCAATACGGATGAAGGCACAGTCGAGATTTCGTCACTGCCGGTTGGCATCGACTTGCTCACCGGCAAGGAGGTGAACGGTTGCCTTTCGCTTGGACCGCATGGCTGTGCGGTCATACGCTTCTGAGTAACTCAGGTCTAATCCACCAACGATCGCGCCAATGGCTTATCGGCGCGATTTGGGAGGCACGGCTCTCGCCTCGCGTAAGGAAATTGTCGCCGGCGAATTTAGCCATTCTAGCGTCCTCGGGGGACGCTCGATTTTTGGATGGGAGTTGCCCGTGATCGGCAAAAAGAGCAAGGCCGGATCTGCCAACCATATGCAAAATCCCCACGCTTTTGTTTGTTTTGCGTATGATTGGCAGGGAACGCGGCTCCAATTGCGCTGGGGCCTTATCGGCCATATCGCAGGTATTCTAGCGGCCATTTTGCTTGCATCCTAACGGCCATTCCGCAGAAGAAATTGACGATGTCATGCGCAATGACTGGCTATGTCACCATGCCGATTGCCAAGGAGAACGTCATATCGGTCGCCTCATTGATTTCTAAAGGCCTGCGCGGTATTTGACCGTTATGGCAGTCGTAGAGTAGTTTTACGACCGTTATAGCCGCCATCGAGGTCGATATCAGCGCACATACTCGCACCTATTCCCGCGTGACGACAAGCTGGCCTTGCTGCCGCACTCGATCCGGCAGCCGCGTTCGGAGGTGAAGGATGACTTCTGATCGGGCTCCAGACCGCCCGACACCCGCGACCGAGACTATTCATCATCTACACATCAAGGCCCCCGCCTGATCGCTACGCCAATGGACCGTAGAGCAGGGACAAGTTCCTGTTGGCGTACAAGTCCGACGGCTGGCGTGGAAGCCAGCTTTTCATTGACTGCCCGATCATAGACGGTCAGACACTCGACGGAGGTCAACCGTGACGAGTAGAGCATCCCATTGACGGCGAATGAGTCATAGATGGTTTGACTGAGCCATCGCCCTTCACTGTGCTCTTTCGCGCGGGCTGCATCAGTGCTTACCCCGTGGCTGAGCAAACCCCGGTGGTGCGGAGATCGAGAACCAGGAGAGGAGCAGTGGCGGTCACTTCCGCCACGGTGATTTCCTCAACCTCGCTGTCGTCGAGCACACGTTTCGTGGCGCCCTCGAACCTGTCACGGATTATTGTCTCGGCGATCGCCGTAGGAAGATCGCGGGCAATGTAAACGAGGCGAAATTTGCGATCGGGGCTCGAGAATCGCGTATTGCCGAAGCCCATTCCGAGCGGTGTCGCAGTGTGAACAATCGGCATCAAGCGAAGATAGGATTGCGGCTGGAACTCTATAGGGGAGCGTGCGACGAAGTTGTTTGGCTATGAGCTGGTAAAGGACCGCAAGTCGGGCAAGATGTCAGCGGACAATCTTCAGGCCTGAAACTTCTGTGATAGTGACACTTTTGTGAGAAGCCGGATCGACCCCAGCCTTTTTCAGTTCCGGGGATCTCACTCGCCTTTCATGGGTTCACGGCAATTCAATCGGCACGTGCAGGGGAGAGGCAGTAATTTGCGGGAAAGGGATAGGGCCTGCGCAAAATGAACATCTTTACGTTGCATGTCCTAGCCTGGCGCAAGCTTGGTTTTCCAAAATCGAACTCGTAAGTATTCTTACAAAACAGTGACATGATGTCACTCCAACCCGTGCCGGCGGGCGGTCTGGCACAGGTAAAATAGCCTGAAGGGACTTCTGACCTTTCAGGCTATTTTTTCGGATTTTGGTGACACGTCACGCTTGAACCTGTTGCGCTGCAGCATTAACTCCTGTGTATCGAAGCGATTCACCTCCTCCCGAGCCGCTTCGGTCCGACTGACAGCACTCCTCCTCCCAAGCTGTCGGTCACCAATCGAGCCCGGCGCACCTCCTCCCGCGCTGGGCTTTTTCGTTGCATCTCTGCACTTGCGCACACTCGCCGTCTGCGAGATCGCTGCGCATTCGCGAGACGCCTATGTTTGGTAGAAGCAGGGCATTTCAATTCTTCGACTGCACCTCTTTCTCAAATCCTCTCGATGTTAGACATCGTTTATTTAGAAAACGCGCCGATAGTGAAGGACATTCGTAGGGTGTTCGATGTCGAGTTCGCAGGAAGCTTACAAACAATTTCTGGTCAGGGTTACCGTTCCGATCGCCAGCCTCGTCAGCCTGCTACTGGCTGCGCTGCTTGTTACTATTCTGGTGGTCGCATGGTATCAAACCGATGTTGCCCGGAGGGAGCAGGCCCGGCTGGCCGAGGGCGCGATCAAGGTTCGCGGTGAACACATCGAAAAATCGGCGCTTGATTATGGCGCTTGGGACGAAGCGGTTGCAAATTTGGTGACCGCTCCCAATCTCGAGTGGGCGGACGAGAATATCGGCAAACCGACCTTCCAGAACCTTGGCTTCGACATGACTTTCGTCATTGCGCCCAACGATGCGACCACTTACGGCATGATCGAAGGCAATCGAACCGAACGGCTTTTCACGGAGGTCCTCACAAGCGGCTTTTCTGAATTACTCGCCCAGCAGCGGGCCGGCAGCCGTGAAGGATCGACCTCCGGTCTGATAATTGCCAATGGTAGGCCGGCCATTGCCGCAGTCGTGCCGATCCGGCCATTGGAACCCGATCCCGAACAAAAGAACCCCCAACACCTTCTTATCTTCATCGATGCGATTGACGATGTACTTCTCGCCGATCTTGGCCACATCTATCTTTTGTCCAACCTTCGGATTGAGAGCGCAGAAGCGGCTGGTGCAGCGTCTATTTCTTTGCTGACGGCCAACCGCTCGTCGGTTGGCGCGCTTACCTGGGACGAAACGCGCCCCGGTAACGCGCTTCTCCGGACGGCGGTCCCGGTTTGGGGTCTTCTGGCATTCGGCTTTTGCTTCCTGACCGTCCTCATCTTTCGCCAAGCCCGTTCTGCCGCACACATGATCGGCGAGAGTGAACGGCGCGCCACGCATGACGCGCTCACGCAGCTTCCCAACCGTGTGCACCTTTTCGAGCACCTCGATAAAGCCTCGAGGGAACTGGCAAGAGCGACCGACCAATCGGATTTCGCCGTTCTTTATCTCGATCTCGACGGGTTCAAGGCTGTGAACGATGTTTACGGGCACAATGCTGGCGACCAGGTATTGAAAAGGGTGGCTGAGCGGATCCGCCAGGCAGTTGAGCCACGAGATTTTGTCGCCCGTCTCGGCGGGGACGAGTTTGTCCTGGTCTTGCCCGGACGGAAGAAACCACAAGAGATCCAAGCCATCGGGAAAACCATTATCCGTGCGATCGAGGGCCCGATCGACGTTGACCCGGCGACGACGGTTTCGGTGAGTGCAACGATCGGTGTAACGTTTGCACCTGCCGACGGCGTCGACCCCCTTTTCCTTCTCCGAAACGCCGACCAAGCTCTTTACCTCGGCAAACGTGGGGGGAAGGGAGAAGTGCGTTTCCATATGGGATTGGCCGAACGCGCGGTCGTTTAGGGCATCCACATCGGGGGAGATTGGGCCGGCGCAGTAGCGCCGAGCCCGATCTAAATAACCAATCGTGCCGCGCGCCCGTTTTTGTGTTCAGCATTGTTGTAGTAGCTTGCCGCTTGCGTCACCGACTTGTGCAGTGATTGCTGCATGGCTTCCGGTAGCGGAATACCGCGATTGGCGGCCTCGGTCAGATAGCCTGAGCGTAGCCCGTGCGCCGAAAACGCCGCGGGATCGAGCCCGGCCTGCTTGACGCGCGCCTTCAGGATCAGGTTGACGGATTGCGGCGTCAACCCGCGGCGATCGACGTTGCCCCACTGGTCGATCTTTCGGAATACCGGTCCGCTCTCGATGCCGGCCGCCGCCAGCCATTGCTTCAAGGCGGTCACTGGCCGGCCGATCAACACGACGTGTTCGTCGTCATTATCGATGCAGCACTCAACCGGTCGCTACTCCATTACGAGTGCTGTAGCTGCGGCGAAAAAAGTGGACCCGAGCAAGATCACTGCGCCGATGGCGATGCTCTGCATCATGTTCATGCGCCTGGTGCGCTTCCCGTCCCAGTCGTAGGTCATCGTCGCGCCTCAATGAAAGGTTCAATCGCTGCCGGAGCAATGGAGCATTAGGGTGACGCGGAATAGACAACAAAAAATTGAGGCGATCAAGACCAGTGTCGCTCAGGTGGCGACTCTGTGGTGATCGGTCCTAAATAGATCTGAGGTATCGGAAGCATTTCGGTCTTATGCATCAGGCAGCATCCTGCCGGCGTTGCAACGCACGGTGACGAAGCGACAGTTATCGGCGCCAGCAGCGGTGGCCCTTGCCACCGGCAATGTCGCCCGGACTTTCCCGCAGCTTGCCTCCGATCGTGGGCTGATCGAAGAAGGGAGGCGAGCGGACCTGGCGATCTCAGAGAACCATAATCTCAACCGTGTCCGTCACGTCATGATCAAGAGAGATGTTGCGGTATGGAACGGCGCTCTCGTCGAAGGACCTAATCTGTCGTGGTGTTTCACCCAGGGGCCACTATGAGTTCAGCGCGGGGAGCTTTCTTAGAATTCTGTCCAAGCCGCGAGGCGCGGAGGAGAGGGTTTAACGGCAACGCTGCAAACATTCCGTTGAGAGTATGAGTTCAGGAGGCAATATTAATTGCCCCATAATGATGGTTTGATTTTTCCTCAAGTGCGAGTTAAATGAACCATTATAGGGGTTCAATATGCGGCTGACTCTTCAGATTCACATTGACGGCGAGTGGCAACAGGCTGCAACCCTCCAACTGCGTGATGAAGTGGCAGGCTATGCGGGCGCTTCGGTCCTTGACTACGAACTCGAATACTTTGCTTCCGCTGCATCGATCGATTTTGGCAAGAACCAAACCGTTTGCGACCACCGCGCGCTTTCCGTCCGCTACCCCGTCGACCTCGAAAACCGCTACAGTCGTCACTGGCCGCCCTTTCTCCTCGATCTCATGCCGCAAGGTCACGCGCGCCGGAAGCTGGCTCAACACTTGGGCTTGAGCGAAGCTTCTCGCGAGGCTGATCTTCCGCTCCTGCTTCGAGCGGCAACAGGTGGAATCGGGAATATACGCATCAAGGAAGCAGCCGACGCGGAGGCAGAACGGCTACGCGGTGTTCAGCGCCAAGGCGTAACCCAGAAGGATATTCTGGAGCGTTCGGATCGCTTCATGGAAGTCGCGGACCGTTTCGGCATGCTGGCTTCGGGGTCGAGCGGCCTGCAAGGCGAATGGCCGAAGGTGGCGATGACGCAAGCCGCAGACGGGCTGTATTACCCTGACACCTTCGTTGCCGATGAAGAAGCCGTGCGCCACATCATTGTGAAACTCGTTCGCAGCACGGAGCCCGCGGACCGCCTCATTCTCGAAGGCGAAGCTCTCTATTCTCGGGTTGCCCAAGCGATAGGCCTGAACGTGTGGGAGACGTCCACCTACGCAGAGGGCGTACTGATCATATCCCGATTTGACCGGAAACACGGCAAAGATGACCAGGTCGCGCGTCTCGGGCAGGAAAGCCTGGTGTCGGCAATCGGCGTCGCCGACTTCGGCCATATCGGCACGCACGAGGCTTATATCGACGTTCTGAAACAATTCTCATCTGATCCGGTTGCCGACATCACGGAGTACCTGAAACGAGACATCGCCAACCTGGCGCTCGGTAATCCCGACAATCATGGGCGGAACTCAGCGCTGAACAAATATCCTGATGGGACCATACGGCTCTCGCCGCTTTTCGATTTCGCGCCCATGCGGTTGGCGAAGGAGGGCGTTATTCGTTCTACGATATGGGGTTCGATGCGAGAAAGCGGCCGCGACCACCTGCCGGATTGGAAAGCGATCTGCGCGGATCTTGTGACCGCCCCAGATGACCAAGCGCTCCTTTTCTGCGAACTTCGCAAGTTTGCCGAACGCCTGGGGCAAGTGCCTGAGATGGCGAAAGAGATGGGTGCGTCATCCGAAATTCTTGAACGCGCTATGTCGCGATGCAACGAGATTGCTGACAGCGTCTCGGCTGCGTCCTCATGAGAATGGCAAGGGATCAGCGGTATGCCGCGATGGAAAAAACCCACAAAAGAGCAAGTACGAGAACTGCGACAAGTTCTGGCGGAACGGGCACGTCATGGTGCCTTGCGCTTGCCAGGCGCGGTGGTTGAAATCCGCAAGAGCTTTGGCATGACACAGGAAGAGTTTGCCAAGACCCTCGGTCTCACCCGTCGGCAGATCGGCGAAATCGAATCGGGAACAGCAAACCCAACCCTCGAAACGCTGGAAAAGGTCGCCAAATTGTTCGGCTTCACCGTTGGCTTTGTGCCGAGGACACCGCGTGAGGATGAACCGAAATCGCCGCTCGCTGTATGAAGTCGGAAGGTCGTGAGGGTCAGGCCCCAGAAAACAAGGCCTGACTGGTGAATTCGCCGCTGCCGATCTGCGCGAGAAGCTAGCGGCCAAATCAGTCATCAGCCGCGATCAGCCTTTTATCGTGACAGCCAGCCGCCATCGACGGGGATTGTCGTCGCGGTGACGTAGCTCGAAGCCGGTGAAGCTAGGAAAAGGATGGCCGTTGCGAGATCGTCCGGTGTGCCCCATCGCGCCATCGGTATACGCGCCAGAATGTCGCGCGACCGGCCCGCGTCCTGTCGGAGCGCTGATGTGTTGTCGGTTGCCATGTATCCAGGCGCGATGGCGTTGACCGTTATGCCATGAGCGGCCAGTTCGTTTGCCATGGCTTTCGTCAGGCCGACGATCCCGTGCTTGGACGCAGTGTATGCGACGACGCGGATGCCGCCCTGATAGGAGAGCATCGAGGCGATGTTGATGATGCGGCCGCCGTGCGCCACTCGCACCATTTCGGCCGCGGCCGCCTGTGACAACTGAAAGACGGCGCGCAAGTTGACCGCGTTGACGGCATCCCAGTCTTCGAGGGAATAGTCGGCAAGGTCGTTGCGCCGGATAATGCCGGCATTGTTGACGAGAATGTCGATCCGACCGAGTGCTTCCGTCACCGCTCTGATCAGTGCCGCGCCTTCGAAAGATGATCCGAGATCCTGCTTTATCGCGAAAAAACGCCGTCCAATGGCAGCGATCCGCTCGGCCGTTTCGGGCATCTCCTGTGACCCGATCGCCGCAATATCGGCTCCGGCCTGGGCAAGGGCGATTGCCGCGGCCTGGCCAAGCCCGGTGCGGGCGCCTGTCACCAGCGCCACCTGTCCTGTCAGATCAAACATCGATCACCTCAAGTCCTGCGGCCGCACCATGTCCATGTCTTCAAAGACCTGGTTCTCGCCGGACATCGACCAGATAAAGGTATAATTGCCGGTTCCGCAGCCGGAATGGATGGACCAGGGCGGCGATATGACAGCTTCCTCATTGCGCATGACGATGTGGCGGGTTTCCTGCGGCTTTCCCATCATATGGAAAACCACCGCTTCCGGTGCCATGTCGAAATAGAGGTAGACCTCCATCCGCCGGTCGTGCAGATGGGCGGGCATGGTGTTCCAGTTGCTGCCAGGCGCTAACTTGGTCAGCCCCATCAAGAGCTGGCAGGTGGGCATGACATTGGGGTGGAGGTAGCGGTAGATCGTGCGCTCGTTGTTGGTTTCGCGCGTACCGAGCGTCACCGGCGAGGCTTCCTCGATCGTTACATGCTTGTTGGGATGGTGCGTGTGTGCGGGCGCGCAATTGCCGTAGAATTTGGCGGGATGCGCCGCATCGTCACTCGAAAAGGTGATGCTCCTGGCGCCGGCGCCGATATAGAGACCTTCCTGCTGTCCGAGCCTGTAGGTTTCGCCGTCAACGTCGACCTTGCCCGCACCACCGATATTGATGATCCCCATTTCGCGGCGCTGGAGCAGGAAATCGGTGCCGGTCACGCCGGAAACGTCGTTCGGCGCCTCCACCGCTCCTGAGACCGGGCAGACGCCGAACACGATCACGCGGTCGTAGTGCGTATAGGTCATGTTCATGGCGTTTGGGGCAAAAAGACCCGAGATGTGGAAATGGGCGCGCAGGCCTTCCGTATCGAGCGTCTTGGCATGCTCGGGGTGAATCGTGTCGCGAATGTCCATGGGTCTGTTCCTTGATGTTTTCATACAGGCAGAGCGCCGCGCATCCGCCCGGGTGCGCGGCGCTCTGCTGCGGCGTGAAATCGGCGCCGCGGCCTGACAACGGCGCCGATTGCAGGCGCCGAGACTATTTGGCAGCAGCGGCAAATTTGGCGATTTCGACATTCGCCCCTTTGGCATCGGCGGCCAATTGAGCGTAGGTGTCCTCGAGCGACAGTTCGCCGACGATCAACTGGCTCATGCGCTGAACGATGGAGCCATAAACAGCACTTGCCCCTTGCGTCCGTTCGATCGTGCGCGCTTCTTCCGGAACGTTGCCGACATTGCGGGCGAAGGCCTCCATCGAGGATTTCGCGTTCGCATTGTCGGTCTTGTATTGCGGGTTGTCGATCTGCGCGCCTGGCAGAATCAGGAACTGCTCGGCAATGTCACGCTGAACCTTTTCCGATCCCAGGAATTCGATGAGCTTGGCTGCGGCTTCAGGCGCCTTGGTATGCTGGAAGGCGACGATGAAAGTCGATCCCGGCATCGGCACGCAGCCGGCGTCACCGCAGGGCGGATCGATCGCTGTCCAGTCGAAGGCGTCGCCGATCTTCGTGACGAATGGATTGACCATCCAGTTTCCGGCCAGATACGTCACGACGTTGCCGCTGGCGAACTCGTCTCCCATGTTCTTGTAGCGCGTCCCGCCTGCAGCACCCCACATTTCCTTGGGAAACGCGCCGGACTGGGTCCATTTATAGAGATCGGCGATATAGCGCTTGGCCCCATCATCGGGGAAGATCAGCTGTCCGTCCTTCAGGAAGTGCGCCCCATAGGAAAATGCCGGTCCGGCGAAGCGATGGCCGGAACGGTCCATCGTGAAGGGAATCTCGGCGCCGGTGGCCTTGGCAACCTTGACGGATGCATCGACGATTTCAGTGAGCGTCGCCCCCTTGGCGGGAAGCGGGACGCCGGCCTGCTCGAACAGGGTCACGTTGACGAACGGCTGGTTGAGCGTCTGCGAGGCGACATAGCCACCGATCTTGTCGGCTGCCGCACCCGGCGTGCGGATCAGATCCAGTGACTTTCCGTGAAGCTTCGCAAAACCATCCGGATCCTTCATGTAAGGCCGCAGGTCGGCCGTGTATCGGAGGAGGTCGGTGGCGGTTATCTTCGCCACATCCGGCCCCTTGCCGACCGACAGCTGAAGCGGCAGCTGCTCCATCATCTGCGCATAGCCGGCGGTAACAAAATCGACAGTGATGTCTTTGTTCTCCGTCTCGAATTGATCGACCAGCTTTTCCATCATGGCGATATAATTCGGATCGTCATCGGTGAAGGCGAAGGTGATCGTCTCGGCGAAGGCCGGCGCGGCCGCCGTGCTCAAGGCGAGTGCGAGGGCGGTAATTTTCAGCGTTTTCAAGGTCATGCATTCCTCCCGTTGTAGGCCCTTAAGACATCAATGAAAATAATTTCATTGATGAACTGTTCGAATTTCATTGCCTCGCGGTAATTTAATGGCTATTTTTGCCCATAAGTCAAACAAAAATGAAAATATTGAAGGTGGAGGAGACGAAAACTAATGAAAAATATTTCATTAAAGTCTCGCAGCGATCAAGCGGATGAGGGTGGGCCATTGGCTGGGGCGACGTTGTGGCCCATTGCGCCGGGCGAGGCGCTCAACCGCTGGCATGTCAGCCAGGCTGAGGTTGAATATTTCCCCGGCGCGGCCCGCCCGATGCCGGATGCGATCGACTACCGCTTCATCAATGGATGGGTCGCAACCGGCGATCTGCCCTGCCGCGAAGCGCTGCGCGCCCGACTTCTAATCCGCGACGTTCAGCTGCCGGCATTGATCGATTTTTCGAATATCTATCTCGGCGGCGAAGATCCCCGCGTCGATTTTTCCACCTTCTGCTTTCGCCCCCTGCTCATCCGCCGCTGGATGCGGTGTGTCGTCACGGCGGATACGGCGCAGACCGTACGCTTTGCCGCTGAAACCTGCGGCGGGATGCATGTCTGGCTCAATGAAACGAAGGTGCTGACACACGAGCCCTATGATCGCAACATCGCTCATTCGGCCACGTTTTCGGCGGATATTCCCCACGGCGAGAGCCTCTTGACCGTGTTTCTTGAGGATCTGCACGAGCGCGACACAAGCTGTTTCTTCAAGCTGATGCTGCTTGAAGGAAAGGGTGTCGCTGCCGGCATCCAGGCCAGGATCGACAGTCACTCCATGCGCGAGGTGGAGGCAACGCTGAACGGCCTGCGAACCGATCGTCTGTTCTATGATAAAGGCACGGTGCGGGTGGTCGCGGACTATCTGCCTGATCGTCCGGTGGAGATCGAGCTCGGACCCGATTGGCATCCGTCCGAAACGGTGACGATGAATGTGCTGCCGGACGGGGTAGGCAAGACGGCGCAGCCGATCCGCTTCACGATCTCCAAGGATAATCCGACGGCAACGTTGTTCGACATCGCTGGCCTCAGGGCCGGGTGCATTTCTCTGACATTTGTCGTTCAGGTTGGCGGCGTTCGGATCGAGCGCGGGCTTGGCACCTCCATCCTCCCGCCGCCGCTATCGCTCGATCAGAACCACATATCCGGCCGCAAACGGGCGGCCCTTGATGTCATGGTCGCCGGTGGCAAGAACGAGCCGTCGCGCGCTCTCGTACTGTTGGCGCTCGGCAAGGAGCCGGAGCAGGCAGCACGGTTGATCGAGCACGCGCTGCCGCCGGTCATCGAGCGCCACGATTGCGCCGATTTCTGGCTGCTTCCGCTTCTCTGGATCTTTCGAGCGCATGCCTGGACCCAGCTGCCGGACGAGCTCTGGGAGAGGTTGCGTGGTGTCATCCTCAACTTCCGCTACTGGCTGGACGAGCCGGGCGACGATGTGATGTGGTACTGGAGCGAGAACCACGTGCTCTGCTTTCATATCGCCCAGTATCTGGCGGGCGACCTATTTCCGAACGATGTCTTTCCCAACAGCGGCAAGACCGGACTTCAGCATCGGGCGCAGGCCGAGGCGCGGCTGCACCGCTGGTTCGATGCGATCGACGAGCACGGCCTCGCGGAATGGAATTCAGCGGCCTACTATCCGATCGACTTCCTCGGCCTGTTCACGCTGTTCGAAAACACCGATGATCCGCGCCTGAAGGAACGGACAGGCAAGCTGCTGGACGAGATCTTCGTCATGACCGCACTGCACACGCTTGAAAGCGTCCCATCCGGATCGCAGGGCCGCATCTACGAAAAGGAGCTCTTTGCCGGAACGGCAACCGAACTTGCCTCGGTTGCGGCAATCGCCTTTGGCGGTACCTGGTACGCCGGGCATGATCGCGCAGCCGCTCTCTTTGCGCTGTCGGACTACGAGCCGCCGCCGCTGGCCACCGACTTTGCGTTCCCGCTCAAAGGCAAGCGGCTGGCTGCCCGCTATACGCAAGGGCTGAACATGAACGCCAAGCTTTCGCTCTGGAAATGCGCGGATGCGCAATTGTCCAGCGTCGCGCAGTACAAGACAGGCGAGCTTGGCCATCAGCAGCACATGGCCGATATCCAGCTTTCCGGCCACATGCTGGCGCGTTTCTGGATCAATCACCCGGGCGACCTCAAGGTCTGGGGTGGCAGCCGGCCATCCTACTGGGCCGGCAACGGCATCAATCCGCGTGTCGCCCAATATGACAACGTGGCACTCATGCTGTTCGACCTGACACGCCAACCCCACGCTATCCGCTTTACCCATGTCTTTCTGCCGGTCGAGCTTTGCGACGAAGTCGTCGTCGAGACGAACTGGATTTTTGCGCGGGTCGCGAACGGCTATGTCGGCATCTACGGATCTTCTGCGCTCGAGGCTCTCCAGCAAGGCCTGTTTGCCGGTATGGAATGGCGCATGCACGCGGAAAAAGCGGGCTGGCTGATGATTGCCGGAAGCGCGGATGTGCATGGCGGGTTTTCCGCATTCCGGGAAAGCTGCCTTGCCCTTGCGCCGCATTTCGACGCGGATGCGGTGAGCCTGACGCTCGATCACCCCGACGGTAAACTGCTGCTGCCATTCGAGGGGGAATTGCAGCGCGCCGGAACACCCCTGCCTTTCGCGCCGCTTTCCACCGTCCCGCATATCGGCGTTGATGGCGGTGCGCTTCATCCCTGGACTGAAATGAAGGAGCTTTCCGCATGATCCCGGCCGCGGATATCACATCAGCCATTACGCAGATTTCCCGAGGTTTTCGCCGTTTGAAGGGTATCGGCGACGCCGCCGACGCCGATACGGGCGAAATCATTTTCGATGAGTGGGACTGGGAGGTCGGCGTCGGGCTTTACGGCTATTTTCGCGACGCGGAAGAACGAGACGATCATGCCGCCTTCGGCAGACTGATCCGCTGGTACGAAAATCAGCTCGCCCGCGGCCTGCCACGCCGCCAAGTCAACTCCACGTCACCCATGCTGGTGTTTTCCCTTTTGGCGGAGAAGTTCCAGCGGGAAGATTGGAGGGTGATCGTCAGGGACTGGGCGCAGTGGATTTTTGAAGAGATGCCCCGCACCGAAGAAGGCGGCTACCAGCATCTCGTCAAGGAGCGCGACAACGAGGGCCAGCTCTGGGATGATACCTTGTTCATGGCCGTGCTGTTCATGACGACGGCCGGCCGGCTGTGCCAGCGGCCCGACTGGATCGAGGACGCGCACTACCAGTTTCTCTGCCATATCCGGTTTCTGGGCGATCCACCGAGCGGGCTGTTCTTCCATGGGTGGACCTTTCTCGGCCGGCACAATTATGCGCGCGCGCTGTGGGCGAGGGGCAATGCCTGGATCACCATCGCTATTCCCGAACTCTTCCGCATCGCGCCGCCCGAGGGCGCCATTGCCCGCTACCTGAGGGAAGTCTATCGCACCCAGGTCGCGGCACTTCAGGGGCTTCAGAACGAGCAGGGCATGTTCCATACGCTGCTCGACGATGTTGGAAGTCCCATCGAGGCCTCGGCCACGGCGGGTATCGGCTACGGAATTCTTGCCGGCATCCGGCAGGGACTGATCGATGAAAGCTTCAGGGACACGGCGGAACGATCGCTCAGCGCCATCCTGTCGCGGATCGATGAAACCGGCCTTTTGATGGATGTTTCGGACGGCACGCCGATGGGTGAGGATCTCGATTTCTATCGCCGGATCAAGAATCTGCCGACACCTTATGGTCAGGCGCTCGGAGGGCTGTTCTTGATGGAATCGAGACGGCACGCGCGCTGACGCACGGGATGCGCCCCTTGCTTCGCCAGGGGTCGCGCGTCCACCACGGAGATTGGGAGGAAAACACAATGACCGCAATATCCATGAAGGACCTGCGCAAGTCCTACGGATCGCTGGAAGTCATCCACGGCATCGATATCGACGTGGAATCCGGCGAGTTCGTCGCGCTGGTCGGGCCGTCAGGTTGTGGCAAGTCAACACTTTTGCGGATGATCTCCGGGCTTGAGCCTATTTCGGCCGGGCAAATGAGCTTCGACGACCAGCGGGTGAACGAGCTTTCGCCGGCCCAGCGCCAGATCGCAATGGTGTTCCAGTCCTATGCGCTGTATCCGCATATGAGTGTGCGCAAGAACCTGTCCTTCGGGCTTGAGAACCTGCGCATGGACAGGGCGGAGATCAATCGCCGGGTCGATGCCGCTGCAAGGATGCTGGCGATTGACGGGTATCTCGATCGAAGGCCGAAGGCGCTTTCCGGCGGCCAGCGTCAGCGGGTCGCGATCGGCCGCGCGATCGTCCGCCAACCGCGCGTCTTTCTGTTCGACGAGCCGCTCTCCAATCTCGATGCGAAGCTGAGGGTCCAGACGCGCTCGGAAATCACCAAGCTGCACAAGCAACTGAAAACGACGATGATCTACGTGACCCATGATCAGGTCGAAGCCATGACCATGGCGCAGAAGATCGTCGTTCTCAACAAGGGCAAGGTCGAGCAGATCGGCCGTCCGCTCGACCTGTTCGAAAGACCCGCCAATCTCTTCGTCGCCGGCTTCATCGGCTCACCGCGCATGAACCTTTATCCGGGCAAGGTCATTTCTACCGGCAGCGAGGGTGTGACGCTCGACAGTGCCGAGCTTGGCCGTTTCGTCGTGCCTGCTGCCGGGATCGACGTGCAGTCCGGCAATGACGTCACCATCGGTCTGCGCCCGTCGCATCTGAGGCTCGGTTCCGCCGAGGCCGGATCAGGCGGCGGCGCGCATGACCGTGGAACAGGTCGAGAGCATGGGCCATGAAACCTTCGTCTACGGCCGCACCGGTCAAAGCGACGAATTGACGATCGTCCACGTGCCGGGGCATTTCGAAGCGGAACCGGGAGCAAGCCTCGCCTTCACCTTCGATCCCGTCTTTGCTCACCTGTTTTCATCCGTGGATGGCCGGTCGCTCAAGGGAGCGCGGATATGAGCGCGCCAACGAGTGTAGCGCCTGCCGTCGTCGCGCGTGGCGAACGCATTGGCGACGGGCTTGACGCGGTGATGAGGATGGTGGAGGTGCCGATGGCCGCGCTGCAGCGGCTCTTGGGCGCTGCGCGCATGCCCTATATCTTCATCCTGCCCAACATGCTGCTGTTTACCGTTTTCGTCTTCGTGCCGGTCGGTCTCGCCATCGCCTATGCGTTTACCGGCGGCACCAATCTCCTGATCTGGGACCGGCCCTATGTCGGGCTTGAGAATTTCAGGGCGCTGCTGGATTGCGGCAGCTATCTGGAGCCGTCCACCTGCCGCTACAATCTCTTCTGGACCGCCGTCCACAACACCTGGTGGTATACTCTCCTCAATACGTTCGGCACCCTCTTCTTCGCGCTGGTGACGGCGCTGGTGCTCAACCGGCTGACGCGGGGACGCGGGTTTTTCCGGGCCGTCTTTTTTTATCCGGTGCTTCTGTCGCCGGTCGTCGTCGGCCTGATCTGGCAATGGTTCCTGGCGCGCGAAGGCCTGCTCAACGGCTTCCTGACGGACTGGTTCGACACGCGGATCATCTTCCTGCTCGAAGTCGGCTGGTCGCGTGCCTGGGTCGTCTATGTCTCCATCTGGTTCCACATGGGCTTCTACATGCTGATCATCCTTGCGGGGCTGCAGGCAATCCCGCGCGATATATACGAAGCTGCCGAGATCGACGGAACCTCGCAATGGCGCCAATTCTGGTGCCTGACCTTGCCGCTGCTGACCCCCAACCTGCTGGTGGTGACCGTGCTGCTCCTCATCCGCTCCGTACAGGTCTTCGACGAGGCCTGGGTGCTGACCAATGGCGGCGGCCCCGGAACGGCCAATACCTTCATCGTCCAGTTCATCTATCAGACGGCGTTCGCGCAGGAACTGCGGCTTTATGGCCTGGCGTCCGCCGCCTCCGTTCTGATGGGCATCGCACTGCTCATCCTTACGCTCTCGCAACTCTGGCTCGCCAAGAAAGCGGAGGTCTGACATGATTGCCTTTCTCACACGCACGCGCCACCCAGGCCGGACGGACATGACAGATTGGCTAGCCTGGGGCTGGGCCATTCTCGGCACGCTGGTTGTTGCTATCCCTATCGCCTGGGCGGTCATCTCCTCCCTGAAGACGGAAGCCGAGATCAATTCCTTTCCGCCGGCGCTCGTGCCGCGCGCCGCCCAGACAATCACCGTTGAAGGCCAGACAAAACCGTTGTCGATGTGGATACGGACGATGCCGGATGGCAGCGAGCAGACGGTGGCGCTTGTGCGCCGCATCGGGCTGTCTGCAACGGTGCTTGACCCATCCAAGCCGGGCGAAACCTTCCGCGTTCCGGTGGCGGAGCTGCGCCAGCTCAAGGAACTCCACCTGCAATGGTCGAATTACAGCGAGCCGATGAAGCAGTTCAATTTCCTGCGCTATCTCTGGAACACGGTGTTCGTCACGGTGGTTGCCACGGTTTTGACGCTGCTCTTGAATTCCATGGCGGCCTTTGCGCTGTCAAAATACCGTTTTGCCGGCCGCAACGCCATGTTCGCGCTCATCCTGTCGACCATGATGATCCCGCTTTCGGTGATCATGGTGCCGGCCTTCATGGTGATCGTCGGACTGAACCTTGCCGACAATCTGTGGGGCGTGATCCTGTCGACGGTGTCGACGCCCACCGGCGTCTTTCTGCTGCGCCAATATATGCTGACCATTCCGGACGATCTGATCGAGGCGGCAAGGGTGGACGCCGCGTCGGAATTCCGAATCTATTGGCGCATCGTGCTGCCGCTGTGCGCTCCGGCGCTCGCGGTGCTTGCGATCTTCTCGGTGATCTGGCGCTGGAACGATTTCCTCTGGCCACTGATCGTTCTGTCGAGCCCCGACAACTATACGCTGCAGATCGGGCTCAGTTCCCTGCAAGGGCAATTCAACGTGCAATGGCACTATATTCTCGCCATGACTGTCGTTACATTGCTGCCGGTAACCGTGGTATTCCTCTTCCTGCAGAAATATATCACCGAAGGTGTGGCCAGCAGCGGAGTGAAATGACCTCGTGAGCATCAAGAAGATAGCGGAGCAGAGCGGCGTCTCCGTCAGCACGGTCAGCCATGTGCTGAACGGCACTGCGAAGATCTCCGAAGGCGTGCGCGATCGCGTTATGACGGTTGCGCGCGAAAGCGGTTATCTCGATTCGCGCATCCGCCGTGCCATGCAGCCGACGCTGAAGTCCGTCATGCTCGTGGCCTCGGCCGACATGCTGCCTCAGAACGATACCAACTACGTCTCGTGGACCATTCTGGAGAGCCTGAGGAAGGAATGCGCGGCCCGTGGCGTCCAGATCAAGCCGCTGGTGACGGAAGGAAAGCGGCTTACGCCCGGGCCGGTGTTGAGCCGGATCAAGGAAACAGCATCGGACGGGATCATCGTCTATTTCGACGAGAATCCGGAACTGCTCGAAGCCGTGTCGCGGCTCGACCGGCCGGCATTGCTTCTGGCGGGGCAGGATCCGACGATGCGGGTCGGTTCCGTCGGTATCGGCAATCGCTACGGCGCGCGCCTCGGTGTGCAGCACCTGCTGGATCTGGGACATCGCAATATCGCGCTGGTCGGCTGGCCGGGGCGATACACGATCCGCCAGCGGCAGGATGGCTACAGCGAGGCGATCCGTGACCACGAGGCAATCGGCGCGCGCGGCTCTATCATCATGATCGACAGTTTCGAGCCGGAGGAGGCGGCGCGCAGCATGCGGCGCTGGCTGGAGGACAATGACGGCCTTGGGGACCTGACGGCAATGTTCTGTCTCGCCGACAACATCGCCATCGGCGCTATCCAGGCCCTGAAGGAGCGGGGCTACCGGGTTCCACGGGATGTCTCGGTCCTTGGTTTCGATGATATTCTGCGCGGCCAGATGATGGATCCGCCGCTTTCCACGGTCCATGCGCCGCTCGCTCAAATCGGTCGCACGGCGCTCGATGAAATGGAATACTGCCTGCGCACCCTTGGCGACCAACTACCCGCACGCCGCGTTGAACTTGGCTGTACGATCGTCGAGCGAGGATCATGCGCGCCGATAGCCGCAGCTCGGTAACCGGCGAAGAATTGATGACGTTCGCAAGATCAGGTTAGCGCGACGTTCGTGCAGCCCATAAAGCGCCGCGTTCGAAAATCGTGCGCATTTGCGACACCTCGAATTCGTCGGCCGTGTGTCCGAGGGCGCTGTAGAAGACCCGGCCCGCGCCGTACCGGCGCTTCCAGACGACCGGCATGACGACGCCTTCGATAGAGGCGAGATGCTCGCCGGAAAAGGTCGTCGTCGCCAACACTTCGTTCGCCGGATCGACATGCAGGTAATATTGTTCGGACCGGTAGGGGAAGCTGGCGATCCCTTCGACAATGGGATCCTGCGGCTTGGTGATGTCGATCCGGTAGTCGATGACATTGCCCGGATGCGCGACCCATTGTCCGCCCGTCATGAACTGGTACTCCGGTTCATTTCGGAAGCTATCGCACATTGTTCCGTGAAAGCCGGCGAGCCCGGTGCCATTTTGCACAGCGCGCGTCAGGTTATCGAGCTCTGGCTTCTCGATCGTCGACATCGTCACCATCGGTACGATGAGATCGAGATCGGCTATGGCAGGATCGGCGAGAGCCGAGGTACCTTGCTCGATCCGGATTCCGAAGCCGTTGCGCGTCAGGATGTCCTTGACGATATTTGCGCTTCGCTCCGGAGTGTGGCCTTCCCAGCCGCCCCAGAAGATCAGGGCCTTCTTGTTCATGATGTGCTCCTATTCGAGAATGCCGAATGGCAGGTCCGCGCGCATGGGCTCGGGCCGTGCGCAGCTATATTTCAGTTCGATGCGGCGCCCCGCATTTGCCGAACGCAGGATCGATTCCATGATCTCAAGCACGTGCAGCGAGACGTCCTGGTTGGCGCGGTGTTGCCTGTTCGAGACAATGGCTTGCGCCATGTCGGCCAAACCGAGAATGCGGTAGTTACCGTCGCCATAGGGATGGATCTGCTTCGCCAGCATCCAGTCTTCCTTGCGATGGGCGGTCTTCACATCGCCTTGGAAGTTATTGGGGTCAGGTACGATCATCGAACCGGTCGTGCCATAGAGCTCGATATGATTGTGATCATGTTTCCAGACATCGAAGCTGGTGGTGAGCGATACGGCAGCGCCGCTTGCGAATTCCAGCAGTCCGGAGACATGTGTCGCGACCTCGACGTCGATCCCCTCAGCTTCCCGGGGGCCGGAACCGATCGTCCGGGTTTCATACGCAGATTCGCATGCCCGACGACGGATTTCACCGGCCCGAGAAGGTTGACGAGGCAAGTCAGGTAATACGGCCCCATGTCCATCAGCGGACCACCGCCCGGCTTGTAGTAGAAATCAGGATTGGGATGCCACAGTTCGTGGCCGGGAACCTGCATGAAGGCCGAGCCGGCCACCACCGTTCCGATGGCGCCATCGTCGATCAGCCGTCTCGCGGTCTGGTGGGAGCCGCCCAGGAAGGTGTCCGGTGCGCAGCCGACCCTTACATTCTCGTTCCGGGCGGCCGAGATCAGACGTTCCGCGTCGGCGAGCGTCGTGGCGAGCGGCTTTTCGCAGTAGACGTGCTTGCCGTGGGCAACGGCCTGCAGTCCGACTTGTACGTGGTTCTGCGGCGTCGTGAGGTTCAGGATGATCTCGATCCCATGGTCGGCGAGCAACGCCTCCAACGGCATGGCACTCAGGCCATAAGCCGCGGCCTTGGCTTCTGCTGCGGAGCTGTTGATGTCTGCGACGCCGATCATCTCGAGAACCGGAAAACCGGGCGCAGCTTTGAGATATGCATCCGAGATATTGCCGCAGCCAATGATGCCGATTCCTATTTTCCGCATTGCCTTTTCCTCGCTAGATCAACCTGAGGGATCATTGGCGCCCGGTCTCCAGCCAACGCACGTCCTTTGGCGCGGGCTGATGGCGAAAGCAGCGAGACTGTATTCGAGTTCGGCCACCGATCCTGGGCCGATCAGCGGAACCACCCGGCCTTGCTGTGCAATGGCGTAAGCCAGCGCGATCAGGATGGGGTCCTTGCCAAGGCACTGGTCGAGGTCGATCGCGGCTGACCATGCGCACATCGCCGATGGTTCCGGCCTTGAGAATTTCGATCAGTTTCGCCGTGAGTGGGTGCAGCCGGTACATATGGGCCTCGCCGAGAAAGATACCGGCTTTGCGGGCCGGCGCCTGCATGGCTTCGGCCTCCGCCGCGGAAAGGCCTATGGGTTTCTCGCACAGGACGTGCTTGCGGTTGTTGGTCAGTCGGGCGAAGTTATGCATAGGTTCATGCGACACGCAATAATTAATTTACAAAATAAAGAACGAAAATCTGTGAAGCTGAACGATGATCAGAGCACGGCCCGGCGATGAACCGCCGTTTGATCCTCAACCTCTTGCGCCAGGAGGGGCCACGCAGCCGTGCCGACATCGCCACGGCGACCGGCCTCAGTCCAGCGGTTACCTTCGTTGTGTTGAAAGCGGTGCGCAGCTCACACGTGGTTCGGATCATTTCGGTGTTTCGATATCAAGACAGGACGGCGGTCGTCGAGCGAGTTTTCCGCAGCCTATTAATGTGCAACTTGGGAAGCTGCCGACATCAATTCCTCGGGATTCGGCGCCCTGAACGTATTGAGGCCATCCTCCAGAATTTCAGTGAAGCTCCAGCGTACGATGCCTCCCTGGTCGATCAGGAACTGACCGACAAGCTGCCCCTGGCCGGAAGCCATCGCCTGCTGATCGGCTTCCGTAATCTCATATCCTTCCTTCTTGTTGAGAAACTCGTCCATTGCCATGACGTCCATAGGCTCGGGCAACTCGCCCGGGAGATGGATCAGTATCGCCATGACCGTATCCATCCCGACCTCGCGCAAGCCGAAAGCACGGTGCGAGGCCCGCTCCGGGTCGGATGCTGCGAGAAGATCGGGTGCCGGGTGGTAACGGAAATAGAGCCGCGCCCGCTCGACCGGCGTATTGACCACCGCCAGGCATTCGACGCCTTTCTCACGCAGGGCTGGCTTGAGTTGCGCCATTGCCGCGACATGGCGCCGGCAGAACGGACAGTGCAGGCCTCGAAACAAACCGATCAATAACGGGCTACGGCCTCGAAAATCATCGAGCGCGATCTTGCCTTCACGCGAGATCGCATCGAGCACAACATTCGGTGCCCGGTCGCCCGGCTGCAGCGGGCGGTCGACACTACTCGTGGACATCGACAACCTCCTCGCCCTGGATAAGCACACCCAGCGCTTCGCAGTTGAGCCCGTGCTGGGAGGCGCCAGGGCATAATAGCTTTCGGCCTCTGCCATATGCCGAGGTCGAGGTTACGCGCGTTGCAAGCCCATCATAACACGAAAAAAGCATCTGCAGGTCGCCCGTTTCGCTAGCCGTATCGACTTCGAGACTTCCGCTGGCATGGCCGATGGGCGCTCAGAGAAAGCCAAAAACGCTGCAAGTTCGGATCAGGGGACTGGCGCGAAGGGGCATATACTCGGCTCAACTGCGCGTTAGCCATCGAACGGCGACAGCCACAGCTATGGCCAGAAGTGGCCATACCGCCCAGAATGTCCCTTGCCACGACAGAAGATTGATTGCGACAATGCCGAGCCCGACGACAGCAAGGCCGGCCAGGCGCTTTTCGATGCGGTTCTGGGTGCGAACCCAGATCATTGCCCACAGGAAGGCAAGGGCAAGAATTGGCCAGGCGGCCCAGAAAACGCCGCTCCAGGACAGGATGTTGATTGCGACCAAAGCCACGGCGGCCACGGCGAATAGACGAGGTGTCCTGCGGGCTCTTGCACCTGGCTGCTGGCCAGACGTCGCAGGGGCGGCCTCCAGACGGTGTGCTGCTGCCGGCGGCGGCGGTGGCCCGCCTGTTCCGTCGCCGATGCGCACGGCATAACTCGGCACAGTGTCCGCGACGTTCTTCACCGTCAACGGTCCAAGGAATTCGAATCCGACGGCCACCTTGTTGCGGACCTGATCGTAGACGGTATTCGATATAACAATCCCGCCAGCGGCGGCCGAAGCTTGCAGTCGCGCCGCAATATTGACGCCGTCACCATAGAGATCGTCACCTTCGACGATCACATCGCCGAGATTGATGCCGATCCGAAACAGCATGCGCCCATCCGCCGGCCGCGCAGCGTTCATACCGGCCAGCTCGTTTTGAACGTCCACTGCCGCACGCACCGCCTCGACCACGCTCGGGAACTCGGCGATCAACCCGTCGCCCCACGTATTGATCACCCGCCCGCCATGCGACCCGATGAGGCGCGACATCGCGTCCCGATACCGCTTCAGCATGGCCAATGTGCCTTCCTCGTCCGCGCCCATCAAGCGCGTGTAATCCTGCACATCAGCGGAAAAGATCGTCGTCAGCTTGCGTCGCGTATCGCTCATCATGTCTCGCTGCGCTTTGTGTCGTCAACCAGCGAAACTAGCCTGATTGCATCCGAATGAATATTCGAGATTGCATGAAACAAATGAACGCCGTCGTTTTTTTCATATTTCTGACAGCCGGCTTGTAGGCTCAAGGCGGACGGTCGGAAATCGGTTCGGCTCTGATCGAAGCGGACGTTGGTGCCCTGAGCGCTTGAGTGGACGGTCTCCTCGTTCACGCCGTCGAAACGGCTGCCGCATTGTTGGTGGCACGTCTGCCTGCGCGGCCATCAGCGTGGCGTCAGATGGATGCCGGCGAGCGTGCAGCGGACCGATCCGCCGGCGCGCTCGATCGTGGGAATATCGAGCGCGACTGGCGTCGCACTTTCCTCGATCGTCGCGATCTGCTCCCTGCTGAGCGCGGCGAGGGCGGTCGTCGACAGGGCAAGAATACGGCCGTCCTTTCCCTGGAGTTCGAGAGCGTTGCCAGCGAAGGAGGCGATCTGATCGTTCGTGAGCGCGATGACGCGGCGGCCGGAGCGCTCGAGCCTTAAGACGATTTCCTGCCTCCTTGTGGGATCCGTCATCATGTCGAGGCCGATCATGGCAAAGTCGGTTGCCACGCACATCAGGACATTGGTGTGATAGATGGCAACACCGTTCCCGTCGCGGGCGTCGAACACCATCGGCTCGAAGTTGAAATGGGTCGAGAAGCGTTCCAGTGCGATCGGGTCGGTGCGGTCGGAGCGAACAGCATAAGCCACACGGTCGATATGATCGAGAACCATGGCGCCGGTGCCCTCGAGAAACAGCCCATCAGGCTCGAGGCCCGAGTAGTCGATCACCTCTTGCACCCGATAATGGCTCTTCAGCATTTCGATGACGTCGCTACGCCGCTCGCGCCGGCGACTGACGGCCTTCATCGGATAGATCGCCACATGACCGCCAGCGTGGGTGGAGAACCAGTTGTTGGGGAAGACCGAATCCGGTGTCTCGGTATCGGTGTCCTCGAAGAGATGCACGTTCACGCCGTGGCTTCTGAGTGTATCAGCCGCCCTGGCGATTTCGTCATAGGCGGCCAATGAAAGGTCTTCCTTCGTATCCGGGCTGGACTGGAACAGGTTGTCGATGGCCGTCTCGGTATTCACCGTAAAGTGGTGAGGCCGGACCATGACGACTGCAGAGGGTGCCTGGATGGAGTATGGGAAATGTCTTGGCATCGTTGTGCTCCTCCTAGGCCTGCTTCGCCCGCTGCAGCATACCAAACAGATCGCGTGGATCGTCGGGATCGGCGATGATGTCGAGTTCCTGGTAAAGTCCGGTTCCCTTGAGTTTGTCGCGGACGTACCGAAGGGCGGAAAAATCCTCGATCGCAAAGCCGACGCTGTCGAAGAGGGTGATCTGCCTGGCATCGCGGCGGCCTGGGGCCTGACCGGTAATGACCCGCCAGAATTCGGTGACGGGATAGTCCGGATCCATCTGCTGAATCTCGCCCTCGATGCGGGTCTGGGGCGGATATTCGACAAAAGTGTCAGCGCGCAGCAGGATATCGCGATGCAGTTCTGTCTTGCCGGGGCAGTCACCGCCGATGGCATTGATGTGGACGCCGGCGCCAACCATGTTGTCGCTCAGGATCGTGGCATACTGCTTGTCCGCAGTGCAGGTGGTGATGATCTCGGCGCCTTCGATCGCCGATTGGGACGAGGTACAGGTGGTCACCGTCAAGCCCGAGCCGGAGAGGTTGCGAACCATTTTGGACGTCGCCAGCGGATCGATGTCGTACAGCCGGAGGTGGTCGATGCCGCACACAGCTTTCATGGCGAGCGCCTGAAACTCCGCCTGCGCGCCATTGCCGATCATAGCCATCGTGCGGGCATCCTTCGGCGCGAGGTGCCGTGCAGCCATTGCCGAGGTGGCGGCAGTCCGAAGCGCTGTCAGCAGTGTCATTTCCGTCAAAAGTACCGGATAGCCGGTTGATACTTCCGCCAGAAGGCCAAAAGCGGTGACCGTCTGCAGGCCTTGCGCCATGTTTTTCGGGTGGCCGTTCACATATTTGAAGCTGTAGATCTCGCCATCCGACGTCGGCATCAATTCGATCACGCCTTCGCGGGAATGGGAGGCCACCCGCGGCGTCTTGTCGAACAGCTCCCAGCGGCGGAAATCGGCCTCGATAACGTCGGTGAGTTCGGTCAGCATGGTTTCGATGCCAATGCGATGCACGAGGCGCATCATGTTCTCGACGCTGACGAATGGTACGAGCGCTTTTTCCGAGGGAAGGGGTGACGGCATCATTGGGTTCCTCCTGCATAGGCTTGATCAGGAAATGCTAGCGATCGGACGTGTTGGCCGAAAGGTCAAATCTGTGCTAAATCCGGCATAAGATTGCGCAATATGATCAGATCATTTGTACGAAATTATCACCTCGGAGGAGATGACATGGAGATCGCGAAATACTCGCCTGACCATCTGGATCGCCGCATCATCGCCCATCTTCGAGCCGACGGACGCGCCTCGCTGACGAAGCTCTCCGATGCACTCGGCGTTGCGCGCGGTACTGTGCAAAACCGGCTCGATCGCCTGATCGAGACAGGTACGTTGCTCGGTTTTACCGTGCGGGTGAGGGAGGATTACGACGTCAATGCGGTGCATGCGGTAATGATGATCGAGGTCGTCGGTAAATCGACGACGCAGGTCATCCGCAAGCTGCGCGGTCTGACGGAAATCTCTGCTTTGCACACGACCAACGGCAACTGGGATCTTGTCGCCAATATTCGGGCGGCGAGCCTTGCGGATTTCGACCGGGTTCTGCGTGAAGTGCGCGTGATCGACGGCGTCGCGAACAGCGAAACCAGCCTCCTTCTCAGCAGCGTTTGATACCGATCAACGGGCGTCACCGCGCGGCGCGATTACGGTGCAGCGGCCGATCTTGTTGCGAGGTCGTGAACTCAAGCCCGGGGGGAGCGATCGGTATGGCAGTCAGTATCCTGCCCGGGCCATGAACGCATTTCGGTACTTTTGTTCTTGAGAACCGTTCGAGTCAGAGACAATTCGCTACCGGGGAGCTTCCCGATCGGATCGAGCGGGGAGACGAGGGGGATTGCGCGATTTGATGTAGCTTCGGGGTTGACTCCAGCCTAAGCGAGAACATAATGGGAACATCTTTGGTGATGCGGCCGCCAATCTGAACATCTGTCCACCGGATATCCACTGTCTTTGACACTGGAAAGGAGAAGCCGTGCCTATGATCAGCGCTACTGTGCATGACGCTCAATTCTTAGAGCCGGCCGATGAGATCGCCGCGGCGCTGGCGTTTCACGAAGGCGATGTTCGCGCCACGATCGGCACGCTTCTCAAAGACTGCCGTCATCTGCGCGAGCAGCTTGCCCTAACCCAGAGTGCAATGAGCATCGGCTTTACCCGTGGTTGGACACCAAGTCTTGATCGGGACGTCGAGTAAACATCCATGTACGAGATACCGCCATCTGAGGCGATCCGTCAGGCTGTCGGCATTCATTTCAACCTTCTGAGCCGTCAGACCCGGCGTGACTATGCTGGCTTTGCTGTCGGCAAGCGGCGCAAGCTCGAGATCATGCCGTTTGTCGCGCGGGAGATGGCAATAAGGATCTTGCAGCAGGTCGTCCTCGAAGATGCCGGCAAAGCCGTGGAAGCGGCCACAGTCGCAAAGCGGATTGAGGCTTTGCTTCTTGCCTTCCCCGAAGCCGAAGCTTTCCGCATCGCCAGTGACGATACCAATGAGGCTGAAGCCGCGCGCCATAAATTGACGCAACAGATTACGCTGGACCTGCTGCAGTCCTTTACCGCGGTTGAAATCGAACGCGAGCCGCAGTGCACGGCATCTCTTTCGAACGGATGGAAGATGTGGGATGTCATCCCGGCCGGCGAGCAGCCGTCCTATAGATGGCACCGCACATGGTCGGGAAAAGCGGATGATGATTTCATCGGCTTCGACAAGGAGTTGCCGATCGGCCGCATCTTTCGCATCGATAATATCCAGCAGAATGACAAATGGTTCTGGTTGCTCGGTTATCCGGGCTCGAGAATGCGGCGGGAATGTCCGGCCAGCGGGTGGGAAGAAACGATGCGCCAGGCGGCGTGTCGCGTCGAACGGTGCTATAAAGCCGTGACCGACCTAAACCGCGCCAAGTCGGCATAAATGGGAGAAAGCCATGTGCGGTCGCGTCTACATCAAAAGCACGCTTGAAGGCCTGATGCGGGCGTTTTCCTTCGCCCGCAGCGAGGGCGTCGAAGGTCTCGCCAATCAGTTCCCGCGCTACAACGGCGCCCCCACGCAAACCTATCCGATCATCATCAGGGACGTAATTCGCGATCCCGACCTGTTTGGGCCGGTGTTCGTTTCGGCCCGATGGGGTCTGATCCCGCGGTGGGCGAAGGATGCCAAGGGCGGTGGCCGGCCACCGCCGATCAACGTCCGATGCGAAACCATCTCGACGAACGGCCTGTTCAAGGCGGCCTATCGCTCACGCCGCTGCCTGGTGCCAATCGATGGTTTCTTCGAATGGAAGGACATCTATGGCACCGGCAAGAACAAGCAGCCCTACGCGATCGCCCTGAAGTCGGGTGCGCCCTTTGCGCTGGCCGGCATCTGGGAATATTGGCGCGACCCGCAGACGGGAGAAGACATTCGGTCGTTTGCCATCATCACCTGCGAGCCCAACGAGATGATGGCGACCATCCATGATCGCATGCCGGTGCTGCTCCACCCGGAAGGCTATGAGCACTGGATTTCGAGTGACGAGGATCCCCACGACCTGATGAAACCGTTTCCGCCCGAGCTAATGACCATGTGGAAGATCGGCAGAAACGTGGGATCGCCCAAAAACGACAGCCCAGACATCATCGAAGAGATCGATCCGGAAGAGCCCGAGCTGCTTTAGGAATAGCGAAATGCGCGACGACCGAACCGCCACCATGCCAGCCGCGCCCGTCCAATTCGAGCACTGGTGCGACTATCCCGGCTGCATTAAATGGGGGTCGTTTGGGAAGGAGCGCGTCCGGGGAATAACGGAATGGCGCTGCGGGGAGCACCTGGCCGCTGACTATTGGGACGGAAGGTCGAACCCGCGGAACTAGCCGCGAGGTCGGCCCGACCTATCTTGTCCGACTTGTCTTCCAAGGAACAATTTAGGCTCTCCTCATGTTTCATTGCGAAAGGAGGGTACAATGAAAATCGAGGCAGCAAAACATCCGGTTAGCCACGCAGATCGTCAACTTGCCTGCCAGGAGGCCGTTGAAGGCGCCATGCAGCAGGTCGTCGCAGACGCGAACACGAAGGGCTGGGGCACGATCGAGACGATCAACGCTATGGAGGCGGTGCTGAAGGACTTACGGATCGCCTACGCGGAAGACCCCGACCCTGCCGACGAAATGGAAGAACTTGATCCCGCCCCCTCCGGCGACCCTGACCCGTCCAACGACTGGCCGGCGGCAGCGCCATGACCCACTATGCTTGGACGATCAAAGCCAGAGGAAGGGAGGATATCCGGAGAGTCACCACGCTGGGGGAGATGCAAGACGTGCTGCGGATTCTAAGCATGCCTGGTCAGGCGCCACCCGACTGGATCATTGCCGGCGCGGAAGGCAACGAGATCGCAGGCCACGGCCGCTACACGCACAACGAGGGCGGCAAAGACGCATGGACCCTGATCTGGACGAAGATGGATGTCTCGCCGAAACGAAAGGGTTTAGCCCACTTCAAATGACCTCGGGCTGGCGGCTACGTCGTCACCAGACTGCGAGTCCCTATGGTGTTGAAAATCGGGCAGCCCTTGAAGTCGACGGCGCCGACCATCGAAGGGCCCATCCGGATTGATGATCTCGTTGTATGCCATGTTAGGCCAGCGTGCACCTTTTGGATGGCCCGGACACCAACGAGCACCTTTCTCCTACACGGCAGGCGTAGAGTGGCGTGCATGACGTCAAACGTCGTTCGCTCGCGAACCGTCATCATGATGATAGCTCTTGATATTGTGCATATATTTCAACTTGCTAAAATACAATCGCCGGTCAGAGCCGCAACCTCCTTTCGATCGGCTGGAGGTTTTTGTCGAGCCCCTCACAGAGCCTCTACAAGTCGCCGCCATCATCGCTGGAAGAGGCGACAAGAGGCCCGGGCTGTCACCGCGGCGCGGGCCTCGCCTCTATCGCAGAACAATCAGCGCAGAATTCATTTGTTCAGGCGAGATGTCAATCGGAGCAGTCAGATGCCTTTCACAACGTTGACGGCGCCGGCAATCCTCTGCGCAGCCATATTGGTCGGCTTCACCGTCAAGAGCGATGCTCACCAGGCCAGCAGCGGTTGGGTCTACCCGCCCGCATGCTGCAAAGCCAGTGACGCGGGTGGACATTGCGAAGCGATACCGAGCTCTGACGTAACCCGTGCCACGCACGGATTTTCCGTTTTCATTCATCCTGGAGACCATCATCTCGCGACCAGATACCACGCATTTTTTGTCCCCTATGGAGACGAGATTCCCTCCGGCGATGAAAACTATCACATTTGTCTTTATCCAACCGAAGACCATATGAATTGCTTCTTCGCCCCACCTGATGCTGTTTGATCCGACGCGATGATGATCGGAGGGGATCAGCACAGGGTAGTCACCAGCTGAGAAGGAAGCGCTGATCGTGTCCGCTTGCCTCCTGGCACCTCCCCAGGCGCGTAGCGAGGTACGGTCTACTTCCATTGGTAGAAGCCCTCCATCAAAGGAATGCGTCATTCCGCAGGCTGCGCGCCCCAGCTATCCGCGAGAGTTACCGAGCTTGCACGAAAAGGGCGATATCCTGACAGTCGCACCTGATGCAAAATCGAGGCCCTGCGTGTTCACCGGCGCAAAACCGATGAGGAGAGGACGATGCCAGGCAACGAACCAAATCTGCACAATCGCGCGCGGCGGCATTTTGTCGGGCTGGTTGGTGCGGCGGCGGCAATGTTTCCGTTGGTCGCCCAGGCCAAGGGAAAGAAGTGGTGGAAACATGACGGCAAGCCCGGAGGCAACTCCGGGGGGCATGGCCAGTCCGGGGGTAGCCCGATGTGCTTTCTGCGAGGCACATCCATCAAGACTCCGACGGGCGAGGTCTGCATTGAGGATCTTCGGCCCGGCGATCTCGTTGAGACGGTACGCGGCGAAGCCAGGGCGGTCAAATGGATCGGCCACAGTGTCTACAAACGCGGCGGCCAGGCGTGGAACAGCGTGATACCGATCCGGGTTGCACAACACGCGCTCGATGAGCGGACCCCCCACAGGGACCTCTATATCTCGCCCGGTCACGCTCTTTTCATCGGCGGCGTTCTCATCAGGGCAAAGGATCTGGTCAATGGAATTTCGATCGCGCATGTCCTTCCGGCAGACACCGAGACGATCGAATATTTCCACATCGTACTTGATAGCCACGATGTGATTCTGGCCGAAGGCGCTCCCGCCGAAACATTCTTGCTCCAGGACCGCAACCACGAGGATTTCACGAACTTCGCTGAATTTGCGCGTCTCTATCCCTTTGCTTCGCATACGGCGATGACGCCTTGCGCGCCAATCGTGAGCCTGGACTCTGGCCGGGAGCATTTGAAGGCGCTGCTACCCTCTCCGCTACGTCGCGCTTTTCAGATGCGCGAACCAGTTCGTGACACCTTCGAGCGAATTGCGACACGGGCCGGGCAACTGGTTAGCTGAAAACTGGCGATTTAGGTACGGAATTCTTAATCGGATCTTATATTCAAAAGCGTAGTTAACAGGAGTTCTTTCGATGCTGTGGAAGACATTATATCTTGCATTCGGCTTTGCTATGGCCGTCGGCGTCACCGTGATGCTAACCAATACCCGCCATGAGGACGCAAGTCTGGTTAAGACAGATCGCCTGAACATCACGCCAGCAACTGGTGGCTTCGATATGGAAAGGTTTGCCGGTTAAAATCGGGATTCCAAGGTGACCGAAATACACTAAACCGGAGATGCCGGCGCTTCGCTGCGACGTGGACGAAGGTATGCAAGACGAAGAGCTGTAGGGTCGATGTTGTTCCCCTTCCAGCAAAGGCATTGATCTTCAGGGACTGCCCTTCAGGAATGCATCCACGGCAGCGGCTTGTTCCTCGGTGCGTCTGAATTTCAACCTCTTCTTGGCCGCCGACTTGATATGAACGGGTTATCCGGGTTGGGCTTCGATTTTGAGGGAGTGTCGCAAAAAAACGGCCGGTCCGGCGAAGAGGCGCTTTCTTAAGAGCCGTATCGAGGAGTGCACGGAGCTGAGCTCGCGTTCCTCTGCCGGAAGACATAACAAATCTGACTGAGGGAATAACGTGCGTCCTCGATCAGGGTCCTCTAAAAGCAGCAAATTCGATTCAATTCAATTCGGCGGCGCGAAGTTTCGTGGGGCTTTGTCCGAATGTTTGCGAAAAGGCCCGAGAGAAGTGCGACGCATTCTCGAAGCCAACTTCGAGGGCAATTTCAATCAACGATGATTTGGTTCTGATGAGCAGTTGCTTTGCCCGCTCCATCCGCACACGTCGATAAACCAGAGCAGGAGAGCTTTTGGTTTCACCCATGAAGAGGCGCTCGAGTTGTCTCCTGGAAAGACCAACCGATGCCGCGAGCTCGTGGATAGGAACAGTTCCCTCGATATGCTGCTCCATCATGATCAGCACGGCTCTAATTCTGGGATCCTTGCATTCGATCGATAGGGGCTTGCGAGTTTGAATCGCGAGGGCGGTGCGCGCCTTTTCTATATGCAGAACCTCAAGAGCATTCCGCTCGGCCTCCTTGCTGATGTGACGTCGCACGATCGAAGCCGCCATGTCCGCAGCGCTGCTTCCCCCCGCGCACGAACCTCTTGTTCTGTCGAGATTGAATATCCTGTCAGACCGAACTTGATGGTCGGGGAAGCGCTCGCGAAACGCGTTGTAATGAAGCCAGCTAACGCATGTCCGGTGCTCCCGCATGAGACCGATTTCGGCAAGGATGAAAGAGCCGGTGCATACCCCGATCAGCTTTACGTTTTTTGAGGCTGCCTTCTTTAAGAAGGTTGCTGTGTCGAGATCGATCGAAAACTCGTTGTTCAGCAGGCCGCCGACCACCACAATGTAGTGAAACTGGCTCGGGTCGACAAAATCCGACGTCGGTGCGACTTTGACACCGCAGCTCGATGTTATGAGATGCCGCGTACTGCCGAGCACCTCCCAATCGGCGAGAACGCGGCCCGACCTGTCGAATTCGTCACTGGCAAGGCGCAGCGTGTCTACAAACAGTGCAAACGCAGAGAGAGTGAAGGATTTCGCGAGAACAAAGCCAATTTTCAGCCGCTCGACAGGGGTGCTGGCATCCGGGGATTTCATTTTATCTCCTCTACGGGTTCCGCTTATTTGATCTGGAAACCATGCGCCAATGGGTCTCGGTCATCTACAAAGATGGTGTTGTGGCCAATGATCCGGGCCCAGCCGCCGACACTTGGCTTGATACCTCGGAATTGACCAACGTCGAGCTCTTCCTCAACACGCCCT